>DASYEM010000133.1:0-7162 GCA_036499025.1 Parvibaculum sp. | reverse complement strand
CGGGCGCGACCGCGAAGTGCGCATCTGGCTCGACGCCGACAAGATGCGCGCCTATGGCGTGACGGCGGACGATGTGACGGACGCTGTGCGCCGCGAACATGCCGATATCCCGGGTGGCAAGCTCGACACGCCGGGCCGCATGACAGAGTTCACGGTGAAGACCAAGGGCGAAGTCGCGACGGTCCCGGAATTCGGCAACATCATCGTCGCCTTCCGCAAGGACGGCGCGCCGACCTCGATCAAGGATGTCGCGACCATTGAAGACGGTGTGGCCGACGAACACTCCTATGCGCAGCTCGATGGACGGCGCGGCGTGTCGCTGGAAATCCGCAAGCAATCCGGCCAGAACACCGTGGAAGTCGCTCGCGCAGTACGCGTGGCGCTTGCCGATCTGCAGAAGATCGCGCCACCCGGCGTCACCATGAAGATCGCGCGCGACAGCGCCGTCTTCATTGAAGGTTCGGCGGAAGACGTGTTCACCGATATTCAGATCGGCATCGGGCTCGTTGTGCTCGTCACCCTCGCCTTCCTGTTGTCGATCCGCGCGACGATTATCGTCGCCATCGCGATGCCGACATCGCTTATTTCGACGTTCTTCGCGTTCTACGTCGCCGACTTCACCATCAACATGATGACGCTGATGGCGTTGTCGATGGCGGTGGGTCTGCTGGTCGATGACGCCATCGTCGTGCTCGAAAGCATTTACCGCAAGCTCGAAGAAGGCTATCCGCCGATGGAAGCCGCGGCGCTCGGCACCAAGGAGGTCGGACTTGCCGTTCTGGCCGCAACCTTCTCGGTTTGCGCCGTCTTCGTGCCGATCGCCTTCATGAGCGGCATCGTCGGGCGCTTCTTCTTCCAATACGGATTGGCGATCACATTCTCGGTGCTGGTGTCGCTGCTGGTTTCGCTGACGCTGACGCCGATGCTTTCGGCACGCTTGTTGAAACAGAACGAAACGTCGCCGGAGAATATGAACCGCGTTGCGCGTTTCTTCGACCGCTCCTATGCCCGCATCGACGCAGGTTACGGGAAGCTTCTCGGCATCGCACTCAACTGGCGTTGGACGGTGATGGGCATCGCGCTTGGCGCAATCATTCTCGGCGTCATGGTTGCCCGCACCCTGCCCGCCGCTTTCGACGCCCGCTCGGATCGCTCCGAGTTCCTCGCCAATATCGAATTGCCTTTCGGCGCGGGGCTTTCAGAAACGCGGCAGGTCGCGGCGCGGGTCGCCAATGCACTTGGTAAAGTGCCTCACGTTACGACTGTCTTCTTCACAGTTGGCGACGGCGCGCAGCAAAACGCCAATGAGGCGTCGTTCTATGTCGGCATGACGCCAAAAAAGGAACGCAACGTCAGCTTTCTCAAAATCATGGAAGACGCGCGCGCGGTGATGCAGAGAAATGCACCAGAGGCAAAGCATCTCTCGCTTTCCGATGTGCCGTGGATCTCTGGCGGCGGCTGGGGCAATTACCTTATCAATTATGCGATCAAGGGGCCCGATCTCGCGGTGCTGGAAGAAAAAACTAACGAGGTCGTCGCGAAGATGCGGCAGGACCCGATGTATACCGATGTGAAATCGAGCTACGATTCCGGCAAGCCCGAATTGCAGGTTCATATCAACCGCGCCCGCGCCGCCGATCTCGGCATTCCGGTGCGCTCGCTGGCCGAGACGGTGCGGACGATGGTCGGCGGTGTCAAAGCCGGGTCGTTTGAAGAATATGGACAGCGTTACGATGTGCGCGTGCGTCTTGCCGAAGACCAGCGCGACGACATAGCCAAGCTGTCGCTCATTCAGGTCAAGGGGCCGAGCGGGCAGCTCGTCGATATCACCAATGTCGCGAGCTTCGACGTCGCTTCCGGCCCGGCGCAGATCGACCGGCAGAACCGTTCGCGTCGCATCCAGATCCTCTCCAATATGGGTTCGGGCGTCGCGCTTGGGCCCGCCACCGAAAAACTTGAAGGCTTTCTGAAGGATTTGAATCTGCCGCCGAATTATTCGTGGTCTGCGGAAGGCCAGGCCAAGAGCATGAAGGAAACCGGACAGGCTATCGGCTTTGCCTTCCTGCTCGCCCTAACCGCGCTCTACATGATCCTGGCAAGCCAGTTCAACAGCTTCGCTCAGCCCGCAATCATCATGCTATCGGCGCCGCTCTCCTTCGTCGGCGCATTCATATCGCTGAAGCTGTCGGGCCTCGAGATGACGATGTTCGCGCAAATCGGCTTGCTGGCGCTGATGGGTCTGGTGATGAAGAACGGCATTTTGCTGGTCGACTATACGAACCAACTCCGCGCCAAAGGCATGCCGATCAAGGAGGCGCTGCTGCAAGCCGGGCCGGTGCGCTTACGGCCCGTGCTAATGACGCAGATCGCGACAATTTTCGGCATGATCCCGGTCGCGATTTCGACCAGTCAAGGCGCAGAAATCCGCAACGCCATGGGCTATGTCGCTATCGGCGGGTTAATCTCATCGACCATGCTGACGCTGCTCGTCGTGCCTGTCGCCTATCTGCTGCTCGAAGGTGGACGCGGACGGGTACAGCGGATGACAGGCTGGGTGCGGCGTCGCGCGGCTGCCTACGGCATCGGCGATGGCGGCGAAACCATCCCGCATCCGGGGGATTAACCTTCCGGGGCGGCGGAGTACTTAATCTCCTGCTAACCGGCTCGGCGACATACTGGCCTTGTTTCAAATTCAGGTCAGATGTCGTTCCATGGCGAAGGCACAATTCCATAAGAACCAGCGGGTCTTCGTACGTCCCGTCGGCACATGGGCAGTGATCGAGCGCGTCGTTCCCCAATGGGTGAAGGACGTGCCGGAGCCTTTGCGCGTCTTCTACGATGTCGGCCTCGGCCGCGATTTCGTGGCGACCGAGCTCCAGACCGAACAGGCCGCCGAGCTCACCGAGATCGACCCTGCCATGGAGGAATGGCGCGTCGTCCGCTCGGCCAACAAATGGCGTTCGGCGGAAGAATGCTCGAGCCATCCTTTTCCCGGCACCTTCCCGGTCATCATGACCGGCACGCAGGAAAGCGGCGGCTGGCGCGTGCCGGGCAACGAATATGACTTCGCGCCGGAACGCGTCGAACTTCAGGCCCGCATCATGGCGGCGAGCCCGAAGTTCATGGTGCTGTTGCGGCGGCTTGTCGAATATGCGCAGTCAAATGCCGAGAACCTGCCGGAAGAGATGATGATCCTCGCGCGCGACGCTGAGGCGGTCATCGACCAGACGAAGACAGGCGACCCGGAATAGGGGGTCAGTTTTTCGCGTTCGCCTCGATCCAATCGGCGAAACTCGCCATGAATTTCGTCAAAAACTTCTTCGTGTCTTCCTTGGCTATGTTCCCCGCCTCGTCGAAGAGCGAAGCCGCGCCACCGATATAGGCTTCCGGCTGCTGGAGTGTCGGCATGTCCAGGAAGACCAGCGACTGACGAAGATGATGATTGGCGCCAAAGCCGCCTATCGCACCTGGCGAGACACTGACCACAGCACAAGGCTTGCCCGACCAGACGCTCGCTCCATAAGGGCGCGAGCCAACGTCGACGGCATTCTTCAGCACGCCGGGGACCGACCGGTTATATTCCGGCGTCACGAAAAGGACCGCATCGACCACCCGTACGCTGTCACGAAACGCCACCCAGGCCGGCGGTGGGGCAGCTTCATCGTCTTCGCTGTAAAAGGGCAAGCCGCCGATTTCGACGATGTTGAGCTTTAACGGCTCGGGGGCGAGCTTTGCCAGCGCCAACGCCATCTTTCGGTTGTAGGACGCCTTGCGCAGGCTGCCGACAAGAACGGCGACATTACGGATCTTGGCCATGTCGTATGCACTCCTGGGAATGAGAGAATGAGCCTAGCAGCGGCAAGGGCTCGTCTCAAAGTTTGCCGCCGTCGAAATTTCGCCATATCAAGCGGCCATTGATCTACAATCACATACCGCCCCCAGATTGCCGCGCCCGAGGCCGAATATCCCATGAGAGTAGAAGACCCGCGCCCTATCCTCTTGAAGGATTATGCTCCGCCCGCTTTTTTGATCGACGAGGTCAAGCTCGAAATCGAGCTCGATCCGGCGGCGACCCGCATTCGCGCCAGGCTGAAGATGCGGCGCAACCCGGATGCGAGGGGCCATAGCCCGCTCGTTCTCGACGGGCAGAAGCTGACGCTTCACGAGGTATCGCTCGACGGCGAGACGCTGAGCAGCAATGCCTATCAGACCGATGGCGAGCATCTGACGATCCCCGAAGCGCCTGACGGCGAATTCACCCTCGAAACGGTGACGACCTGCGGGCCGGAGGCGAATACACAACTTCTCGGGCTCTATCTGTCGAGCGGCATTTATTGCACGCAATGCGAGGCCGAAGGCTTCCGCCGTATCACCTATTATCTCGACCGCCCCGACGTGATGGCCGTTTTCACGACACGCATTATTTCAGACCAGAAGATCGCGCCGGTGCTGCTCTCGAATGGCAATCTGACGGCCAGCGGCAAACTTCCGGGCAACAAGCACTTCGCCGAATGGCACGATCCGTTTCCGAAGCCCGCCTATCTCTTCGCTCTGGTCGCGGGCGACCTCGCCTTTGTCGAAGACAAGTTCATCACCATGTCCGGCCGCGAAGTGACGTTGCGGATATTCGTCGAGCGCGGCAATGAAGATCGCTGCGCTTATGCGATGGAAGCGCTGCAGCGCTCGATGCGTTGGGACGAAGAAGCTTTCGGGCGCGAATATGATCTCGACATCTTCATGATCGTCGCGGTCAGCGCCTTCAATATGGGAGCCATGGAAAATAAGGGTCTCAACGTCTTCAACGACAAATATATTCTCGCGCGCCCCGACACGGCGACGGACGCCGACTACGCCTCGATCGAGGCCATCATCGCGCATGAGTATTTTCACAACTGGACCGGCAACCGCATCACCTGCCGAGACTGGTTTCAGCTTTGCCTGAAGGAAGGTCTGACGGTTTTCCGCGATCAGGAATTCACCGCCGATATGCGGTCGCGTCCGGTGAAGCGGATTTCGGATGTACGCCTGCTGCGCAGCCATCAGTTCCCTGAAGACCAGGGGCCGCTCGCCCATCCGGTACGCCCTGACAGCTATATCGAGATCAATAATTTTTATACGGCGACGGTCTATGAAAAAGGCGCCGAGCTTTGCCGCATGATCCATACGCTGGCGGGGCCAAAGCGTTTCCGCAAAGGCATGGATCTTTACTTCGAGCGGCACGATGGCGAGGCGGCAACGGTCGAGGATTTCCTCAACGCACTGGCAGACGGCGCAAAGCTCGATCTCACGCAATTCAAACGCTGGTATGCGCAGTCCGGTACGCCGGAAGTGCTGACCTCCGGCCGTTACGACGCGGCGCGGCAGACCTATACGCTGAAGATGAGCCAGGTCTGTGCCGCGACGCCCGGCCAGCCATTAAAGGAGCCCTATCATATTCCGATCGCCGTAGGTCTTATCGGACCGGACGGCAAGGACATGACCTTGCAACTCGACGGCGAGGAAAAGCCGAAAGGGTCGACGCGCGTTCTCAATCTCACAGAACGTACGCAGACCTTCCGGTTTCGCAATGTCGAAGAGAAACCGGTGCCTTCGCTGCTGCGCGGCTTCACCGCACCGGTGACGCTGAGCGCAAATCTCAAGGAGCGCGACTGGGTTTTCCTGATGACCCATGACAGCGATCCCTTCAACCGCTGGGAAGCGGCGCAGCGCTATGCGTCCGGCTTGCTGATCTCACTGGTCGAGGCGATCCAGACGGGTGGTCGTCTGCGCAAGGGCAACGCCTTTGCCGAGATGATGCGCAAGATGCTGCCCGCGAAAAAATACGACCCTGATTTCGTCGCCCAGATGATCCAGTTGCCGAGCGAACAGACGGTGGCCCAACTCATTCGCGAAAATGTCGATGTAGATGCCATCCATAAGGCGCGCGAGCATTTGCGGCTATCGGTCGCCGTAGCCACCGAGGATGAACTTCGCGCCGCTTACGAGCGTAATCGCATCGAGGGTCCTTATAGCCCCGAGGCTTCCCATGCAGGGCGCCGCGCCTTGCGGAATATCTGCCTCTCCTACCTTGCCATTCTGCCGGGCGAAGAGGGCGTCGCTCTCGCGGCCAAGCATTTTGCCGAAGCCGATAACATGACCGATCAGATTTCAGCCCTCGGCATTCTGGCAAACATCGACTGCCCTGAACGGCAGGACGCGCTTGAGCGTTTCTACGATCAGTGGAAGGACGACCATCTGGTCATGGACAAGTGGCTGACCATTCAGGCGACCTCTTCCCTGCCGGGTACGCTCGATGAGGTCAACAGGTTGATGCGGCACCCCGCGTTTACCATACGAAATCCCAATAAGGTACGGGCGCTGATCACAAGTTTCGCGACTGCCAATCAGGTTCGCTTTCACGCAGCCGATGGAGCAGGCTATGCTCTTGTGGCGGAGAAGGTGCTGGAGCTCGATGCACTGAACCCGCAAGTTGCCGCCCGGCTTCTTGGCGCGTTCAAAAGCTGGCGGCAATTCGAACCCAAACGGCGCAAGTTGATGTCGCGGCAACTTGCCCGCATTTCGGGCGTTGAAGGCATATCGAGAGACGTGTTCGAGATAGCGACCAAGACACTCGCCTGACCCTTTCGCTGGGCCCGGCGGGCAGAAGCCGGAGCTTGAACCCCCGTCGGGTGAGTCTCAAATGCATCGATTTCCAAAAAGCGATCCGGCGACTCTGGACAAAGGCGGGCCTGCTCTGGACAAAGGCAAGTTCAACTCGAATCATCGAATTTCAATGGCTGATTCGGTCGGGACGAGTTCCGAACGGCCGCTGCGGCGGTCCATGCCCGGACCGCTCGATCCGTCGAGACAGTATGAAGGGGGCGAGGCCGAGAGCGGCCTGCCTCATGTGGTGCAAATGAGTATTCCCGAAGCGAGCACGCGAGCGGACACATTGGCCTGGCAACAGCGCGCCGTCGGTCGCGGGCGCAAGCCTGTGCCCGCCGCCTGGATCGCGCGCACGGTCCTTGCACTCACCGGCGTGGCGCTGGGAGCGATCACGGTCACGCTTTATGTGCAGGATGGTTTTTCCCGTTCGCTCGGCTTTGCTGGAATGCTGTCGGTGGGTTATGTGGCTCTCGCTTACATGCTCGTGCATTTGCGCGAGCGGCGGGTCGAAGCGGAA
>DASYEM010000132.1:0-4401 GCA_036499025.1 Parvibaculum sp. | reverse complement strand
GACGTTATAAAAATCCTTGAGGCCAATGGATGGATTGAAGTCGCTCAAGCCGGAAGCCACAAGCAATTCAAACATCCCACCAAAACGGGTCGCGTGACGGTTCCTCACCCAAAGAAAGATCTGCCTATCGGAACATTGCGCTCAATTGAAAAACAGAGCGGATTGACACTGAGGTAATGAAAATGGCGACTTATATTGCGATCATCCACAAAGACGCCAAGAGCGATTATGGCGTCTCGTTTCCCGATCTTCCAGGATGCGTCTCGGCCGGATCGACCTTGGACGAAGCGCGCGCCGGTGCTGCCGAAGCCCTCGCTTTACACATTCAAGGCATGGAAGAAGACGGAGAAGCTATTCCCGAACCATCGTCTCTGGAGGCGGTAATGGCTAATCCAGATTTTGCAGATGGCGCCGCCGTACTCGTAGACGCACCAAAAACGACAAGAGCCGTTCGCGTGAACATCACCGCTCCCGAGGACGTGCTGAAGCAGATCGATGCCTATGCCGAGGCGAATGGCTTTACTCGATCGGGCTTTCTCATCAAATCGGCCCTTGAAAAAATCCGCGCGGCTTGAGGCGCGAGCAGCAGCGCGATAACAAAAAGCATCTCATACAGACTGCGCCACGCCCCAATAGTTGAAACCGGCAAAGCGTGGCGTCGAAGGCAGATACATGGTCTGCAGATCGGCGATCTTGAAACCTGAACTCTCGATGATCGCCGGCATCTTTCGGTTGAGATTGCAGCCGCCGAAGAGAACCTTCCAGACCGGATTGATGCGGTTCTGCCAGCCCAGCACATCGGCGTCGGGCGCAGCGCCATGTTCGCAGAAAACGAGCTTGCCGCCCGGCTTCAGCACGCGGCGCATGCCCGCAAGCGCCTGCATCGGATCGGGAATGGTGCAGAGGCTGAAGGTGACAAGCACCGTATCGACGCTCTTGTCGGCGAGCGGAATTTGCTCGCCCGGCAGGCCGATGAACTCGACCGGAAAGCCGAGACCCTTCGCCCGTTCGCCCGCCAGCTTCCACGAGGCTTCGGAGGGATCGAGACCGATCACTTTCGTGACCTTCGACGCGTCGTAATAAGGAAGATTGAGCCCGGTGCCGATGCCGATTTCAAGAACGGTGCCCTCGCAAAGCGGCACCACCTTCTTGCGCTGATAACGGATCGGCTTCGACCCGCAGGCGCAATTGATGATGTGCGGAACGACAAACTTCTCGTAAAGCCCCATGACGCCCTCCCCCCCGTTTTGTCTTTCGATGAGTATGGGCGCACGAGATGGCCAATGCCACTCCGAAACAGCAAAGCAGCGACGATGGCCGCTACGCCTTGAAGAACGCCAGCAAATCAGCATTCACCACATCGGCATTGACGGTGCACATGCCATGCGGGAAGCCGGGATAGACCTTCAGCGTTCCCTTCTGCAGCAGTTTGATCGACAGAAGAGCCGCATCGGCATATGGCACGATCTGGTCGTCATCGCCGTGCATCACGAACACCGGAATGTCGATCTTCTTCAGGTCTTCGGTGAAATCGGTTTCCGAAAACGCCTTGATGCAATCGTAATGCGCCTTGGTGCCGCCCATCATGCCCTGACGCCACCAATTGTCGATGATGCCTTGCGAGACTTTGGCGCCGGGACGATTGAACCCGTAGAAGGGCCCGGAAGGGAGATCGATGTAAAACTGCGCGCGGTTGGCCGCCAGCGCCGTGCGAAGACCATCGAACACCTCCAGCGGCAAACCACCCGGATTGGCGGCGGTCTTGACCATGATCGGCGGCACCGCGCCAATCAACGCGGCCTTGGCCGCGCGATGCGTCCCCTGACGGCCGAGATAAGCGGCAACTTCACCGCCGCCGGTCGAATGGCCGACATGGATAGCCTTCTGAAGATCGAGAAACTCGGCAAGCGCGGCCACATCGGCGGCATAGTGATCCATATCGTTGCCGGTATGGGTTTGCGTCGAACGTCCATGCCCGCGACGGTCATGGGCGATCACGCGATAGCCATGGCCGAGGAAGAACAACATCTGGGCATCCCAGTCATCCGCCGACAAAGGCCAGCCGTGATGAAAGACGATCGGCTGCGCTTCTTTAGGTCCCCAGTCCTTGTAGAAAATCTTCACACCGTCTTTCGTGGCGACAAATCCGTCTTCCATTTTGGAGCTCATGGCATGGCCTCATGATTGCGAAGAAAGTCAGGCTGCGGATCGTAGCAAAGCAGAGTGCCGAAATGAAAGCCACTCCGGGCATACGGCGAGCACCGAAAAACCTGCCTAGCGCCATTCTGAAACGCCGAAACGCACGAGGCGGTCGCCATCGATGGGGCCAAGCGTGCGACCCCTGCCCTTGAGCGCAAAGGCGGCGGCGCGCAACAGGCGCTTTTCCCGCAAGACGCTTGCGCGCTTCATGCCCTTGGAGAGCCCTTCCCAAATCTCTTCCGGCGGGATGAGGCCCGGCGCGTCGGCGATGATGCGGCCTTCCCAGGCATGGACGACGAGCGGATCGACAATGCGCGAGCGCCGCGGTTTCAGCCCGGGCGATGTCATGCTGTCGGCAATCGTCGAGGCGACAATGGCGGCAAGCGCCGCGCTCTTGCCTTGCACGATGACGCCATCGGCGATGCCTGACGTCGGGAAAACGCAACCTTGACCGGCCAGCGCGACCCCGCCCTCAATGCCGCCGCCAAGCGCGCGGGTGAATTCGCCGAGAACCAGCGGCATGGACGGCAAGAGCGGAAAGCTCACGCCCGCCTCGAGATGGAAAGCCAATGCATCGCCGAGGGTCGCGGTGGCGAAATCGACGCCTGTCCCGCGCATCGCGGCAAGCGCCACGTCGCAGACCGCGCCCGGCAGCGCGACGAGAAGCGGTGGCATTTGCACGGCGCCGAGAGCCTGCATCAGCCCGCGCGCCACATCGGGAATGGCACGCGCGGCCAGCCCGCGCGGCAGCATGTCGAGAGACCCCCGAGCCACAAGATCGGCATCCGCGATGAGGCTCGCAGCGGTTTCGCGAGCAGCGTCTATGCCCGCTTCGATGGCGGCATGAGCGGCAGCGCCCGAGGCCGCAAGGCGCAGCACCCCTGGCCAAAGCTCGAAATTTTTCTCAACATAAGCGTCCGCCGTCAGCATGATCCTTTGTCCCAAGCGGACGGCAAATTGTCCAGCCGACCCGTCACAAATACGAAGCGTCATGCGTCTTGATGACAGCCCCCCGATTGAAACTGGAGCAGAAGATGAAACTACGGATCAACATCTATCAGGACGCCAATACAGCCATCACCAAGCTCATGGGCGTCAATGAAGCCCTGACGGCTTCCTTCGACCACAAACTTCGGCACATCATCGACATTCGCGTCTCGTTGATGAACGAATGCCACTTCTGCATCAACATGCATACAAAGGAAGCGCTGGACGGCGGCGACACGCAGGAACGCGTTTCGGCGCTCAATCACTGGCAAACATCGACGCTCTTCGACGCGCGCGAGAAAGCGGCGCTGGCCTGGGCGGAGGCGCTGACGCGCAGTGCATCGCAGGACGAAATCGACGCGCTCTGCACCGATCTCGAGCCGCATTTCAGCAAGGAAGACATTGCTCTGCTGACGGTCGCCGTCGCGCATATCAACGCCTGGAACCGGATCGGCATTGCCTCCAACAGGCACTGACTACTCTACGATACGTACCGGCTGATCGGTCTGGAGGACGGAGATTTGGTGGAACCGCTTGAGGTAAACCGCCTTGATCTCCGCCACGGACTTGTCGGCTGCCGGCGTGTCGGCGCGAACGAGAATGACGATTTTGGTTTTCTCGGAATTCGGTTTCGCGGATTTCGATTTCGGATCGCGCCATTGGCCGACGGCCGAGACGACGGTGAGCCCGCCGGGAAAACGGGGTGTTACCGTGTCGGCGAGAAACCCTTGCCATTGCATTTCGCTGATCGAGCCGCCTCTGGGCAACGACAGACCGAAATAAAGCGTGGTCTGAACTGCGCCGGAGCCTGCGAAGGCCGGCGAGGCCAGAATGAACGAACAGAAAAACAGGAAGGCGATACGGCGCAAGGCAAATCCCCGACGAAAACCATCGGAGGATGCCTTAAGGCCGAGCCCCGTTGCAAGTCAGGCGACGCCGAGCTTCTTCTGAAGGCTCGTCGACGAGGTCGTGTACTGGAAAGTGAGCTTGGCATCCGGATGCACATAGCGGAATGCCTGCTGCGCCATCAGCGCGACTTCATGGAAGCCTGAGAGAATAAGCTTCAGCTTGCCCGGATAGGTGTTGATGTCGCCGACCGCGAAGATGCCGGGGGTCGATGTTTCGAACTTCTCGACATCGACGGGCACGAGGTTCTCATTGAGGTTGAGACCCCAGTTTGCAATCGGGCCGAGCTTCATGGTGAGGCCGAAGAAA
>DASYEM010000131.1:0-7564 GCA_036499025.1 Parvibaculum sp. | reverse complement strand
TCCGCGCCGCGCTCGAAGGCGGCGGCGAGTTTTGCCAGCATCTCATGCGCCCGCTCCCCTCCGACGATGCGCGGCGCACCGGTCACATGCACGGCGACATAGTTCCATGTCGGCACACGGCCGGGGTTCGCATACCAGTTGGGCGAGATATAGCCGTGCGGGCCCTGAAAAATGGCGAGCGCCTCTCGCACGCCATCAAAGAATTTCCAGTGCGGATTGGCGCGCGCCATATGCGCGGTGAGGAAAGCCTCGCCGCCGCGTTCATCGATCAAAAATGGCAGATGCGTGGCGAAGGGCGCGCCCTCGCCCGCCGAGATCAGCGTGCCGAAAGGATGGGCCGCGATCAGCGCCCGCGAGGCGCCATCGTCGGGTTGCGCGAAATGCGGTGGGATATACATATCAATTCACTTCCGCCGAAGCCGGATAGGCGACCGGCGCGCCGAGCCTTTGCTCGATCGGAATGACGCCCGCCCAGACAGGCCAGTTCATATCTTCCGCATCGTCATTCGGCCCACCCGCGCGGACCTTGGCGGCGACATCTACAAGCACGATGCGCAAAACCTCGGTCGCTTTCAGCTCCTGCACATTCGGCGCGCGAACCTCCGATGCGCGGCCGGCCTTGACGCGTTCGGTGAAGAGACCGAGCGCGGCGGGCTTTTCTTCAGCGGGCAGCGCCACGCCATGCCCATGCACCATCACGAAACGGTAATTCATCGAATGGTGAAAGGCCGAGCGCGCCAGCACCAATCCGTCGAGAAGCGTTACCGTCAGGCAGAGCGGCGCACCGCCCGCGAGCGCGCGCATGAAGCGGCTCTTGCGCGCACCATGCACCAGCACGCTCTCGCCCTCGCGGACATAGAACATCGGCAACGACACGGGGCCGGTGTCCGCGACGAAGGCAACATGCGCGATATAGCCAGCATCGAGGATGGCATGCGCCGTCTCGCGGTCGTAATGCGCGCGGTTCGCGCTCTGCCGGACGCGATGGATCGCCGCCGTCGGGAATTCGGTCATGGGATCAACCTTCCAGCATCCGCTTCGGCCGCGCCAGCAATTCGCCGCCGCAATTCGGGCAGGTCTGGTTCATCGCCGCCGCGCAGTCTGGGCAAAAGGTGCATTCGAAACTGCAAATTCGCGCCTCGCCCTTCTTTGGCGTCGGCGCGTGGCATTTCTCGCAGTCGGCTTTCATTTCGAGCATGGGGCCCTCCAAATTTGGGCGCAGCCTGACAGAAATTGGACCTATCAAAAGGTCCACTTATTAGAATACAGTAGAACCATAAAACCACCTGGTCACGCTGCATGCTCCGCTCACCCTTGCCCCTCGGCACGCTGGATCTCGACCCCGACGCGGCCGCACCGCTTTACCGTCAGCTTTATGACGGCTTGCGCGGTGCGATTCTCGACGGGCGGCTGGCGTCGGGCGCGCGGCTTCCCTCCTCCCGCCTGCTTGCGACCGATCTCGGCGTCGGACGCAACACGGTGCTCTCGGCTTACGAGCAACTGGCCGCCGAAGGCTATCTCGAAGGGCAAGTCGGCGCGGGGACGCGCGTCGCTGCGATCCTGCCCGACCGGCTCCTCGAAGTCGGCAAGGGCGCGGCGCGGAAGGAGGAACACAACTTCGCTCACACGGATGCGCTGTCGGAACGCGGCAAGCTTCTCTCCTCGATCAAACGCACCGCGCCGCGTTACGACCGGGGCGAAGGCCGTGCCTTCCAACATGGGCTTCCCGCCATCGATCAGTTTCCCGGCACCTTATGGAGCCGCCTGCTGGCGCGCCGCGCCCGCGATCCGAGGAACGGTCTCTTCGGTTATGAAACCGGCGAAGGCTTCGGTCCCTTGCGCGAGGCGATTGCCGCCCATGCCGGCGCGGCGCGCGGCGTCGTCTGCACGCCGGAACAAGTGATCGTGACGACGGGCGCGCAAGCCGCCCTCGATCTCGCCGCGCGCATGGTTGTCGATCCGGGCGATGCGGTCTGGCTCGAAGAACCCGGCTATCTCGGCGCGCGTGGCGCGTTCCTCGGCGCGGGGGCGCGCATCGTGCCGGTGCCGGTCGATGGCGAAGGGCTCGACGTCGAAGCGGGCATCGCGCTCGAGCCGAAACCGCGCCTTGTCTATGTAACCCCGTCGCATCAGTTTCCACTCGGCATGACGCTCTCGCTGCACCGCCGCCTTGCGCTGCTCGAGTTCGCGCGCGCGCAAAGCGTCTGGATTCTCGAGGACGACTACGACAGCGAATATCGCTACACCGGCCGTCCGCTCGCTGCGCTGCAAGGACTGGATCGTTCGGGCCGCGTGCTCTACATGGGCACGTTCGCCAAGACGCTCTTTCCCTCGCTCAAGATCGGCTATTTGATTGTGCCCAACGCATTGATCGATGCGTTCCGCACCGCGATCCGCATCACCGGCCATGTGCCGGCGCCTGCCATTCAATCGGCCTTGGCTGATTTCATCGATGAAGGCCATTACGGCGCGCATGTGCGCCGGATGCGCGCCATCTACGCGGCGCGGCGCAGTTGCCTGATCGAGGCGATTGAAACGGAACTCGGCGATTTTCTGGAAGCGGCGCCCGGCGATGGCGGCATGCAGATGACGGCCTATCTGCGCGATGGCAGCGACGATCGCCGCGCCGCCGCCGTCGCGGCCGATGCCGACATTCATGTCAGTGCGCTCTCGACGTATTTTTTTGGTACGCCGCAAAAAAGCGGCCTCTATATGGGCTTTGCCGCGATTCCCGAAGCCCGGATCGTGAAGGCGGCGCGGCATCTGGCCGTCGCGTTCAAAAAGGCGGGCATTCCGCCACGCTGACTGCGGCGGACGCGCCACACCTTTCGCAAAACTTAACGAGCATGGTCAACGAGCGGAACCAACAGGGCGTTGAACTCTTTTTCAGCTGCACACACAGCGGAGTTCCCCCAAATGTACGTCACCCGCCGCGCCCGTCGATTGGCCCCGTCTTCCTTCCGCATTCTTTTGGGCGCCGCCATGCTGATCGGCGCGGGCGCTCTCTGTCTTGCCATAATCGTGGCCTATGGATGGGGGGTCGCGGGCACGGAAACCTCCTCGCATGCCGGACAGAACGTGGTCTTTTTCACCACCCTTGTCGCGCTGCTGATCGGCTTCGTCTTCTGGCTCTGGCGTCAGTTGCTGATGTCGCTTCAGGAAATGGGCCACAATCGGGAGCTCTTTTGAATGCCTCTACATTTGTTATGAACATTTCACCTATGGTTACTTGCCCCATGACGGAACTTTCCGTGGGCGTACGTTTCAGGCCGCATTCCAGACAGCTGAAAAAAGCTCTGTTCACGTTGGCTTGATCGCCGAGGGAGTCGCTATCTCTCTTCGAAAAAATCAAGTAATGCTTGAACCAAAGCCGCCCACGCTTCGTATTGAGCACGAGAGAAAAACGGGCCAAAGGGTTTCGAATTGGGACTTGAACACTACCGGCGCACGATCAGCGAAAGTAAGCGCGTCTCCATACTGAAAGCCGGGCGCGAGAATTTCTTGCGCAACGGCTACAGCCGCGCCGCCGTCGCCGAAATCGCCCGCGAAGCCGATGTCTCGACGGCGACGCTCTACAAACATTTTTCGTCGAAGGAAGAACTGTTCGCCGCCGTCATCCGCGAGGCTTACGGCGATCTCGGCGGCGAGTTCAACCACGCCACGGAAGCCGACACATTCAAGGTCGATGCGAGCACCGACTTGCGCAAAATGTTTCACGGCATGGTGCATCAATATCTGACCGCGCAATTCGATCACGGCGCAAACGCGCTGCTGCGCATCGTCATCGCCGAAGTGCCGACGACACCGAAGATCGCGCTCGACACGTATGAATTCATCATCATGCGCCGCGCCGCCGGATTGAAGAAAGTCTTCGACGAGTTGATCGTGCAAAAACGGATGAAGCCGCACGACACAGAGATGGGCGTCAACTTCATCGCGGGAATGATCAAGGAAGTCTTCATATGGCCCGCGCTTTTCGACGCGAAGGTCGGGCTCCCGGCCAATGCCGACGACGTCATCTATGAAGCGATCGACATGTACCTTGCGCGCTATGGCGTCTGACGGATTGGCACAGGGCGGAGACGACGTGCAGGGACTTGAAAAGTATCGCCGGACGATTGTCGACAATAAGCGCGCCGCCATTCTGAAAGCGGCGCGACGGATTTTTCTGAAATGCGGATATACGCGCGCGGGCATGACGGAGATCGCGGGCGACGCCGACGTCTCGACGGCGACGCTCTATAAACATTTCGGATCCAAGGAAGAACTCTTCGCCGCCGTCGTCACCGAGGCCGCGCGCTTTCACCGTCAGGAATTCGCGACGCCGCCGCAATATGCGACGCTGGCCGAGAAATTCGCCGCCTCCATGCGCCTTGTCCTTCTCTCCTATGCGCAGAGCGATCTGCATGTGCTGATGCGCGTCGTCATCGCGGAAGTGCCTTTCGCCCCGGACGTCGCCCGCTCCATGTACGCCAACATGATCGACCGCTGGCACAAGGGCGTGGCGCTGCTTCTCGACCGCCTGATCGAAGAGGGCGAGCTGCGTCCGCACGACACGCAGTTGAGCTCCAAATTCCTCGCGGGCATGGTGAAGGAATCCTTCATCTGGCCGGGTCTCTTCAATGCGAATTACGCGGTGCCGCAAAACCCCGAAGCCACGATCCGCGAAATGGTCGAATTGTTTCTGACCCGTTATGCCGTGGAGCGGCAGGTCGCCGCCAGCGCCTAGCGCGTCGCAACGAAGGCGTAGCGATTGACGCTGAAGAAAAATTCGCCGCGCTCCATCAGCCGCAATTGGTCGTCATACCAACCTTGCACCTCGTCGGCGGCGAGCCCGTATTTGGCGCCGTTCGCCTGCGCATAACCGCGAATGGTGCGCATGATGCCGGCGGCATAGCTCACCGGCTGCCAGTGGGCAGTGAACATCGGCACGATCTCGACGCGGGCGACCGTGAAGCCGGCACGGCGCAAAGCAGGCCCGAGCGTCGCCGGCAAATGCGGATCGGCGAGATGCCCGTCCCAGCAGGCAAGCACACGGGCCATGCGCGCCTCGTCGCTCGAATGCCAGACGATGCTTCGCCAATCCGTATCGAGAATGACGGCACGCCCGCCCGGCTTCAAAACGCGATGGAGCTCGGAAAGCGCCTTGCCGATAGGCGCGACATATTCATAGACCTGCGTCGAGACCGCGGCGTCGAACGAGGCATCGGGGAAGGCAAGCTTGCCTGCATCGCCTTGCACGCATTCGGCTTGAGGCAGCGCCGCAAGCCGCGTCCGGGCCATGGTCAGCATGGCGGGTGCGGCGTCGAGGCCGACGAGACGACCCGTATCGCCGACCATGCGCGCCAGATCATGCGCGAGAAGACCGGGGCCGACGCCGATGTCGAGAATGCGTTCGCCGGGACGGGGCGACAACATTTCGATGATGCGGGCCCGTTGTGCGACGACATCGGGCGTCAGATACATGGCTTCGAGCGCCTGCGCCGCCGCCTCGTCGAATTCAAGCATGCCGCTCATCGTAAATTTTCCATGTGTCCGAATGTCTCCCGCACCGGACGCACCATCGCTTGCGCGATGGCTTCCGGCTTGTCGAGATCGGTGAAGAACAGGCTTTCGCCCGACAATGTCTTGAGATCGAGCGCACCGCCGCCGAAAAGCCGCTGCGGCAGCGAACGCCGGACGCGCGCCGACGCAATCTCGCGCGCGCCGATGTGAACCTCTCTCGGCCGCAGGAAACCGGAGCGCGCATAAAGCATCGCCTCCCCTTCCCCGCCGTCGGACCGCCGAACCTCGACCAGCAACACCCGCGCCCTGACGGCGGCAAAGAACAAAAGCAGCGGCACGCCGAGCGCCTCGACCACCAGCGCCGCACCGCGCACGCCCGCCAGCACCGGCTGATGCCTCACCGCCCAGCCATAGATGCCCGCCCAGACGAGCGCGACCAGAATGGACGGCAGATAGATCGTCCAGTGAGCGCGGGCGGCGGCGGTTGCGGGAGAAGGCGGGGATGAGGGACTCGACATGGAGAGAGGATCGCAGAGGCGGAGGCGGGAGGGAAGGGCGGCATTGGGCTCACCAAAGCGATGGCAAGGTGATAGCTTCCCGTCGACGGCTCCGCCCCTTCCCTCCCCGGCCTTCCCCATGACCCGCGCCACCGCCGATCTTTTGCTTCTTGCCGCCGCGCTGATCTGGGGGCTTGCCTTTGTCGGGCAGGCCACGGCGATGGAGCATATGGGGCCGCTGACTTTTTCGGGGGCGCGGTTTTTGCTGGCGGCGCTGGTCGTCGCGCCTTTCGCGGCGATGGAGTCGCGGCGGATGCCGGCGATCCCTCGCAATCGCGCCCCGGCTCTCATCGGCATTGGCACGGTGTTCTTTCTCGGCGTCGTGACGCAGCAGCTCGGCCTGCTTTCGACCAGCGTCACCAATGCCGGATTTCTGACCGCGCTCTATGTCATCATGGTGCCCGCGCTCGCCTGGGCCGTGCAGCATGTGGCGACACGGCGCGCGGCGGCGCGGATGCCGATGCTGGCAAGCCCGGTGCCCGCGAGCCCGCTGGCTGAGACACCAGTGAAGGTGAACGGCTTCGTCTGGCCCGCCGCCGCGATCTCTTTCGCGGGCACGTTTCTGCTCGGCGGCGGGCGCATCGGCGGGCTCAATTGGGGCGACGGGCTTGTCATCGTCGCGGCGTTTTTCTGGGCGGTGCAAATCCTTGCGCTCGGCGCTCTCGCCTATGATCTGCGCCGCCCGCTGACCATCGCCTTCATTCAATATGCGGTGACGGCGGCGCTGGGCCTCGGCGCCGGTTTCATCTTCGAGACGCCGACGCTCGCGGGCGTCTTCGCCGCCTGGCGTGAACTCGCATATACGGGCGTTGTTTCAGGTGGCATCGCCTTTACCTTGCAGTCCATCGCGCAGGCCCACACGCCGCCTTCCGACGCCGCGATCATCGTTTCGTCGGAAAGCCTCTTTGCCGCCGCCTTCGGTGCGCTGCTGCTCGGCGACCGGCTGGGCGCGGCGGGCTGGAGCGGCGCGGCACTGGTCCTCGCCGCCGTGCTGCTGGTGCAGCTCGGCCCGGCTTACTTGCGCCGCTGAGCCTCACCCCGGCGAACCTTTGACATCTGCTGACACCAGCCGTCAGCAAGTGTCAGGATGGCTCTTTTCTTGGCCCATCCGGCACTCCATATTGGGTCTATGGCGCGCAACAGCATCAAAGCTTTCGGCAAATATGCGGACAAACCTCTCTCGTCCAAGGACGCGAAGGCGGCGGCTGGCTTTGCCGAAGCGGCAGGCGGGAGCTTCGCAACCGAAAACGCCATAGCCGACCGCGACCGATGGGCGGGCGCACTACAGGGCGACCCGGAGCATTGGCCGCTTTTCGAGCCGCATCGCCCCGAACGCCCGGAGAAGTCGGAAGGCGGCAGGAGGCTCAATCTCGTTTCCGAATATGAGCCGGCGGGCGATCAGCCCACCGCCATCGCGGAACTGGTCGAAGGCGTCAATCGCGGCGAGCGCGATCAGGTGCTGCTCGGCGTCACGGGCTCGGGCAAGACCTATACGATGGCGC
>DASYEM010000130.1:0-17210 GCA_036499025.1 Parvibaculum sp. | reverse complement strand
GACGCGCAAGGCGGTATCGCTTCTTATGTTGTCGCAAGCGTCGCGGACCTTGGCCAGATGCAGGCGCTTGCCGCTCATGCCGTCAAAGAGCATGGGGCCATCGATGTGATGGTCAACAATGCGGGCATCATGCCGCTTGCCTTTTTCGCCGATCACAAAGTGGCAGCCTCGGCGTGGTCGCGCTGCATCGACGTCAACATCAAAGGCGTGGTGAACGGCATTTCCTGCGTGTTCGACCAGATGATGGCCCAAGGCCGGGGCCATGTCGTGAACATTTCCTCGATCTATGGAAATTTTCCGGTCGTCGGCGCGGGCGTTTATGGCGCGACGAAGGCCGCAGTGAATTTCCTGTCGGAATCGCTGCGCGTCGAGGCGCAGGGCAAGATCAAGGTCACGATCATCAAGCCGACGGGCGTTCCCGGCACGGGGCTCGGCACGGGCATCATCAATGCCGACGCGATTGTCGGCATCCTCGGGCAGAACGCAGCCTCCTATGGCGGCGTCATGGCTTCGCTTGCGCAAGGCAATAATGCGCCGGAATTGCGCAACCCCGACAATCCGCAATATGCGGCGCTTGAGCCCGCCTATATCGCCGACGCCGTCATCACCGCCGTCAATCAACCATGGGGCGTCTCGCTCGGCGACATCACCGTGCGGGCCACGGGCGATGGATATATTCTCTGACCTCATAAAACATCCGCATACAAACAAGAAAATAAAAGGGAGACGTTCAACATGCTTATCGACAAGACAACATCGGCCATCGTGACGGGCGGTGCCTCGGGCCTTGGCCGCGCCAGCGCCACGGTGCTTGCGAAGGCCGGCGTCAAAGTGGCGATCTTCGATCTCAACGAGGAAAAAGGCGAGGAAGTCGCCCGCGAGATCGGCGCGCTGTTCTGCAAGGTGGACATTACAGACGAAGACAATGTCATTGCCGGTCTCGACAAGGCCCGCAAAGCTCACGGTCAGGAGCGCATTCTCGTTCATTGCGCCCAGACCTCGCGCGGGCGCATGAAGACCGTCGGCCGCGACAGGGAGAATGGCGGCTTCATCCGCTATCCGACAGACCTTTATGAGTTCTCGATCAGGGGCATCCTGGTCGCGAGCTATCGCATGGCATCGCTCTGCGCGCTGGGCATGGCCTCGCTCGATCCGCTTGAAGACGGCGAGCGCGGCGTCATCACGCTCACCTCGTCGGCCGCCGCGCAGGATGCGCAGGTCGGCCAGATCGGCTATGGCTCGGGCAAAGCGGGCGTCAACGGTCTGGTGCTGCCCATGGCGCGCGATCTGATGGACCTCGGTATCCGCGTCAATTCGATCATGCCGGGCATTTTTGCGACGCCGCCCATGATGGGCGCGCCTGAAAAAGTGCTGAACACGCTCGCCGCGTCCGTGCCCTTCCCCAAGCGTCTGGGCAAGCCGGAAGAGTTCGGCAGCTTCGTTCTTGAGCTCGTGCGCAACAGCTACTTCAACGGTCAGGCCATCCGGCTCGACGGCGCGATTCGCATGCCGCCGCGCTGAGGCATACGCCGCTCTCGTCCAGAGCCGTTGAGGCAGACAAATAAAAGCCGTCGCGGGTTTCCCTGCGACGGCTTGTTTCGTTTAGCGTGGGTTTCGTTCAGGCGGGCGCCTTACCAGAGATCGTATTTCTGGACTTCGGCGCGGCCGACGACCATGTGATGCACTTCGTCGGGACCATCGGCAAAGCGCAGGTGGCGCATGTCGGTGTACATCTCGGCCAGCGGCGTCCATTGCGAGATGCCGGCGGCGCCATGCATCTGGATGGCCTGATCGATGATGAGGCAGACTTTCTCCGGCACCATCGCCTTGACCGCGCTGACATAGACGCGGGCTTCCTTGTTGCCCAGCACGTCCATGGCGCGGGCGGCCTGAAGCACGGCGAGACGCATCGCCGTGATTTCGATGCGGGCGCGCGAGATGACTTCGATATTCTTGCCGAGTTTCGCAATCGGCTTGCCGAAGGCTTCGCGCGTCGCGGCGCGCTTGACCATCAGTTCCAGCGCCTTTTCGGCCTTGCCGATGGAACGCATGCAGTGATGGATGCGGCCGGGCCCAAGGCGGACCTGGGAGATTTCAAAGCCGCGGCCTTCGCCGAGCAGGATGTTTTCCTTGGGCACGCGCACATTGTTGAAGCGGATGTGCATGTGGCCATGCGGCGCGTGATCCTTGCCGAAGACGTGCATCGGCCCGAGAATGTCCACGCCGGGCGTGTCGATGGGCACGAGGATCTGCGACTGCTGCTTGCTGGGCGGGGCGTCGGGGCTCGTGCGCACCATCACGATCATGATCTTGCAGCGCGGATCGCCGGCACCGGAGATGTAGAATTTCTCGCCATTGATGACCCACTCGTCGCCGTCGAGCACGGCGCTGGTGCGCACATTCTTGGCGTCGGAGCTTGGCACGTCCGGTTCGGTCATCGCATAGGCGGAGCGGATCTCGCCATTGAGAAGCGGCTCCAGCCATTTCTTCTTTTGTGCAGGCGTACCGACGCGCTCCAGCACTTCCATGTTGCCGGTGTCGGGGGCGCTGCAATTCAGGCTCTCGGAGGCGAGCGGCGATTTGCCGAGTTCGACCGCGATATAGGCGTAGTCGAGATTGGTGAGACCGTCGCCGATTTCGGAATCCGGCAGGAAGAAATTCCACAGGCCCGATTCCTTGGCCTTGTTCTTGGCGCCTTCCAGCAGTTCAAGCTGGCGCGGGTGCCAGCTCCAGCGGTCCTTCTTCTCGTCGTTGAGGCGGAAATATTCTTCCGTGATCGGGTCGACGTTTTCCTTGATGTGCTTTTGCACAGCCGCCATCAGCGGGCGCGCCCGTTCCGACATGGCAAGCTGAAACAGGTCCTGGTCGAGTTCTGACATACCGTCTATCCATCCATATGTTTTCAGTTTCGATGGGTGCAGGGTAACGCTTCGCGCCGGGATGCGAAATCTATTCCGCCGCGCCTCGATGCCTTGCCTCTTTTGCAGCGCAGCAAAGCCTGTGATAATGGGGCCTGCGGGCAGACAGGCGTTCAGGAACCGGCATGAGCAGACACGAAACGGGCAAGGCGGCGGCGAAGGGCGACCAGCCCTGGATTTTCCGCACCTATGCGGGCCACTCCACGGCGAAAGCCTCGAACGAGCTTTACCGGACCAATCTGGCGCGCGGACAGACGGGGCTTTCGGTCGCCTTCGATCTGCCGACGCAGACGGGCTATGACAGCGATCACGTTCTGGCGCGTGGCGAAGTCGGCAAGGTGGGCGTGCCGGTCAGCCATATCGGGGACATGCGGACGCTCTTCGATCAGTTGCCGCTCGACCAGATGAACACCTCGATGACGATCAATGCGACGGCGGCATGGCTGCTGGCGCTTTATATCGCGGTGGCCGACGAGCAGGGCGCGCCGCGGGCCAAGCTGCAAGGCACGGTGCAGAACGACATCATCAAGGAATATCTGTCGCGCGGGACTTATGTCTTTCCGCCGGAGCCTTCGATGCGGCTCATCACCGATGTCGTCGCCTACACCTATCGCGAAGTGCCGAAGTGGAATCCCACCAACGTTTGCTCCTATCACTTGCAGGAAGCGGGCGCGACGCCGGTGCAGGAGCTTGCCTTCGCGCTCGCCAACGCCATCGCGCTTCTCGATCATGTGAAGGCAAGCGGGCAGGTGCCGGACGCCGATTTTCCGCAAGTGGTCGGGCGCATTTCGTTTTTCGTCAACGCGGGCGTGCGCTTCATCACCGAGATTGCCAAGATGCGCGCTTTCGTCGATCTCTGGGATGAGATTTGCCGCGACCGTTACGGCGTGACCGACGCGAAGCTGCGCCGCTTCCGCTATGGCGTGCAGGTGAATTCGCTGGGGCTTACGGAACAGCAGCCGGAAAATAACGTCTATCGCATTCTGATCGAGATGCTGGCCGTCACGCTGTCGAAGAAGGCGCGGGCGCGAGCCGTGCAGCTTCCGGCGTGGAACGAGGCGCTCGGGTTGCCGCGCCCGTGGGATCAGCAATGGTCGCTTCGCGCGCAGCAGATCGTCGCCTTCGAGACGGACCTTCTGCAATATGAGGATATTTTCGACGGCAGCCATGTGATGGATGCGAAAGTCGAGGCGCTGAAAACCGAAGCGCGCGAGGAATTGAAGCGCATCGGGGATATGGGCGGCGCGATTGCGGCCATCGAAAGCGCTTATATGAAAGAGCAGCTTGTCGGCTCGAACTCCGCGCGGTTGCAAGGGATCGAGAGCGGCGAGCAGGCCGTGATCGGCGTCAATAAATACATCGAGACCGCGCCCTCGCCGCTGACGACGGGCGACGGATCGATCATGGTCGCGGAAGACGGCGTCGAGGAAGGGCAGATCGCGCGGCTCGTCGCATGGCGCGCGGCCCGCGACGCCAAAGCCGTCGAGGCGGCGCTCAGCGATTTGAAGCGCGCGGCGAAAGAGGGGCGCAACATCATGGAACCGTCGATTGCTTGCGCCAAGGCAGGCGTGACGACCGGCGAATGGGGCACGGCTTTGCGCAACATTTTCGGCGAATATCGTGCGCCGACCGGTGTCTCGGGCGCGGTGCGCAACGACGCGCCGGAACTCGATCATGTGCGTGAGATGGTGGACGCCGTATCGGTGAAGCTCGGACGGCGGTTGAAATTTCTGGTCGGCAAGCCGGGGCTCGACGGGCATTCCAACGGCGCGGAGCAGATCGCGGTGCGCGCGCGCGACAGCGGCATGGACGTAGTTTACGAAGGCATCCGCCTGACGCCCGCCGAGATCGTCGATGCGGCGGTCAATGGCGATGTGCATGTGCTGGGCTTGTCGATCCTGTCGGGCAGCCACGTTGCCCTCGTCGCCGATGTGATGGCGCGGCTGAAGGAAGCGGGCGTGCGCATTCCGGTTGTCGTCGGCGGCATCATTCCGCCCGAAGACGCCGAACGGCTCAAAGCGGCAGGCGTCGCCGCCGTCTATACGCCGAAGGACTTCCAGATCACCGACATCATGGAAGACGTGGTGCGGCTGGTCGATCCGGCGGGCGAAGAGGCCGTGGCGTAAGGCATCTACGGGAATTCAACGCGGTGCCCCAATCCCGCCATATTCCCATAATGTTTCTGCCGTAAAGGCGCGTCAAAGTGAGACAGTGTGAGTGGGTTTGGGTTTTCCGCCGCCGCCTTGTCGTTCTCCATGTCGGTGTTGTGCGGCTGCTCTCTCCGGGTTTTCCAGTTTCTGGTCTAGAGTTAACGCGACTTAACCATGCGGGGGCTTGCCATGAGCGGTGTGAAGGATCGTCCCGGTTACGAGGGACATAGCGCGCGGGATTATGGACGCGCGGCGGAGCCTCTGCCGGAGCTTCATGTCTTTTCCCGGCTCTCCGAACTCGACGAGGCCTATGCCGAGGAGCTGGCTCATGCCCGCGCCCGGCAGGAGACCATCGAGCGCGACGTTTCCGAGCTTGCCAAACGTCTGATGGCGCCGCTCGAGGGCGCTATCGCTCCGCAGGACGCGCCGCGCGAGCGTCGCTGGTTCGGGCGTTCCAGCACCTCCTCCAGCCATACGCGGAGGGCGTGAACATGGCGTCGGCAAGTCTCATTCCCGAAGCGGTGCGCGCGCAGATCGCGCAGAATTATGTGGCGAGCGAACGCGAGTCGCGGTTTGCGCTTTTCCACTTCGGCACGTTTCTGACGTTCGCGCTGGTCTCGCTTGCCGCCGTTCTGGTCGATTACATGATCGTCAGCGAGTTCTGGACGCGGGCGCTGGCGAATGAATTTCTTGAACTGCCGGGAACGCTGTCGAATTCGGTTGCCTTCAAGTCGATGCAGGTGCTGTTCGCCACCATCGCCGCGCATATTCTGTTTGAGCATATGGGCAAGTTCGGACGCGCGGCTTTCGTGCGCATCGTTTTCGTGCTGGCGCTTCTGATGCTGCTGGGCGTGGGTTTTCTGCTTGCGACCATGTCGTTGCCGAACGGCATGGCGGCGACGGGTGGGGCGGGCGGCGGCGTCGGCGACTCTTTGAGTTCGGCGATGAGCGGCCTCGGGATCGCGGCACAGCCAAGCGGCGAGGCGGCGCGCGCCTCGTCGGAAATGGAAACGGTGCGCACATGGCAGCCGCTGCTCTGGCTCGGCTCGCTTGGCATTGTTTTCCTCGTCGTCACCGGCGTCGCGGCGCTCTGCATTCACTTTGCCGCGCAGTCGCTCCGGCGGATTTTTCTCGCCCGCGATTTCAAACATCGGCGCGCCGACATGGCCCGGCTCGCGGCGCTCGAAACGGAATATGACGCGAACCGTCACAAGCTCTCCGAAATGGAGGGGCCGGAAAACCGCCGCCATCTTCTCTGGACCGGATTGATGCGCGAGTGCCGCGCTTATGAGCAAGGGCTCGACGAAGCGCGGCGCGCGCTCAGCGTTCAGACGCCGACGCCCGCGCGCAAGCTGCTCGGACGCCGCGATGCGCCCGTCGTCGCGGCAGGTCCAAGCGCGCTCGACCGTTTGAAGGCGTGCGAAAGCGCGCGCGACGTGAAGCGTTACGAGCAATTGTTCGACGATTGGTGGGAACGCCGCTCGCGCAATGCGATGAAGGCGGGGCCGACGGCGTTCAGTGGCATACGCGAGCCCGTCGCAGAGCTTCTGCCGCCAATGACGCCGCGCCGTCTTCCCATCGAGCGGGCGGCTGAATAAATATGCGATCGCGATGGGGTGTCGCCGCTGCCGGTCTTCTCAGTCTTGCCGCCTTCGCCGCACAGGCGGATGAGCCCGTCAGGCCGCAGACTTATGTGATCGGTCTCGATCTTTCGAAAAGCAATCCGCTGGTCAAGGATGACGGCTATGCCGCGCGGGCCGGTGCGCGGGCGGCGAAAGAGCTTGTCGCGCTGCCGCTGAAAAGCCGTGTGATGCTGCGCACTTTCGGCTCCTACGATGCGAGCGCCAACGGGCTCAAGGTCGATCAGGTGATTTCATCTCATGCGCGACCGGATGCGGTGGCGCAAGGCATTGCAGCGCTGATCGCCAATGTGCCAAGGCTGGTGCGCGAGGGAAAACTCAAGGCGCAGGGCAAGACCAATATCGTGCCTTTCCTCGACACGATGGCGGAAGTTGTCGATTGCCGGACGACGCAGGTGCACGTCGTACTGCTGACGGACGGATTTGAAGATTCCGAATATGCGAAGCTCACGAGGGCAGGCGGCAAACTGCCCGCGCCGGAGACGGCCGCTTATGAGGGCTGCGACGAGTTGCTGATCCTCGGATTAGGACAGGGCGGCGGCAGCCCCTCTGCGACGGCGCGCCTCCGCAAGGAATGGCAGGCTTACGCCGTCAAAGACGGCTTCGGGCGCTTCAACGGGCTTTACGACTGGTAGGACCGCTTGCGCGGCGGGCGCTTTCTTTTTCAGATCGAGCCGCAGGAATTGCGGGCGGGTGAAGAAAAAGGCGAAATGCGTGCCTTCGAGGAAGCGAGCGGCGACGAGCGGCAGGGCGACGCCGAGCGAGACGGCGACCAGCGTGATGAGATCGCCGTTAGTGACGCCCGCCTTGACCATGACGACGCGGGTCAGCGCCATCGGCAGGAAGAAGGCGACGAAGACATAGAGCGAGCGCGAACCGATATAGGTGAGCCAGCCGGTCAGACCTTTCGAAGTCGCAACGCTCACCAGCATCACGCAACCGATACAACCGGCGATGCCTGCCAGCAACTCGACGGCACGCATGTCGATGAGCGGCGTCAGGGTGACGACGCCGATGGAGACGAGGGTGACGAGGCCGAGCAGCACCGCGTTCAGGGCATTCTCATGCGCCCAGTCGGCGATCTGGAAGACATAAGGCGCGCAGTAGACGCCGCCGACGAAGAAGATGAAGCGCAGCGCCGCTTCATCGGGCACGGTCCAGCCGGTGTCGATGCGGGCGAAATAGAAGATCAGCGCGACGGCGACGACCAGCAGCTTCGGCACGTTGCGCATCAGGCGCATCATCACGAAGAAAAGCGGCAGCGCGTAGATGAACCAGAGAACGCCGAAAGGTTCGATGGGCGAGAGCAGAAGGTCCTTGATGCCGACTTCGTGCAGGCCGCCCGGCAGTGACATTTTCATGCCGATCTGGATTGCCGACCAGAGGAAGTAGAAATAGGCAAAGTGCAGCAGCTTCTTGTCGATGAATTCGCGCAAGGGGCGCTGCATGTAGCTTGCCGCGAAGAGGCCGGCGACGACGAAGAAGAGCGGCATGCGATAGGGCGCGGCCAGCGTCGAGATCAGGCCGAAGACAAGAGGCATCTTGCCGAGCGAGAGCGCGACGCCCGAGGCCGTGTGGCGGGCGACGACGAGGATGATCGACAGGCCCTTGTCGGTGTCGACCCAATCCAGGCGCGATTTGCCTTTTGTGTCTTGAATGTCTGTGGCGGCCATCGGGGGGGTCCTGGCTTCTTAGAGCGGCGTGGCGCTGCTCAAGGGAGCAGAGCTTGTGGAGGGCTGCGGCTTCAGCTTGAAAGCTTCAGGCCGGGTGAAGAGGAAAGCGAGCGGCGTGTTCTCGGTGAGACGGAAGGCGATGAGCGGTGCGCCGACCGCCGCGATGAGCGCGATCAACGTCACGAGATCGCCATTCTCGAAGCCGAGCCGAACCATCGCGATGCGCGCGGCGGCCATGGGCAGGAAGAAAGCGAGGAAAACATAGAGCGAGCGCGCGCCGACATAGGCGAGCGGCTTGGCGTAGCCTTTCGAGGCGAGGACCGCGATCAGCATGATCGTGCCGGTGGCGCCGAAGAAGCCCGTCAGAAGTTCGATGGCGCGCATATCGACAAGGCCGCCGAAGACGAGGAAGCCGACGGCGACAAGCAGGGCAAAGCCCGCCGCCATGCCGCGCCGTGTTTCGGCGATGGCCCAGCTCGCGATCTGGAAGACGTAAGGCGCTGCATAGACGCCGGAGACGAAGAAGATGAAGCGGCGCGCGAATTCGTCCGGCATGGTCCAGCCGGTGTTGAGCTTGGTGAAATAGAGAACCAGCGCAAAGGCGATCATGATCGGCGCGCGCACGTCGCGGGCAAAGCGCATCAGCGCGAAGAAGACGGCCAGCGCATAGATGAACCAGAGCAGGCCGAAAGGCTCGAGCGGGATCAGCAGCAGGTCCTTATAGGTGACGGCCCAGATGCCTTCATGCGGAAGGGCGATTTTCACGCCGATCTGGATGACGGACCAGAGAAGATAGAAATAAGCGAAATGGAGGATCTTGCTATCGACGAAGCTGCGCAGCGGCGCGCGCAAGGCCTTCTGCGCGAAGAGGCCGGCGACCAGGAAGAAGAGCGGCATGCGGAAGGGAATGGTGAATTCGCAGAAGATGTTGAAGAGGTAAGGCGTCTGGTGGAGGACAACGGCTTCGCCATAGGTGATGTGCTTCATCACCACCAGGATGATCGTCAGGCCTTTGACGGCGTCGATCCAGTCGATGCGTTTTCCTGCGGCGGGGGCCATTAACCTTGTCCTCAAATGCGACCGTCATCGTCCCCGGCTGGGACGGAACGGTGGCTTCGAGGAACAAGAAGCAGGAAGCGGGCCAGACCTTAACGCGGCCGGTTAATGCCTGCGAGTTTACGAACATCGTCAGGCGTCGCGCCGCCGAGGCGAAGTTCGCGAAGGCCCATATCCTTTGCGCTTTTCGACAGTCTGCGGCCTGTTTCGTCGCGCACCAGCGGGTGATGACGATAACGCGGCTCGGACAGGCCGAGCAGGACTTGCAGCAGGCGATGAACATAGGTCGCGGGAAAGAGGTCCTGTCCGCGCGTCACGACCGTCACATTCTGGATCGCATCGTCCAGGGTGACGGCCAGATGGTAGCTTGTTGGCACATCTTTTCGTGCGATGACGACATCGCCGAAGAGCAGCGGGTCGATGGGGAGGCGACCGGTTTGGCCGCGCGGGCCGCTCGCGTCTTCGTGAAAGAAGATCGGGCCGCCGTTTATGTCCTCGGCGCGGGCAAGCGCGTTTTCGGTGTCGAGCCGCCATGCATAGGAGCGGCCTTCCCACATCAGGCGATTGAGTTCGGCGGGGTTCATATCCTTGTAGAGGCCGGGATAGACCGGCGCGCCGTCGGGATCGACAGGCCAGCGGGCAGGGCCGATGCCGGAGGCGTCGATCGCGTCGGCGATTTCCTTGCGGGTGGCAAAGCAAGGATAGACGAGGCCCATGTCGCGCAAGCGCTTCAACGCCGCTTCATAGTCGGCGAAATGTTCCGACTGGCGGCGCACGGGCGTCTCCCAATCAAGGCCGAGCCAGGCGAGGTCATCATAGATGCCCTGCTCGTATTCCGGACGGCAGCGGCCAATGTCGATATCTTCGATGCGCAACAGGAAACGCCCGCCGAGCGACTTTGCGGTTTCGGAGGCGAAGATCGCCGAAAAGGCGTGGCCGAGATGCAGCCAGCCATTGGGGCTTGGCGCGAAGCGGATGACTTCGCGTCTTTCCATCTTCTCCTGCATTGAAAGCTTCCTCCAGCGCCCTACACTCAGGTCCACTTATATAGTGAGGATGAAGGCATGGCGAAGATCACAGGGCCCTCGATAGCGGCGGCCAGCGGCAAGGCGGAACAGCTTGTCGTTCTCTGTCACGGCTATGGCGCCGACGGGAACGACCTGATCGGCCTCGCGCCGCATTGGCAGAGGACGCTGCCCCATGCCGACTTCATCTCGCCCAATGCGCCGCAGCGTTGCGACGCCGGTTTCGGTTTTCAATGGTTCCCGATTTCGCGGCTCGATCCCGCCGAGCTGATGCGGGGCGTGGAAAGCGCTGCGCCGATCCTCAATGAATTCATTGACGAGGAGCTTGCCAAGCGCGGTCTTGACGGGAGCCGGCTGGCGCTGGTCGGTTTCAGTCAGGGAACGATGATGTCGTTGCAGGTCGGCCTGCGGCGTGCGACCCCGCCCGCCGCCATTGTCGGCTATTCCGGTGCTTTGGCAGGTGGCGACCGGCTGAAAGACGAACTCAAGGGCCGCCCGCCGGTGCTGCTGGTGCACGGCGACGCCGATGAAATGCTGCCGGTTTCGCGCATGCATGACGCGATCCGGGTGCTCGGGGATGCGGGGCTCAGCGTGCAATGGCATGTCAGTCACGGGGTCGGCCACGGCATCGACCCGGAGGGGCTGGAGATCGGCGGGCGGTTCCTGCGAGACGCTTTCGCGGGCGCTTTTGCGGCGGCCGCGACGGGCGATTGAACTTTCTCAAAACCAAGCGGCTTCACAAAGCCGTCGCACCAGATATAGTAATGTCGTGACCTATTCGGATGCGTGCCGATGTCCGGTGCGCGTGTCCAGGAGGGCGACGTGCACGGTTCGTTTGCCAACCCAGATAGTTGTCCGGCGCTGGTGCTGAATGCGGATTATCGTCCGCTCAGCTATTACCCGCTGTCGCTCTGGTCGTGGCAGGACGCGATCAAGGCCGTGTTTCTCGACCGGGTGAATATCGTTTCGAGCTATGAGACTTTCGTGCGCAGCCCGAGCTTCGAGATGCGGCTGCCGAGCGTCGTCTCGCTGAAGTCCTATGTGAAGCCCGCGCGCTTTCCGGCCTTCACGCGGTTCAATCTGTTTTTGCGCGACCGGTTCTCCTGCCAGTATTGCGGCTTCCGTCACGATCTCACATTCGATCATGTGATCCCGCGGTCGCTGGGCGGACAGACGACATGGGACAATGTCGTGACGGCTTGCGCACCCTGCAATCTGCGCAAAGGCGGCAGTCTTCCCGCCGATGTCGCGATGTTTCCGATGCAGAAGCCTTACCGGCCGAGCGTCACCGATCTGCACAAGAACGGCAGGCATTTTCCGCCGAACTATCTGCATGAGAGCTGGCAGGATTATCTCTACTGGGATAGCGAGCTGGAGCCGTAAGGCTTCACGTCTTTGCCGCGAGGAAGGAAGACGTGGATGGCCCGGACAAGCCGGGCCATGACGGGTGGAGAGAGGGCGGAGGACTCGTCTAGGCTTTTTCCGACAGCTTGATCGCGACGCGGACGGCGGTTTTGATCGCGCCCGACAGCAGCGGATAGGCGGGTGCTTCCTTCGCGCCTTTTTCTCTCGCCTCGTCGCGGTGCTGCACTTCTTCCAGACGGAATTTTTCTATCGTGTCGCGCAAGCCGCGTTCGTCTTCGCCCAGCGCGTCGAGGCGTTTCACCTGCGCCGCGTAATGCTCGTCGATCACTTCTTCGACGGCTTCGGTGCAGGCATGGGCGGCTTTCTCGCCGAGCAGCGCCGTCGCCGCGCCGAGCGCGAAACCGGCGACGTGCCAGACGGGATTGAGCGCCGTCGGGCGGACGCGGCGGTCGTTGACGATGTCGTTGAAGCGGGCGAGGTGGACTTCCTCGTCCTTGGCCATGCGGGCGAGAGAGGCCGCCGTTTCGCGCTTGTGCGGCAGATATTTGAAGACGGCAAGCTGGCCCTCATAGATGCGGACCGCACCATATTCGCCCGCATGATCGACGCGGATCATTTCCTCTATCGCTTCGTCCTGCGCGCGGCCCGGTTGGCCTTTCGCCTTGTCGCTCATAGACGTTCCCCACGCGCTTCGCGGATGAAGCGGGCAAGCGGCAGCGAGGAGAGAACGAACAGCGCCAGCGAGATCGCGAAGTTGAAGCCCGCCAGCGAGATGCCGAAGAGCGACCAGGCGGCACTGTCGCATTGGGGCACGCGCATGCCGGTGTGAAGTTCCGTTTGCAGATCGTTCAGCGAATTGGAGACGAGGCCACCGCCGGAGCAGCTCGACGGGCCGGGCCACCATTTATATTCGACGCCGGTGTGAAATGCCGAAAGGCCCGCGCCGATGGCGAAGGCCAGTGCGCAGAGGCCGAGGAAGATCAGCGGCGCGAAGCCGAGATTGGCCTCTCGCGCAAGGATGCCCGCGATCAGCGCCGCGCCTATGGCGAAGATGTAGGGGATGCGTTCCTGCAGGCAGAGATGGCAGGGGGCATAGCCGAGCGCGTATTGGAAGAAATAAGCGCCGCCGAGCGTCGCCACGCTTGCGGCGAGGACGATCCAGGGAATGGCGGCGGTCGGGATCCGGTTTAGCATGGCGATATCAAAGCACGGGACGGCGGCTTTGTCCCTTGCGTCCAATCGTTGCAGGTCAGACCACGTATTTGGCGACGACGAAGCCCGCCACGATCAGCGCGCCGAAGCCTGCCGCGAAAAGGCCGAGATGCTTTTCCATCAGGGCCTTCAGCGGCTCGCCATAGCGGTTCAGAATGCCCGCGACGATGAAGAAGCGCGCGCCGCGCGTGATCGAACAAAGCAATACGAACCAGAGGAGATTATAGCCCGCGAAGCCCGAGGCGATGGTGACGATCTTGAAGGGGATCGGCGTCAGGCCCTTGATGAGGATGATCCAGGCGCCCCATTCGGCATAAAGCCTGCGGAATTCGTCGATGCCGTGCTCATAGCCATAGAGGCTCATCAGCCAGTGGCCGAGCGTGTCGTAAAGCAACGCCCCGATGGCGTAGCCGAGCAGCGCGCCCAGCACCGAGGCGACTGTGCAGACACCGGCATAGAACCAGGCCTTTTCGGGCCGGGCGACCGTCATCGGCACCAGCATCACATCGGGCGGCACCGGAAAAAACGAGCTTTCGGCGAAGGAGACCGCCGCCAGCGCCCAATGGGCGTTTTTGTTGGCTGAAAGCCGGATCGTCCAGTCATAGAGCCTGCGGAGCATAAGGATCCCTTTGGTCAGCTTGCTTCGGGTGTAGCAGGCGGGTTGGGCCCGTGTCCATGACATGAGGAATTTGCGGGTTTCTTCTTAATCTTGGCTCAAAGCCCCGCTTTTTGTTTGAACCGCGCGGCGGCCCGACTAATATGCGGCGCTCGCGCGCAGGGGCCCCTGTGGTGGAATGGTAGACGCGGCAGACTCAAAATCTGTTGCCTGCAAGGGCGTGCTGGTTCAAGTCCGGCCAGGGGCACCAAACTTCTTTCACGCCATCAGCCATCTGAATGCGCGGCGTATGAACGCCTGACCGTTCCCGGTGACCGGCGTTCCGTGCGCCATCAATACCTTTTCAGCGGGCCAGGCGAGAATACGCTCAAGAGAAGCGCGTGCGGCGCGGCGACCGGTAAAGGCTACGCGGAATTTCCGTGGTACCGATGGTTCAGAGCCAAGCATGAGATCCCATTTCGCCACCACGGCGCGCCAGCCCGAAAACCAGCGGGCTGGAAATTGCTGGATCAGATCGGTGAAAATCGCGGTGCCGCTCTCACGGTGAAAGAACACCACTTCGCTTGCTATGGCGTTGGGTATCGAGACGTGTTCGATCTCGCCGGACCAATCGGCGATCTGCGCGTCTTCCAGATTTTCGTCGAAAACAATGTCCTTGCGCTTTTCCTGCAACCCTGGCGCGGCATAGGTTCGCGCATTCGGATAAGCGCGTTTCCAGTCAGCGATGAACAGGTGGTGGAGCGCGTTGGGGGCGATGAGATAGCGTACCTCTCCGAGCGCATCGACTGCGGTGCGAAGATCATCCGTCAGCGCAACCGGCGACCAGACGAAGAGGCGACCGCCGGATAATCTTATGACGGCCATGCGGGTCGGGTAGTGAAACCCCAGCATGGCCACGACGTCGGAGCCGTCCGCAGTCCAGATCGCGTGACCGAATGGCGTCAACATGGCTGATGCTGCCTTTGCCAGAAATTGCAGCCATCAGCTTAGCGGTTTTGCGCAAAGCGCGGGAAGAGGCGTTCGGCGTTTTCGCGCGCGATGGCGCGGCGGTCGCTTTCACTCAGGCCGGCAAGCTCTTTCATCTGGGACAGATTGCGCTCCACGGCGAATTCCGGCGTGAAGGGCCAATCGCTGCCAAAGAGGATATGGCTGATCGGGGCGATGGCGCGAAGCGCGGCGAAGGGAATGGGGTGCGTCGACATGGCCAGATCGAAATAGAGTTTTTCGATCGTCTCGAAGACTTCCTGTTCGCTGGCCGGACGCGGATTGAGGAAGGGCAAGTTGGCGAAGGCGGCGATGCGGGCGATGAGCGCAGGCAGCGCCGCGCCGCCATGCGGCACGATCACCTTGATGTCGGGATTAAGCTGCAAGGTGCGCGCATACAAGAGATCGACGATGGTGCGGGTCGTATCGAGGGGAAATTCCAGCAGAGGGGCGGGGCGACCGAGCGCCAGTTGCTCAAAGCAGGCGGGGCTCGTCGGATGCAGGAAGAGCGTCGCCTTGCGCCGGTTCAGTTCGGCAAAGATCGGAGCAAAGCGCGGCGAGCCGAGATATTCGCCGTTGATGTTGGTTTCGAGAATGACGCCTTCGACGCCGAGGCGGTCGAAGGCGAAAGCGATTTCGGCCAGCGCCGCTTCGACATCGGGGAGTGGCAGGCTGGCGAAAAATCCGAAACGCGATGGGTGGGCGTGGACAAGGTTCGCGCCTGCTTCATTGACCTCCCGGCAGAGCGCGCCTTTTTTGTCGTCGGGCAGAAAATGCGTCGAGGGCGATGAGAGCGAAATCACCGCCGAGGCGATGCCTTGGCGGTCCATCATGCCAAGGGCTGCTTCGGCGCTCCAGGCGGGAACCGGAAAGCCGCCGTCCAGCGTCGTCATGCCTGCCCTGGCGAGCGCGTCGGCATAGCATGGCGGCAGGAAATGCGCGTGAACGTCGATGCGGCCTTCGCCGCAGGTGCAGGCTTCGGCGTGGGTCATTGCGGTCTCCGGTGGAATGTTGCGGGCAGTTTCTCGAAACCTTGCAGCACATTGTTGCGGGTGAGAGTGGGCGCGCCGGTCTCGATGCGGGCGACCTGACGGACGAGGCTTGCCAGCAGCACTTCCATTTCCAGCCGGGCGAGATGCATGCCGACACAGGTATGTGCGCCGTGGCCCCAGCCGAGCTGGTCGCGCGGATTGCGCCGCATGTCGAATTCGTCCGGGTTCGGATAATGGCGTTCATCGCGATTTGCCGAGGCAAAGAGGATGAGCGCGCGCGATCCTTTCGGGATCACAGTCTCGCCGAGTTCGAGATCGGCGGCGGCATAGCGCGTGAAGCCGCGTATGGGCGAAGCGAGGCGCACGGATTCGTTGACGACGGCGGGGATCAGTTCAGGCTCGGCGCGGAGTGCGTCGTAAGCGCAGGGGACATTTGCGAGAAGCCAGAGCATGTGGCCGGTTGCGAGGATCGTCGTGTCGAGCGCGGGCGCGACATAGTCGATGACCATCGCGTTGGCTTCGGCGGCGGAAATCTCCCCGCGTTCGGCGGCGTCGAAGAGTTTTTCCGCCCAGCCGCCCGGCGCAACGGTTTCGCGGCGCAGCGTCTGCACATAACGGCTGAGCTTGATGAGGTCCGGCATGGCGGCGAGGCCGCGTGCGTTGAGGACGCCCAGCACATTGAAGGTCGAGGCGGCCCAGCGCAGCATTTGCGCGCGGCCTTCTTCGTTCAACCCCACGAGTTCCGCCACCACCGTCACTGGCAGATGCGCGGCAAAGCTCGTCATCGCGTCGAACGGTGTTCCGGTTGTCAGACTGTGGACCAGACGGTCGGCTTCCGCTTCCAGGCGCGGGCGCAGGTCCTTGAGAGGCGCGGGCATGAGAGGCTGCATCAGCGCGCGGCGGCGGCGGGTATGAACATCGCCATCGCTCGTCAGGGTGATCGGCATGCTTCGGCTATTGACGACATTATTTGCCGCCACGCCTTGTCCGCTGATCAGAACATCGTCGGCCCGCAGCGCCGCCTTGACGTCGTCATATCTTCCGATGGCCCACATGCGCCGGCGCGGCATCCAGACGGCGGGGCCGCGATCGCGGATTTTGCGGTAGGCGGGATAGGGGTCGCGCAAGGCGGCGCGGCCATAGAGATCTCCCCAAAATCCTGGCGACACACTTTCCCTCTCCCGAAGCAAAATGACTAATTAGTCAGATAGCTCCGGGAATGCTGGGGCACAAGCATCAATCGCCTGACGCTTGGTCAGTTGCGATGCACCTAGCGTTCGACCGTCTTGCGGTAGAGATGCCAGGTGGCGTGGCCGAGCGTCGGCATGACGACGATGAGGCCGACGAAGAGCGGGATCGAGCCGAGGGCGAGGCTGCCCGCGACGACCATGCCCCAGACCGCCATCGGTCCCGGATTTTCGGTCACGACCTTGATCGAGGTGCGGATCGCGGTGTCGAGGCCGACATCCTTGTCGAGCAGCAATGGGAACGACGCGATGCTGATCGTCATGGCGACGAGGGCGAAGACGAAGCCGACGCTGACGCCCGCGACGATCATCATCCAGCCTTCATGCGTCAT
>DASYEM010000129.1:0-2492 GCA_036499025.1 Parvibaculum sp. | reverse complement strand
GCAGCAGGCCGAAGGTCGCGACCGCTTCCCCCAGCCATTGGCCGGATCCCGTCCGCGCATGCGTCGAAAGCTGCAAGATCGGCAAGTCGAACATCAAATGCGCAATCCACACACCGATGACGCCGCCGGCAATCTGCGCGGCGATATAAAGCGCCGCCAGCGGCCATGCGACTTCACGGCGCAGCATGAACGCGATTGTGACTGCCGGATTGAAATGCGCGCCGGAAACAGGCCCAAAGATCAGAATCAAGACGACGAGGATCGCGCCGGTCGGCAGCGTATTGCATAGCAGCGCCAGCGCCTCGTTTCCGCCAGACAGACGCTGCGCCATGATGCCAGAGCCGATCACGGTCGCGAGCAGAAACGCCGTGCCGAGGAATTCGGCGACAACGCGCTGTGACGTCTGCGGCATCAGGTGGTCTCTTTGGCAATCGCGCCTTCAAGACGCCCGATGTCCTTGAGCTTCGCCTGTAGCGACATCTTGTCGAGGCTGCTGATCGGCAGAGCGGCGAAGATAGCGATGCGCCGCTCGAGCATGCGGTAGGCATCCTTGAAGGCCAGCGCGACTTCGGCCGCCGAGCCTTCCGCCGCCGCAGGATCAGGAACGCCCCAATGCGCGGTCATTGGCTGGCCGGGCCAGAACGGACACGCTTCACCCGCCGCGTTGTCGCAAACGGTGAAAACGAAATCGAGCAATGGCGCACTGGGCGCCGCGAATTCGCTCCACGACTTCGAACGAAACACCGTCGTGTCGTAGTCGAGCCCGCGCAGCAGCGCGATGGTGTTCGGATTGACCTCACCTTTCGGCTGACTACCGGCGCTGTAAGCGCGAAATTTCCCCTGGCCGATTTTGTCGAGGATCGCTTCGGCGATAATCGAGCGCGCCGAATTGCCGGTACAGAGGAAGAGGACGTTGAAAGGCAAGTTGAGAGGCGTGTCATTCACGACGCGATTTCCTTGGTGGCCTTCTTTGACTTCGATGCGGGCTTGCAAACCGCCGGCACGCACAGCTCGGGCTGGCCGCCGCAACAATTGTCGGTGAGGAAGCCGAGCAGATCGTTCATGACCTCGAAGCGGGCCGCATAAATCATCGAGCGGCCATCGCGGCGCACGGTGACGAGGCCCGCTTGCCGCAAGCGATCAAAATGAAACGTCAGCGTGTTCGGAGCGAGACCCAATGCCGTTGCGACACCGCCGGCCGGCATGCCCTCTGGCCCGGCCTGCACCAGCAAACGAAACACATCGAGACGGTTTTCCTGCGCCAACGCGGCAAGCGCGGTGACGGCATCTGTCTTTTCCATATTTCAACGATTATCGAAATATCGATGCCGTGTCAAAGCCGGGGGAAGCGTTTCAGCCATTAATTCAGTGAATGACTCAATTTTGCTCGTAATAGTCGAGTGTCAGAAGGCATGAAACATGGTCTTCTACCCAAATGTGGGGAGATGAATACAAACCAACGCGCCCGTGTTTTTCTTGCGAAAGCGGGAAGATGAGCCTTTCAAAACGCGTTCAGCGTTGCGAGCGCACGATCACTGCGCATTGGGTTTGTTGCGATTGTTCGTTCTCTCAGGCTACCCGCATGGCAGCGGACGCTGACCAGTCCCCTCCATTCAAATCGGGCCAATAGGCGTCAAAATCGGCCAATAGCTTGCCCCGCGCCCCCTCGCCGTCGCATATTCCGCACGCTTTATGTGTCCTTTTTGAAAACAAACGTTCCAGGGAAAATTGAGATGAAGCTCGTCCGTTATGGCGCGCCCGGCCGCGAGAAGCCCGGCATCATCGACGACGATGGCAAGATCCGCGATCTGTCGCGCATCGTGAAAGACATCGACGGCGCCATGCTCGCCTCGGGCGGCCTCGCCAAGATCAAGAAGGCCAACCTCAAGCGCATGAAGCCGGTCGCCGGCAAGCCGCGGCTTGGCCCCTGCGTCGGCAATGTCGGCAACTTCATCGCCATCGGCCTGAACTATTCCGACCACGCCGCCGAAGCCGGCATGGCGGTGCCGAAGGAGCCGATCCTTTTCAGCAAGCCGCGCAGCTGCATCGTCGGTCCGAACGACGACACCATCATCCCGAAGGATTCCACCAAGCTCGATTGGGAAGTCGAAATCGGCATCGTCATCGGCAAGCGCGCGCGCTACTTGACCAAGGAAAACACCAAGGCCGCCATCGCCGGCTATTTCCTGTCGAACGACGTGTCCGAGCGCAACTTCCAGATCGAGCGCTCCGGCGGCCAGTGGGGCAAGGGCAAAGGCTGCGAGACCTTCGGCCCGATCGGCCCGTGGTTCGTCACCAAGGACGAGATCAAGGACCCGCAGAACCTCGACATGTGGCTCGACGTCAACGGCGAGAAGCGTCAGCGCGGCAACACCAAGACCATGATCTTCGGCTGCGAACATCTCGTCTGGTACTGCTCGCAGTTCATCGTCATGGAGCCGGGCGACATCATCATCACCGGCACGCCGCCGGGCGTCGGCCTCGGCATGAAG
>DASYEM010000128.1:0-20617 GCA_036499025.1 Parvibaculum sp. | reverse complement strand
GTATTCGCCGATGCGACCTTATCCGACAGGCTTTGGAAAATTTCACCGAGGTTTGTGCCGATGGTCCCTAGGCTTACCGTGATCGCGAGTACTATACCCGCGGCCAGAAGCCCGTACTCAACCGCCGACAACCCACTGTCGTCAGCGGCAAAACGCGTTACAAACGCTTTCAACTTTGCAGAAGTCATTCTTCCCTCCAATGTCGGCGGCGGAAATCGCCGTCCGTGAATCGCTCGGCCTCCCAGCCCGCGCCTCATCTCCCACTTTATCCATTTCACCTGTCGCCGCGTGTGGCGATTGGCGGATTTGTGTGAGCTACATTCAGTAACGTCTATCTTGCGCTTCGGTTCCTAACCAAATTTGAAAATTCATCCGCCTCACGCTTATTTATTGCGTCGTCGAGGATTCGTTCATTCCACTTGTCGGCCTGACCGGCTTGCCGATGTTGTCGATGTAATTTTTATAAATTGCATCCGCTTCCGCCGCATCCATCGGCGGTGTTTTCGCTTTGGCCGTGTACTGAGCATCCATGACGCTTTGGGTGGGCGTGACGTCGGCCGCTTTCTCGGGCGCGCAACCCAAAAGGGGCAACGCGAAAGCGATGCAGAGGACGGCCGATGTTTCAAACGATTTCAAAATATGTCTCCGCTTTTTCATTCGACCGACGCCTTGTGTTTGGCCTGCACCCAGTCGGTTGCAAATTTCTGCACCGCGACGCGTTCGCGTGTCGTCGGGATGTCTGCGAGGACGGCTTGCGCATCTTCCTTCTTCCCGGCCAATGACAGGGCGAGAACGAGATTGTTGCGGATCGAAACCGATTTCGGGTCAAGCTCCTGCGCCTGACGCAGATTGAACTCCGCCTTGGCGAGCGCGTCATTGCCGCCCAGATGAATTTCGGCAAAGCCGAGATTGTTCAGATAATCGGCGCTTGAAGGGCGCGCCGCGACGGCTTGCGTGAAATAGCGTTCGGCTTCGCCCCAGCGTTCCCTCGTCGCCTCGACGCGACCAAGGCCGTTATAGCCGATGGCGGCGAGGTCCGTGCCTTCGAGCGCGGAGAAGGCTTTTGTCGCTTCGTCATATTTGCCGACGCCGAGCAGCGCCTCGCCATGCATCATGTTGAAGCGCGGCGTCTTCTTTTCCGAAACTGCATATTGATCGAGATAGCCCAGCGCGGCGCGGTAGCGACCCTGATCGATCAGCCCCTCGACAATCGTGAGATAAAGCTCCGAGGTCGAAGAGGCTGGCGGCGCCTCGACCTTGGTCGCGGGATCGCCCAGCATTCCGAGAGAGGTCAAATTCTGTTTATCGCAACCGGCCAGAAGCGGAGAGACGGCGCAAACGGCAATGAGGGCGAATTTGGACGGGGTCATTTTGTGTGCGTCCTGTGGGCGGCGGCCTGAATTGTTCCGGCGACATTGACGAAGGCGGGGCCTACCAGAATGACCAGCAGGACGGGCACGAAGAAGAAGACCATGACGACGGTGAGATAAGTTCCCCGGCGACCGCCCTCCTCCCGCGCGCGGGACAGGCGGCGGTCGGAAAGCTCAGCGGAGAAACGGCGAAGGCTCGGCCCGAGTTCGCCGCCCTGAAACATCGCCTGTTTCAGCAGATTGGCGAAGTCGATACCTTCATCCACCGCGAGGCGCTGGCCGAGACGATCAAGTGCTGCGTCATAAGGCACGCCGCTTTCGATGTCGGCGACGTGCCGTATCAGGACCGGCGCGACTGTCGGCGCGGAGCCCTTCGCGGCGGCGGCGACATATTGCAGGCATTGATCGATGCTGACGCCGCTGTCCAGCACCATCAGAACGATGTCGAGGACGGGCGGCAATTCGCGCTGGATGCGGCGGGCGCGGCGTTCGCCCTGATAGCGAACCGCGATGAGCGCGTAACGAAAGAAGAGAAAGGAAAATATCGCCGCCATGGCGATGTTGACGAGATTGAGACGCCCATCGCGCAACAGGAGAACGGCGATGAAAATGGCGACCGTCGCGGCGAGACGCAGGGTCAGGAAGATATAGAGCGCGGCGTTGCGGAAGTAGCCGGCCTTGGCGAGCGCCTCGCGGACCTCGCCGCTGACGCTTTCGTTGCGGGCGATCAGGTGACCCACTCGCTCAAGCCATTGCGCGCCGCGCTCAACGAGATTGAGTTGCGCGCCGCCGCTTGCCAGAAGATCGGAGAGGCGGCCCGTCACCGTGCGGCCGCGCAACAGCGCCGAGCCCGAAAGGCCGAGCGCCAGCGCCCCAGCGGCAGCCGAGAGGCCCGCCACGATCCAGATCACGCTGTTCAACACAGGGTCCATATCGTCCTCAGTAATTGACGCGCACGATGGAGCGCATCAGAAGTGCGCCGACGAATTCCGACAGGCCCGCATAGATCAGGAATTTGTTGCCGGTCGGGTTGTCGATGAAATAGCGGACATAGTCCGGGTTCTTAAGCATGACCGCCGCGCAGGCGACCAGCGGCAGCAGCCCCAATATCCAGGCGCTGGCGCGGATTTGCGATGTGTTGGCGCGCACCTCGCGCTCGACGGCGGAGCGGCGACGGATGTTTTCGATCAGATTGGCGAGGATGACGGAGAGCGATCCGCCGAAGCGCAGGTTGGTTTCAATCGCTGCGCCGAAAAGGCGAAGTTCGTGGAGATCGAGCTCATCGGCAAGCTGGTTGACGCTTTCGGCAACGCCTGCGCTGTTGGCGATGCGCCGGATCGTCGGCGTGAAGAATTCGATGAGAACCGGCGGCGAGCTTTGCGTGGCGCGCGACAAGGCGACCGAAAGCGAATTGCCGATAATCAACAATTGACGCACACGGTCGAGAAAACCCGACATGCAAGCCGAGAGCGCATTCATGCGGCGCGAGGCGAGATGGTCGATGACCGCGAAGGCCGCAAGCACGATGACGCCATCGACGATGGCGGCGACGAGGACGCTGGCGACGACGCAAAGGACGATCCAGACGGTGGCGAGGCCGAAGACCATCAGCGAGAGGCGCATCGGGTCGATGTGGATGCCGGCCTGAAGCAGACGACGCCGGAGGAACAGCGGCATGACTCTCTCGATCTCGGGCAGAATGTTGCGCGGCTCGACGGGCGCGGCGGCATGCCCAGCTTGCGTAAGGGCAACGAGACGGTCGCGCATTTCCAGCGATCCGTGCTGGCCGCGCCACAGCACAAAGGCGAAGATGCCGCCCGCGAGGCAGAGGAGAGAGCCGAAAATCGTGAGAGCCTGCAAGAGCATGAACTCGTTACCCGTGACCTAGATGATACGCCGTGCGTTTGTCGTCTCTTCCGCCTGGTAAATTTCCCGCATCGAATAAGTTGGACCTTCCATACCGACCAGCTCGCTGACCGAGGCGATGCGCCGCGCACCGCCCGTCTGGCGCTGGACATGGACGACAAGATCGATGGCGCCCGCGATGAAGCGGCGGACGGCCTGAAGCTCGCTGCCGAAACCGTGAAGGCCGATCAGCATTTCGAGGCGCTCCAGCGCATCGCGCGGGCCGTTGGAATGGATCGTCGCCATGGAGCCGTCATGGCCGGTGCCCATGGCTTGCAGCATTTCGATGGCTTCGCTGGAGCGCACTTCACCGAGAATGATGCGGTCTGGACGCATGCGCAGGACGTTGCGCAGGAGATCGCGCGAGCTGACTTCGCTGGCGCCGTCGAGCGAGGCGGGGCGCGTTTCGAGGCGCACGACATGCGACTGCTGAAGCTGAAGTTCGGCGGCGTCCTCGATGGTGACGAGGCGTTCCTTCGGGCCGATATAGGAACTCAGCACGTTGAGCAGCGTGGTCTTGCCGGTGCCGGTGCCGCCGCAAATGAGAATGTTGCGTTTGCCACGCACGGCTTCGGAGAGAAATTTCAAAGTCTCTTCGCTCAAGGTGTGGCTGCGCACCAGATCGTCGCCGGTGAGCGGCGTGCGCTTGAATTTGCGGATCGAGAGGATCGGGCCGTCGAGAGCGACAGGCGGAATGATGACATTGACGCGGCTGCCGTCTGGCAGGCGGCCATCGACATAAGGCGAGCTTTCATCGACGCGGCGGCCGATGGGGCTGACGATGCGCTGGATGACATTCATTAGATGCGTCGTGTCGCGGAAGCGCGTCGTCACCGGTTCGAGTTCGCCGTTGCGCTCGACGTAAATCTTGTTCGGACCGTTGACGATGATGTCATCGACCGTGGCGTCGTTGAGCAAGGGCTCCAGCGGGCCGAAGCCGACGATTTCGTTCTGGACGTCGTCGATGAGCTGGGCGCGCTCGCGCAGATTGAGCGCGAGGCCGCGCGACATCAGGACGACGGAAATGGCGCGGGCGATTTCGTCTTGCAGGACGGCGCGCGGGATCGACTCGCCCTGCACACCCTGCTGCTCGAGATATTCGAGGGTGAGATCGAAGACGCGGAATTTGATCTGCTGATAGCGGTCCGAGACACCGATCTCGCTGACGGCGCTCGGCGAAACGCGCATATAGGGTTCGAGGGGTTTGCTCATGGAACAATCCCCATCAGCTTGCGGGCCCAGTTGCGCACCGGCTTCTCGAAGGTCGCCGCGCCGCGCCGTTCAAGAAGGCCCATAGAGGCCAACACGCTTGTCAGCTGATCGACATAAGGCGAGGGACCGGCGAGGGCCAGCGGCAGGCCGCGATTGACGCTGTCGGCCAGTTCGGCCCAGCGCGCGCTCAGGCGGACCGCATGGGCGGGCGAGAGCGCCGACTTGATGTCGTCGAAGCTCGGCGCCAGCGTGGGCGCGAATTCATGGACGGCGAGAACAGGCTCCATGCCCGAGGGGCGCTGGGCCGCGACCGCGCGCATCAACTCGCCCGCCGCCTTGATCGAGGAGAAGCGCTGATTGCAAGAGAGGAAGAAGATCGCGTTCGGCCCCGGCAGATTGATGAGATCTTCGTGGCGCGAAAAGGGACCGTAATCGACGACGACGACCTCGTAGAGGGATTGCAGCATCTGGATCAGGGCGCGCAAATCCTGCATGTCGACCGCCCAGCCATCGACATCGCCATAGCGCGACAGGGGCAGGACATAGAGGCCGGAGCGCGGGCAGCGGGCGAGTGCGCCATCGAGCAGTGCGCGGTCGAGACGGGCGATGTCCTTGACCGCTTCGCCGACGCGGAAGGGAAGCTCAAGGCCGAGCGCGATGCCCGCGTCGCTCGCAGGCAAGGAGAGATCGACAAGGATGACGCCATCGCCGCGACGAGCGGCGGCGAGGCTCGTTGAAATGTTGACGGCGAGATCGCGGGCTTCATCGCCCGGCGTCGGGCTCAACACGCAGACCATTTGCCCGTGGCCCGCTCCGCCCGCGCCGGGACGCGCGCCGAGATGGCGGAGAATGACGGATTTCAACTCGCGGTCGCTGGCGTCGCGATCAACGAAATCCTGCGCGCCCGCCCGCATGGCCGTCAGAATCAACTGCGCGCCCATTTCATTGCCGACGACGATGATGGGCGTTTCCTCGAACCATTGGCGGATGGCGGAGAGGCGCTCATAGGTCGTCTGCGCGCCGGTGCGGGCGTCGCTATCGACCACGACTGCGTCGGGCAGGAACTGGCGGGCGGTCTCGACAATGTTCACGGCCATCGGATCGGCGCGCATGACGGTGGCGACGGATTCGAGCGCGCGCTTCACCTGCTCGCCAAGGGCCGCTTCACTCGAAATGAGAAGGACGCGATGCATGCTTACCTCATCAACCCGTATTGAACGACCTTCTGATCGAGCTGCTCTGTGTTGAGAAGCATCTGGCCGACGCCGGGATCGTATTTCTGGCCTTCGCCCGGCAGCTTCGGCACCGTGCCCGCCTCCATCGGCGAGACGAGGCGCGGGGTGGCGACGATGATGAGTTCCTGCTGTTCCTGCTTGTTCATCGAGGTCTTGAAGAAATTGCCGATGATCGGCAGATCGCCGAGGCCGGGCACCTTGTCTTCGAGATTGGAGGATGAGCTGAACATCAGACCCGCAAGGACGAAGCTCTGGCCATCGCCGAGTTCGACGGTGGTGCGCGTGGAGCGGGTGCGGATCGCCGGGATGCTGTAGCCCTGGACAGAGATGCCGTTCGCGGGATCGAGCTCGCTGACTTCCGGGTTCACCTTCAGAATGATGCGGTCATTGTCGAGGACGGTGGCGGCGACGTTCAACTGCACGCCGAATTTTTTGTATTCGATGGTGACGCTGCCGGTGCCGACGCCGGATTGCGGAACCGGGATCGGGATTTCGCCGCCCGCAAGAAAGTCGGCCTCTTCGCCGCTGCGGACGAGCAGCGTCGGCTCGGCCAGCATCTGGGCGAGGTTGGCGCTGGAAAGCGCGCTGACGACACCGAGAAAATTATTCGAGCCGGGCCAGGACAGCATCAGGTTGAAAGCCTGGGCGATGGGAAGCGTCGGCGCGAGATCGAGGCCCTGCCCGTTGACGTAACCCGGCGTCGCGCCGGAGCTTGGGCCTGTGGAGGCGAATTCGAAATTGCCGCCAAGCGTGCGGAAATTGAGACCCAGGGCCTTCAATGTGTTGACAGAGACGGCGGCGAAACGGATATCGACCGCGACCATGCGTTGCTCGGAAACTTCCACCAGATTGCGGACGTCCTTGCCGACATAGGAGACGGCGAGATCGCCGACGCGGGCGCGGTCGGCAAGGCTGTAAACTTGCCCCTTCAGCACAGTCGATTTGCCGGTGTTTGAAACCTTGACGCTTTTGAGCGCGGGGTCGGCATCGAGGGCGCTTTCGAGGCCGGCGATGTCGGCGCCGACGACGCAACGATAGGAGGTGCTGGCGTCGCCTTCATACCAGACGGTGAGATCGGTCGATCCGGCGCCCTGCCCGAGCAGACGGAGCTGGCGGGAGTTGACGACCTTGACATCGACGACTTTCGGATTGCTGAGCGCGATGCGGCCGACGGCACGGTCGAGCTTCAGGATTTTTTGCCCGCCGAGTGGGATCTGGCACGCATCGGATGCCGCTACCGCAGGCGTCGAGCCCGATGTAAATGCCAGCATGGCCAACCCGGCGAGGGCGAGCAGAGGGAGTCCGGCTTTCGTTTTCATGCGTGACCGCATTTGTCTTTACCTGCCCGTGTTCAGCGAGACGTCGTGACGGTGCTGGTCGTCGCACCCGAATAAATCGTGATCCGGTGACCGGAAGGAGCGGCGGCTTTCTTGATTGGCGCTTCCGCGGCAGCAGGCGCCGCCTCGGCCGTCATCGTTCCGAGATCGGAAAGGCTCACCGTGGTCTCGGGCGTGACGTCCTTATCGGCAGGGTTGCGGATTGCCAGCGTGATCTTGCCCAGACGTTCGGCGAGGGCGAGCCGGGCGACCGCATCGGGCCCGATGGCAAGCGTCACCGTGCGCGCGCCGTTCAGCGCTTCCGCGCCTTTGGTTTGAAGTTTTTCACCGACGGCCAAGATGGCCACGTTCTGCAGGAGGAGCGTCGTGCGGCTCTGATCCGCCGCCTTGCGCCCGCCGTTCATTTCCTGCGGGAACACAGCATCGGGCAAGGTCGCGAAGACATCGACGCGGTCATTGACGCGCAGGAAGCCGCCGACGATCTGGTCTTCGGCAATACGCACCGCGAAGGCGCGAGCCCCGGTTTCGACCAGGGCGGAGACGCCCGCGGCCTGACGGGAGGCGCTCAACGCATCGCCGAGAATGATCTGGGAGGGAAGAATGTCGGCGGTGGCCACACGGCCGATCGCGGCCGAGGCGCTGGTGAAGCTGCCGGCGGGAAGCGGGGCGGCAACGCCATGAAGCGTCACATCCTCGGCGGCGATAACGGCGCCGCGCGGGATGGCGCGGGCGGCCACGAGAATTTGGCTGGAAGACTGAATATCGCTTGCGGCGCTTGTGTTTTCGCGAGCGACATTTTGCGGCGCATGGCGCGCGTTGATGTTCAGCCACACGAGGATCGCCGCTGCCACAATCAGCACCGCGCCCACGACGAGCAGCAAAAGCGGATTGCGCTGTACCCTTTGAACTACGCCCATGGTCACTCCCCTCTCGATACTCCGGGCTTCCGCCCGAACCATCCTTCTCCGACCCCCCGGTCCCTCCCACAACCTTTTCGAACCTGAAAGTTCGATTTCGCCTTTGCCCAATTGGGGCGCTGAATTACTTACAAATCCGTTAGGACGCCACAAACCAAAACACAGATTACAAAACTCGACAATCGGTAGGCGGATAGAAAACCACTCAATCGAACACTCAAAGCGCAGCGGAGAAGTTGGTTCCACTGGTTCACACAATTATTTTTCGTAACATAATCCTTGTGCGGTTTGCTCTTCCCACCTCAGATTATTTCGCAGATGCAAAAAAATGGAACCAAAGCGTGGCCGCTTCGCTTGTCCTATCGCGTATACGGATCTGATCACACAGTTTCAAGACCGGGCGGGCACCTTGCGACGCGAGTTCACAACATTCGACAGGCCCCTACACAGATCACCCGTGTTAGCCAGATTAAAGACAGTATTCGTCTTTATACGGCGCACGCGACTTGTACCATTCACGCGAGCTGATGACCCGGATGACCGGACCGAGTGCTCCGTGGAGGGAACATGACCATCAAAAAAAGATTGCTCGTCACCGTCTCAATCGGCGTGCTGATGGCGCAAACGGTACATGCCGCAACAACCAACCCGCTATCCGCTCCCGCCGCAGGAGCCATTCTCGCCCCACCGGCGCCCTCCCCCGAACTGCCGCGCCGGGAAACACCCCGGCTGCGCGAAAACCTCGGCCTGCCGAACGGCGCCGACAAGGTTCTGAATTTCCGTGTATCGACCGTGCGGATCGTTGGGGCGACGGTTATCGACGAGGCGCTGATCGGCAAGCAATTCGCACCTCTCATCAACAAGCCCATCACCGCGCTCGATCTTCGGGCCGCGCTCGACCGCGTCAACAAGCTTTATGACGAAGCGGGCTATGCGCTCGGCCGCGCCTTCGTGCCGCCCCAAGTGATGCAGGGGGGCACGCTGATCGTGCGGGTTGTCGAGGGCCATATCGGCAAGATCACCATTGAGACGCAGAGCGAAAGCGCGCGGGCAACCGTGGCCCGCTTCGGCAAGAAAATTCTGGAGGAGCAACCGCTGCGCACGGCCACGATGGAGCGCTATCTGCTGCTCATCAGCGACACGCCCGGCGTCAAGATCAGCGGACAACTGACCGGCATGGATATTTACACGGGCACGGCGACAATGGCGCTGAAGGCCGAGCAAGACACCTATACGCTCGATACGGCGGTCGATAACCGGGCCAACCTCGATAGCGCGCCTTTTCAGAGCTACCTCACAGGCGCGGTCAACAACCTGCTCGGCGACGGCGAACAGCTTGCGTTGACGTTCCTGGCGACGCCGGAAATCCAGACGCAGCAATATTATCGCCTCGCCTATTCGTCCTTCATCGGCTCGGACGGAATGCGTGGGTCGGTCGGCGCGTCCTTTGCCAAATCCAAGGAGGGCGATCTGCCGCCCGGCTTCGATTTCAGGTCGCGGAGCCGGGAAGTCGATGCGGCGCTGAGCTATCCCTTTATTCGATCGATTTCGCAAAACCTGATCGGCACCCTCGGCGGTTACGCCATGGAGGCGACCAACGATCTCAACGGTTTCCGCTTCTCGGAAGACGCCATTCGCGCCACCTTCGCCGATGCGAGCTATACCGCGCGGCTTACCGACAAGCTGACATTCGGCGCCGGCGGACGGCTGACGCAGGGCCTCGGCATTCTGGGCGCGGGGCCGGACAACACGTTCCATTCGCGCCTCGGCACGAACCCCTGGTTCTTCAAAGCGCGGGCGACGGCCAATGCGAGCTATGCGGTGACGGAGAAATTCGGATTGAGCGCATCCGCCGAGGGTCAATACAGCCCGGACTCGCTCTATGCCTCAGAGGAAATCACCTTTGGCGGCGCCCATTTCGGGCGCGGCTATGACACGGGCGAAACATCCGGCGATAGCGGTTACGGCACGTCGCTGCAGGCGCAATATCGCTTCGACACCGAGCTTGCCGGTGGCTGGACGCTGGTGCCCTATACCTTCCTCGATCAATCGCGGGTGATGAACAAAAGCGTCGATGGGCAGGGCAATGACCGGCTGGTATCGACGGGCATCGGCATCACCGTATCGGATCGCAAATGGCTGGCGGTCGGCGTCGAACTGGACAAGCCGCTCAACCGCAACGTCAATTCGCGCGGCGACCGCGATCCTCGGCTTTATCTGTCGCTGGAGGTGCGTCTCTAGGGAGAGACGCAATCTTCCGTCACGGCCGGAGCGAGAGCCGGGCAAACAAAAAGAAGCCCGAACTTTCGTTCGGGCTTTCGAGTCATCGAGGAACAGGAAGACGTCTCAGATCACTCACTTATTTCCGGCAAGCAGACCGCCGAGGACGGGCACCGTGGCCACGACTTGCGTGACTGGCGCCAGAACGGAACCGACCGTTGTCGTCAGGCTTCCGGTGTTGCCGCCGACGACGGAGCCGACGACCGGCACGGAACTCAGCGCGCCAGCGCCTGCCGTGCCGGAGGAAGAGAGCCCGCCGGGCAGGCTGCTCAGGACGGTGCCGAGGCCGGTGCCTGCGAGCGGGCTTTGGGTGTTGCCTGCAACCGTGTTGAGAGCCGTGACGACAGCATCGCCAAGGGGCGCGAGCGGCGCGTTGCCTTGCGGAAGTTGCGAGCCGATGGCGCCGGCGCCGCCGCCGCCAAGGACGCCGCCCGACCCAATAAGGTTGCCGACAAGATCGGTGCCGAGGACCGAGGCGACGACGCCGCCCTGCCCGGTGACGCCGAGAGCGGGCACTTGCGCGAGACCGCTGACGAGGGCGGATGTGGGGACGGCCTGTGCAACAGGCCCCAGCACCGGGCTTGCAGCATGATCTCCCAGGAGAGCGCCGAGAAGACCATCATTGCCGCCCGCAAGGCCGGCAGGAATTACGCCCTGCGTCCCCAACACCGCACCGCCGAAATCGCTGCCTGTCAGATCGGCAAGCAGGCCGTCTTCGCCGCCGAGGCCCAGACCGCCGTTCAAAATATCCGCATCGGAATCGCCGGCCACGCCAGCGGCAAGCTCGGGCACAAGGCCCTTGGTGCCGTCGGGCGAGCCGAGGATCTGGCTGACGATATTGCCTTTACCGAGCGCGCCGTCGAGAACGCCGCCCAGAGGATCGTCGCCAATGACGTTGGCAATCGCGCCATTGTCGCCGGTGACGCCGAGCCCGCCGGTGGAGCCGATCGGGCCGCTGCCGTCATCGCCGCCGATGACGCTCGAAACGCCGGTGGAGCGGAGCGAGGCACCGGCACCATCGCCGCCGACTTCGGAGGACATCGATATCTTGTCGGTGACGCAACCGGCGAGAACCAGACAGGTCGAACACAGAATGAGGGTTTTCGCGATCACGGGACTTCCTCCTCCACCTGCCGCGCCGGGCTCTCCCACTCTTCCCGCGCTGCTTCACGCAATTAGTAAGGCAAGCTTTAGAAATGAGGTGTGAGGATATGTGCAGTTGTGTCACGCAAGTTCCGGCACTCCGTAGACGGATGGCGAGACCGGCAGGCATGTCTCAGGCGGGGCCACTTCACATCGGCGGGATTTCAGCCGATCATCGCGGCGAAAGAGGGTTTTATGACCGGCTGCATTGCAGAGGGAAAAGCGCGGCTAGCGGGTTTGACGCGGCGATTCATCGCCGACGACCATGGCGTTATTTCGGTGATGGCGGCTTTCTCTCTGGTCCTCGTGCTCGGGATCGCGGCGATTGTCGTCGATGCGGGTGCATTGCTGCTCACGCGCCGGTCGTTGCAAAACGCCACGGATGCGGCGGCGCTTTCGGCGGTGCAGCATCTGGATGATCCGGCCTCGGCCGTGACCGAAGTTCTGACTGCAAATGGTTACAACGGTGATGAGATCGAACTGATTGAAACGGGCGTTTATACGGCTGATGAGTCGAAGACGACCGAGGGCCGCTTTACCGCGCCGCAAGATGGTCAAGTTCCCAATGCGGTGCGCGTCACGTTGAACAAAACGGCGGCGACCTATTTCGCGAGTGCATTGGGGCTTTCGAGCTTCAATACGGTGCACACACGCGCGACGGCTGCGGCCATTGCGACGGCGAGCTTTTCCGCCGGGACCCGGCTCGCACAATTGAATGGGGGCGTCGCCAATCAACTTCTCGGCGGCCTGCTCGGCGGCAATCTTTCTCTGTCCCTCATCGACTATCAGGCATTGGCGAGCACGAAAGTCACCGCGCTATCTTTTCTCGACGCGCTGGCGGCACAGGCGAATGTTACGGCGGGCAATTATGGCGACCTGCTCAACACGCAGGTAACGGTCGGAGAAATCCTCGGCGCGGGGATTTCCGTTCTGCAGGATTCGCAAAGCGGGGCGACAGGCGATATTTCCGGCGCGACTTCCGCTCTGAATACGCTTCTGGCGCAATTGCCATCGGGCACAGCGCTTAAACTCGGCGACATGCTTTCCGCCCCGAGTATCGAGGCACGGACAATCGGCAGCATCGGCAAGGGGGAGGACGGGTCGCAGTTCGAACTTTACTCGCTGGTCGCCGCGGCAGCTCGAACGGCGGGCACGGGGAAGAAAGTAGACGTCGGGACCGGCCTCAGCATACCGATCACGAATACCAGCCTTCAGGCCAGCGTGGCGGTCGGCGCGCCCATGGCACAGGTTGCGAACGGGCCGGTGGGGACTTCCGTTCATACCGCACAGACGCGGATTTCCCTCAACCTGCAACTTCTGAACATCAGCATCCCTCTTCTTCTATCGACGACGATCAACGTGCCGATCTATATCGAGGTCGCGCCGGGCACGGCGACGATTGAAGCAATCCCTTGCAAGAGCGAGCAAATGGTGACGCTGAAGGGCCTCACCGGTGCGGTAACTGCACGCTATGGCGATGTGACGAGTGGCTTCTCCAGTTTTTCGGCAGCGCCTGCCGTCAGCAATCCGAGCATTGTCGATATCAAGGTTTTGCTGGTCGATCTGCCGATAACGGCAAGCGGGAGCGCGTCGTTGGCCAACAACGCTCCCGGGGCTGATGTCGATTTCAGTCAGGCGGACATAGACAACGGAGTCTATAGATCGGTCGATGGCAGTTCCGATCCGAGTCAGCTCTTTCCCGACCTCAGCGATTCTTTGCGTCTTACCGTCGCCGGCGGAACAATTCCCGGGACGCTGACCTCTCTTATCTCACATGCCGTCGCGGTGCTGGGTACCCCGGCCAGCACGCTGCTCACCACGCTCGGCGTGCAGCTTGGCGTCATGGACATGTCCGTCAGCGGCGCGAAATGCGGCGTGCCCGTGCTTGTCGGTTAACGAGCCGCTTGGTTAAGCCAGACAGGCGCTCACACAATCGCACGCAATGCGGCGCTCGGGCATGATGCTTTGCAGCATACTGGGTGGGTCGCGAAATCAAATATGCGTGGTGCCAGGGTATGGATATCGTTCAGAAATTCGAGACTGACGGCTTGGCCGAGCGGCGCGCGCTGATTTACGACGATGATGAAATCTATGCCGAGGAATGCGCCGAGGCATTGGAGCGTTTCGGCTATGTCACCGAAACGCGCGCAGGGCGCACGGATTTCCTGCGGCTGGTCGATGCCTTCTCACCCGACATCGTGATCCTCGATCTGCATATGCCGGGGCGCGATGGCGTCGAGGCGCTGAGGGCGCTGCGCGATTATGAACATAAAGGCGAGGTGTCCGTCGTGCTTGTGTCGGCGGCGAGCCATGTGATGCTCGAAACCGCCGCCGATCTCGCGCTTGCCTATGGCGTAAAGCTGCTCGGCACGTTTTCCAAGCCGGTCAAGATCGCCGATCTCGCCGCGCTGCTCGGGGGCCTCACGGCGGCCGGCGACAAAACTACACAAAACTGACCGCCCTCTCCGCTTCGCTTTTTACCACCCCTTAAGAAAACACGGCGTTTCATACGCATGCGGACGACATCGTTTGCTGCGGGGGTTCGCTGTCGGGGTTCGCTGTCCAGAGGAAAGATCGAAAATGTGTTCCAGAGTGCTTGTTGCCGATGACGATGCCGGCCAGCGCGAAGAAATGAGCGAATTTCTGCGCAATGCGGGTTTCGACGTGATTACGGCGGATGACGGGTTTCACGCGCTGGAGCAGATTGCCGCGCATGCGCCGAGGGTCATTCTGCTCGACGTCAACATGCCGGGTTGGGATGGCGTGCGCGTGGCGGAGGCGGCGCGCAATCTCGATCATCGCGCTGTCATCATCCTGATGACGGCGGATGTGGACGCGCTGAAATATGCCATTGAAAGCGAATGCGGCGCGGTCGGCGCTTTCGCGAAGCCTGTGCAACTTCACAAGCTACTGGATTTTCTGGATTCGGTCGTTGGGCGCGCCAGCGTCGATGCCTTGAGGGTCGGCTAATGACGAAGGGCGGGCCTGAAGAGCCCGCCCCTTTTTCATCGAGACCCTATCACGCGCCCATGTTTCCGGCCGAGGCGCTCATGTGCGAGGTCGGCATCGGCGCATGATCCCGCATTCCAGTCAGGTCGAGAAGCTGGCGCTTCATCCGCTCCGCCATATCGGGCATTTTCTCGCGCAATTCGTCAAGGCGCTGCAACATGCTCTTGGCCGTCAGATAGCTGACGCCGAGCTTGCGGCTGACCTGCGAGACGCTGAGGCGCTGGCGACGAATTTCCTGCGCGTGGAAGAGTACGACCCAGGAGGCAAGCGTTACTCGCGTACCGTGCAACGGCGTCCCCGAGGTCACGCTATACTGGCAACTGCGGCATGCCTTGCAGGTCCAAAGACCGGGCCTGGTCGTGAGGCGGCAAGCGGCGCCCAGCGCATGGCAGCGCAAGCATTCCGGGCCTTGGGGCCAGCGAGCCGCTTCCAGAAGGGCCCGGCTGAGCTCTTCGGATTCGAACACTTCACCCAAGGACGGCTGCTGGCGGGCACGATCATAAGCGCCGGCCACAACTGCCGAGTTTGAAGGCGAAGGAGAGTAATTTTCCGACATATGGAGCTGTCCCGTCTGGTGATTTCAGGAAGGCACTCCCCCAGCAATACCGTGTACCTAACGCGTGTTTGAGAGATGTGTTCCCACGGAAAAATTCAAAATGCGGAAGACGACGGGCGATCTTTTGCGGACCGGGGGGGTGCTCGTTTGATTACCCATCGTCTTCCGATCGACCCGAATCGCCGGAGCGCCGCGGGCCGGTGGCCCGGCGATCGCCGAACCACGCGGAAAGTGTGTGGCCGCGAGGGCCCAAGGTCATTGGGAATTGCGTCGAGTTGTGTGGAACAAAGCGATGAGTGGCAGGGTTCCCGGTGCCGCGTAGCGTTTCGTTTGGGGGGCTTCTTGTGTAATTTAGCGACTTACGGGGGACGGCCTGTTAAGGTCGCCGCACACAACAGCTTTGAAGATGGCCCTGCCGGGCGCTGCTGAAGATTGATCCAATGACGTCCACAAATCGCGCCCTGGTCTTTGCTCTCATTCCCATTTTTCTGCTTCTCGGCCTCGTTGGGGGACTTGCGATCTTTTACACGCAGAGCCTGCGCGAGAAGCAGGACTGGATCATTCACACCTATCGCGTCATCAACAACGCCGACACGCTGCTCTCCGAGCTTCGGCAGGGCATCGGCGCGCAGCGCGGCTACTTACTGACAGGTAAGGAAGTCTATATCGACCCTTATCATGAAGGTGAGCGGCGCACGCTGGAGAGCTTGAAAAACCTGCGCGCGCTGACCGGCGACAATGCGCGTCAGGTGAGGCGCGTCGAGCGGTTACACGATCTGGTGACGAAGCGCTTCGAACTGCTTCAGAAGGGCATCGACATCCGGCGCGCGCAGGGGCTCGAAGCCTCGGGAAACTATATCGGTCAGGACGTCGGCCGTGTGCTGATGAACGAGATCGTCTCCGTCGTCGAAAACATGACGAACGAAGAAGAGATCCTGCTACAGAACCGGAGCCGGGATGCGGCGGGTCTTGAAGACCGCACGACAATGACGACATTCAGCGGCGCGGCACTGGCGCTCGTTTTCCTGCTCTTCATAGCCGTGCTCTTGTTGCGCAACAATTTGCGTCTCGCGCGCGCCGAGAGAACGCTCGCCGAGAAAGCGACGCTCCTGCAGGCGACGCTCGACAACATCAGGGACGGCATCGCCGCTTTCGACGCGAAGGGCAAGCTGCGCGCTTTTAACGGGCATTTCTTTCATCTGCTGGATTTCCCGCGCGAGATGGCGACCGAAGGCGCGGCGCTCGATAATTTCCGCGAGATCGACAAGCATCGCAATCATCCGATATTCGACGAACTGCCGGCGACTGAAAACGCGCAGGACGAAGTCAATCAGCGGATATCCCTCAATCAGCGCGAGCTGGACGTCTATCGCAATGTGCTATCCGATGGCGGCTTCCTCGTCGCGGCCATGGACATCACATCGCGCGTGCGCGCCGATGCGATCATCCGGCAGGCGCAGAAGATGGAGACGGTCGGACATCTGACTGGCGGCATCGCGCATGATTTCAACAATTTGCTGCAAATCATCAGCGCCAATCTCGATTTGATGACCGGCGACGTGCAGGGCAATCCGCGCGCGTCGGGGCGCCTGCAAAACGCGATTTCCGGCGTCGAGCGCGGATCGCGGCTGACGCAACAGCTTCTCGCTTTTGCGCGGCGCCAGCCGCTCAACCCGCAGGCCATCAATCTTGGCCGCGCCATTCAAAACATGACGGACCTTTTGCGCCGTACGCTGGGCGAACGCATCGATGTGGAGGCCGTCATCTCCGGCGGCCTGTGGAACACGCTGGCCGACCCGGTGCAGGTCGAGAACGGCATTCTCAATCTCGCCATCAATGCGCGCGACGCGATGCGCGATGGCGGCAAACTCACCATCGAAGTGGCGAACGCGGTTCTCGACGACGCTTATGCCATGGCGCATACGGAAGTGACGGCGGGGCAATATGTGATGCTTGCCGTCAGCGACACGGGCGACGGCATGAGCCCAGAAGTGGCGGCGCGCGCCTTTGAGCCTTTCTTTACGACAAAACGCGAAGGCGAAGGCACCGGCCTGGGGCTCAGCCAGATTTACGGGTTCGTCAAACAATCCGGTGGTCATATCAAGATCTATTCCGAAGTCGGACACGGAACGAGCGTGAAGCTCTACCTCCCCCGCGTGCGCAAGGGCGTCGATGAATATTCAACGCCTCTCTCGCCCGCGACCGGCGGCACCGAAACCATTCTTGTCGTCGAAGACGATGCGGGCGTTCGCGCCGCCGCCATCGACCTGCTGAAGGAGCTTGGCTATAGCGTGCTGAAGGCCGAGAACGCCGACGAGGCGCTTGCGCTGCTGGAGAGCGGCGCGCGGCCCGACCTGTTGTTCACAGACGTCGTCATGCCCGGCACGATCAACACCCGCGATTTCGCGCGGCAGGCGCAAAAGATATGCCCGGATCTGCTGGTGCTTTTCACGTCGGGCTATACGCAGAACGCCATTGTTCACAACGGGCGCCTCGACGCGGATGTCTTCCTGCTCAGCAAGCCCTATCGCAAAGACGAACTGGCGCGGAAAGTGCGCGGCATTCTCGATGGCGGGCTTGCGAATACGAAGACGATTGCCCCCTCCGCCGCCGCGCAAGCAGAGCGGCAGAAGCCGCTGCACATACTCGTCGTGGAAGACGAGATGCTGGTGCGCATGAGTACCGTCGATATGCTGGAGCAGCTCGGCCATCGGGTGATGGAGGTCGAGGACGGCCCATCGGCACTCAGCGCGTTGCAAGCCGACGGAAAGACGGAGTTGCTAATCACCGACCTCGGCCTTGCCGGCATGTCCGGTCAAGATCTTGTGGCGCATGTACGCGAGCAGTACCCAGCGCTCAAGATCATTGTCGCCAGCGGCTATGAGCTTCCAGAGGAGATGGCGTCGTCCGGCACCGTCCATCTCGGCAAACCCTTCCAGCTTGGCGACCTGAAGGCCGCAGTCGCCCGCGCCACCACCGTTTCCACGGAAGACTAACTCGCCTTTTTTGCCTTATGCGCCTTATTGGCCTTGCGGGTTGCCGCGCCCTTGCGGGCGGAAGCGGAGCGAGCGGCAGCCGACCTGCTTGCCGAAGCGCGGCCACCGATCTTTCCGCCTTTGCGCGACGAGACCTTGGTCTCTTTTTTGCCGCGTCCAGAGCCCTCTTTCTTACCACCGCCGCTTTCCTTGTTGACGGTCGCCCAGGCGCGGCGCTCGGCTTCGCCCTTCTTCACGCCGCGCTTCTCGTAACCTTCTTCGATGTGCTCGGCCTTGCGCTTCTGCTTGCCTGTGTAACTCGACTTGTCGCCACGCGGCATTTGAACCTCCTGCATTTGCACCCTCCCCTTTTTTGAACGCCAATGCCTGCGCTCGGTTCCCTTTACCTCCGGCGTAAGGGTTTCGAATGGCCCCGCAAGGACGGGCCATTCGGCTCTACTGTGTTGAAGCGCAGGCGTTTAGGCTGACGCGGAACGAATGCAATCAAGAAGGGCCAACGATGCCGCAAGACATGCTCGAAACGCTTCGCAAGATGCCGCTTCCCTTTGCGGAATATCTCGGCATCGAACTCACCGCCGCCGACGCCGAATGCGTGGAGGCGCGGATGCCGGTGAAGAAGGAGCTGTGCACCATTCCAGATATTTTGCATGGCGGGGCGATCATGGCGTTCGCCGATACGCTGGGCGCGGTAGCGACGTTTCTCAATCTGCCAAAGGGCGCGACAACCACGACAATCGAGAGCAAGACCAATTTTCTCGCCGGGGTGCCGCTCGGAGATATCGCGCTCGGCCAATGCATGCCTGTCCATCGCGGGCGCAAGGCGATGGTGTGGCAAACGCGAATCACGCGGTCAGACGGCAAACTTGCCGCGCTCATCACGCAGACGCAGCTCGTCCTTTGAATTTGTGACGGAAGATCAATGCGCCAGCACGCGGGCGAGCGCTTCGATATGGGCCGCCGCCGCGATGCGGGCTTTCGTCTCGATGGCGCGATAGGCGCGGATGACGTCGCGCCCGGTCTGGGTCAGCTTTGCGCCGCCGCCCGCGACGCCGCCCTGCTGCGTCTCGATGACACTATCGCGGAAGGTCTGGTTCATTTCGTCGATGAGTTGCCAGGCGCGGCGATAGGACATGTCCATGGCGCGGCCTGCCGCACTGATCGAACCGTGCTCGCCTACAAGCTCGAGCAGGCGGATCTTGCCGGGGCCAAGACGGCCCATTTCTGGAAAATCCAGGCGGAGCGTCAGGCGCGTATCCGTGAGCGGCTCGACTTTTTTGGCTTTGGTGCGCGGCATGACTTTCCCCTCTGCCTTCCCATTATAGCCGCCGACGCAGCACCGCTTGAATAGTTTCCTCCAGCCCACGCAGAAATCGCGAACGGTCTTCCCGGGTGAAGGCGGGATTTGTGCCCCTTATGTCGCCCGTTTCGCGCAATTGCTGCATCAGCCCGCGCATCGCCAGAGCCATGCCGATGCTCTCCTCGGTGAAGGGCTTGCCATTGGAATGGAGGGCATGGGCGTGTTTTTCGATGCAGCGGGCAGCCAGCGGAATATCGGCGGTGATGCAGATGTCGTCGGTGGCGATATGCTCGGCGATCCAGTCGTCGGCGGCATCCGGCGTTTGCGGTACGACGATCTGGCGGACCATGGGATTGCGGCTTGGCCGCATGCCGCTATTGCTGACGATATAGACGGCCAGATTGTGGCGCTCGGCGACGCGCAGGACTTCATCCTTCACGGGGCAAGCGTCGGCATCGACATAGATCTCGGGCATGGGCTCTCCGGGCACCCAGAGCGGGCCCGGTCTTTATGCGGATTTCGGGGCCGGTCCGCAAATGCCAATGTCGCACGGCCTAGGCTGAAGTCATCTCGAAAGCTGTTTCGCGGATGTCCGGCGCATCCGCAAATTCTTCCTCGACAGGCATTGCACGGTAATCTTGCGGCGAGCAGCCGTTCCAGCGGCGGAAGGCGCGACGGAAATTAGCCGCATCTTCGAAGCCGAGCATGCCCCCCACTTCCGCAATCGAGAGTTTGGTGTCGCGCAAATAATTTTTTGCGAGCTCGTTGCGCACATGGTCGAGAATTTCCCTGAATGACGTGCCTTCGCATGAAAGGCGGCGACGCAAGGTGCGCCCGCTCATGTGAAGGCGGCTTGCGACTTCATATTCGCTGGCGACCTCGCCGCGTGCATTGAGAAGAACGCGTCGCACCTCGGAGGCGTAAGTCTCCGCCCTGCCCTGTTCGCGAAGCAGCTTGCCGCATTGCCTCACATACATGTCAGCGACGGCATTGCCCGCAGCATGCAGCGGCAGATCGACCGCCTCACGCGGGCCGATGAGACGATTGCCGGATTTGCCAAAGGACACCGGCATGCCGAGGAGGCTGCAATATATTTCCTCGGGCATCGATGGCTGGAAGGAAAATTCGATCCGGCACCCGGCGAGTTCGCCGCCGACAAGCTCACCGATCGCCGTGACGGCGGCAGCGAAGAAAGTTTCGGTCATGAAGTTCGCGGCCGTGGGCAATTCGATTCCCGGCATCATGGAAAGAACGGCGCTTTCCTGATCGAAAGCGAATCGAACGCTGCCTTGGGCCGTCTTTACCGGATTGTGTTGCACCAGAAATTCCGCCGCCTGACGAAGCGTGCGGCAACTCATCA
>DASYEM010000127.1:0-4717 GCA_036499025.1 Parvibaculum sp. | reverse complement strand
CATTTGCCCTCAATAAGGGCCTTTTCCACACATGGGTTTGCCGGGCCTTTAGGGCAAGATTAGGGCCTTGATATTAAGGTTGGCATCCGCCTGACGGGTTTGCTATATGCAGCCCACTTCCGCCGCTCCTTAACGGCGGTGATCCTCGGTAGCTCAGTGGTAGAGCAATCGGCTGTTAACCGATCGGTCGCTGGTTCGAATCCGGCCCGGGGAGCCAGTTTTACACTACGGCGCGCCCTGCGATTTTCGCGGCGCGCCGTAGTCGTTTTCAGGGTCGTAAATCCCGCTTTCCCCCGTGAACCAAAACCCGATCCGCGCGTTGGGCATAAAGGTCTTTCTTGCTCGGCAGCAAGTTGCTGGATCGGGTCCGCGTTTATAATGGTACAGTCACGTCGCGCCTCACCCATCAGAGAGCCCAAACCCCATGGTCAGCCAAAAGAATAACGCCAGGACCGGAATTACCGGCCTTGATGAAATTCTGTCGGGCGGGTTCAGTCGCGGTCATGTCTTTCTTCTCGAAGGGCAGCCCGGCGCAGGCAAAACCACGGTGGCGCTTCAATTCCTCCTCGAAGGCATACGTGAGGGAGAGAATTGCCTCTACATCACCCTTTCCGAGACCGAAAAGGAATTGAGGGAAGGCGCGGCCTCGCATGGCTGGACACTGGATGAGAAGATCGAGGTCTTCGAGCTCATGCCGCCCGAAAGCATTCTCGACGAGGACCAGCAGCAAAGCCTTCTCTATTCCTCCGATCTTGAACTCGGCGAGACGACAAAGCAGATTTTCGACGCCATCGAACGGGTTCGCCCAAGCCGCGTGGTTCTCGACAGCCTCTCCGAAATCCGTCTTCTCGCGCAGAGTTCGTTGCGCTATCGCCGCCAGATTCTGGCCATCAAACATTTCTTTGCCCGCCACGGCTCGACCGTTCTGATGCTCGACGATCTGAGCGCCGAGGCGAGCGACAAGACCGTGCACAGCATCGCGCATGGCGTCGTCCTGCTTGAAGAGCTTGCCCCGAACTATGGCGCCGAACGGCGGCGTCTGCGCGTCACCAAATATCGCGGCCAGCGTTATCGCGGCGGCTATCACGACTTCACGATCGCGACGGGCGGCGTCAACGTCTTTCCGCGCCTCGTCGCTTCGGAACATCATTCGCGGTTTGCGCGAACGCAGATCAAGAGCGGCATAGCGGCCTTCGACACGCTTCTGGGCGGCGGGCTCGACACCGGTTCGAGCACGCTCATTCTCGGCCCTGCCGGCACGGGTAAATCCCTCATCTCCATGGTCTTCGCCATGTCCGCCGTCGCACGCGGCGAAAAAGCCGCCCTCTTCATCTTCGACGAAGAACTCGGCTTGCTCCTCGACCGGATGAAGGGCCTGGGCATCGATCTCGACGCCCAACAAAAGAAAGGCAATCTGCATATCGAGCAGATCGACGCCGCCGAATTGTCTCCGGGCGAATTCGCGCATCGGGTTCGCCGCATCGTCGATCGCGACAAGATCAAGACCATCGTCATCGACAGCCTGAACGGCTATCAGGCCGCCATGCCGGAGGAAAATTCGCTCATCCTGCATATGCATGAATTGCTGCAATATCTGAACCGTCAGGGCGCCTCGACATTCATGACCGTCGCCCAGCATGGGCTTGTCGGCGATATGAAAGCGCCGGTCGATGTGACCTATCTTGCCGACACTGTCATTCTGCTTCGCTACTTTGAAGCGATGGCCAAGGTTCGCCGCGCCATCTCGGTCATCAAGAAGCGCACCGGCTTTCATGAGGCGACGATCCGCGAATACGCCATCGGCAAAAGAGGTCTCACCATCGGCGAGCCTCTCGAAGGCTTTCATGGCGTCCTGCGCGGCGTTCCCACTTATGCAGGCGGCGATTCCCCGCTTCTCAAGAGTGACACGTGAGCAATCCGGGGCCGCTTTCCGAACGCGCCATCATTCTCGCACCCGGAGGGCGTGACGGTCATATCGCGGCCAGCATTCTGCGTGAGGTCGGGTTTCCCGCCGAAGTTCACCCGAGCCTGTTGTCCCTTTGCGCCGAACTCAAAAAAGGCGCGGGCCTTGCCATCATTGCGGATGAAGCGATACGCGGCGCCGATTTGCGGCCTCTGGCGTCATTTCTGGCCGCGCAACCAGCATGGTCGGATTTCCCCATCGTTCTGCTGACACAGCGCGGCGGCGGGCCGGAGCGTAATCCGGCCGCGGCGCGCCTTGCTGAAATTCTCGGCAATGTCTCGTTTCTCGAACGTCCCTTTCATCCCACCACGCTGGCCAGCGTGGTGCGCGCCGCCATTCGCGGCCGCCGCCGGCAATATGAAGCGCGCGACCATTTGCAGGAATTGGGCGAAGGCGAGAAGCGTCTACAAACGGCATTAAAGGCCGGACGCCTCGGCTCGTGGTCGCTTGATCTCAAAAACATGGCGCTTCACACCTCCGATACCTGCAAGACGCATTTCGGCCTCACGCCCGATCAGCCCTTCAAATATGACTATCTGCGCACCGCCATTCATCCCGACGATTTTGAAAGACGCGAAGCCGTTTTTCAGTCCTCCCTGCTGACGGGTCAGGACTACGCCATCGAATACAGGAACATCTGGCCCGACGGCAGCATCCATTGGGTCGATGTGCGCGCCCGCGCCATCCGCGACGCTGCCGGCGAGATCGCCCAGCTGGTAGGTGTTTCCATCGACATCACCGCGCGCAAGACTTCTGAAATCGAACGCGAACGCCTGCTCGCCGAAATCGCCGCCGAGCGCGCCGCATTGACGGATTTAACGGCGACACTTGAACATCGCGTCGAAGAGCGAACGGTCGATTTGCTGAACGAAATCGCCGCCCGCGAACGCGCGCAGGAGCAGCTTTTCCAAGCCCAGAAAATGGAGAGCATCGGCCAGCTCACGGGCGGCGTCGCGCATGATTTCAACAATCTGCTGATGGCGGTGATGGGCAATCTCGACATTCTCCGCAAGCGTCTGCCGAACGATCCGCGCGCCCTGCGTTTGATCGATGGGGCACTGCAAGGCGCGCGGCGTGGTGCATCCCTCACTCAGCGCATGCTCGCTTTCGCGCGGCAACAGGATTTAAAAACGACTTCCACCGATCTCGTCTCGCTGCTTCACGGGATGCGCGATCTGCTGGATCGCACTCTCGGGCCGCATATTGCGTTCACTCTGCGCATTCCCGAAAACTTGCCTTTGGTCGAGGTCGATGCCAATCAGGTCGAACTTGCCGTTCTCAATCTCGTCATCAACGCGCGCGACGCCATGCCCGGCGGCGGCTCCATCGACGTCATCGTCGATCAAGCTTCGGGCAACGAGACAAAAAATCTGCGCGCTTCCTCTTATCTGCGCGTGCAGATCGTCGATAACGGAAGCGGCATGGATGCCCTGACGCTGAAAAAGGCGATCGAGCCTTTCTTCTCCACCAAGCCCACGGGCAAAGGCACCGGCCTCGGTCTCTCGATGGTGCATGGCCTCGCCGTCCAGCTTGGCGGCCTTCTCGATCTTGCAAGCGAGCCCGGCAGGGGCACGACCGCGACGCTATGGCTTCCGGTCGCCACGTCCGAAGCGCCCGTTGCCGTCGAAGCTGCCGCCGAGATCGAGACCGAAACCGGCAAGCCCGCCACCATTCTCGTGGTCGATGACGATGCGCTGATCGCGATGAGTACCGTCGATATGCTCGAAGATCTCGGCCACAAGGTGATCGAAGCCAATTCGGGTCAAGCCGCACTTGATCTTCTCGAAAAAGGTTCGCTTGTCGATCTCGTGATTACCGACCAAGCCATGCCCGGCATGACGGGCACCGAATTCGCGAAGATCGTGCGCGCCCGATATCCCGCCTTGCCCATTCTGCTGGCAACCGGCTACGCGGAATTGACCGACGAAGAAACCTCAAACCTGCCGCGCCTCGCAAAGCCCTATCAACAGGCGCAACTGCGGGCTCACGTGAACCGGCTTCTGGCCGACGGTGTCCCCTTGAGGCAGGCCATAAAGTAGATCGTCGCCGCACCGGCGACTGCGTGTCGCATAAGTTCTAGCCTCCCCGTCTCACCCGCAGCATCTGCGTCGCACCGATCTGGAACTCGAACGGCACATGCACGAGCTTAGGTTCGAAGCCATCGCGTTCGAGATCGCGGATGACGACAGGCAGATGGCTCGATGGCCTTCCATCGAGATTGATAAGCGGAAAAATCCGCACTTCCTTGGCCACGCGCATCAGTTCGCGTATGGCCGCAATGTGAAACGCGCCGTCGAGCTCATCTCCATAGAGAAACAGAAAATGTGAAGAGAGAGCGCAGCTGAAAGCACCATCCGCAAATGGAAGATTCGGCAGCGATGCGGATACATAACGCCGCGCCCCCTCCCGCTCAAAATCGGCCAGAAATAATTCGAGCGCATCCCGGCGGCGCCGATGAACGCGTTCTTCTGAACCGTAGAAATTCCATTTGAAACGATAGGACGCAAGACGCATGCTCGCGCGCATCGCTATAGCCGTTTCCTCGAACCGCCGCCTTATGTCGCCGCCACACAAAGAGTAGATCGGATCGGTGGCCGTAACATTGAAGCCCCGTGCCGCGGCCTCCGCCGCGAAGGACGCCGGACCGCCGCCCGCATCGAGAATAGTTGTGCCCGGCCCAATATCCTTGAGCGCAAAGAAGGCTTCATATTCGTCGAAGCGTCGGCCCCACGGCACGCTGCCCCCAAGATCGAA
>DASYEM010000126.1:0-19519 GCA_036499025.1 Parvibaculum sp. | reverse complement strand
AGCTATAGCGCTGCTCTATCCACGGATCGGCTTCGTTGTGATAGCCGCGCTCCTCCCAGAAACCCGGCTTGTCGGTGGCGCTGAATTCGATCCGCCTGATCCACTTCGCGCTCTTCCAGAAATACCATTGCGGCACGATGGCGCGCGCCGGACCGCCGTGCTCGCGCGTCAATCGCTCGCCTTCCCAGCTATGGGCGATGATGACGTCCGGCTCGTTGAAGACTTCGAGTTTGATATTGGTCGTGTAGTCGTCATAGGAATGAAAAATGACGTGCCGCGCTTCGGGCTTTGGTTTCACGAGATCGATAATCGTCTGCGCGGAGACGCCGTCCCAGTTATTGTCGTAGCGGCTCCAGGTCGTGACGCAGTGAATGTCGCTGACGAAATGCTCCTGCGGCAGCGCCAGAAAATCGTCAAAGGTCAGCGTCATCGGGTTTTCGACAGCCCCATCGATCCGCAAGCGCCAATTGCCAAGAGCGACTTCCGGCTGAATGCCGAGATCGAGTACGGGCCATTTCTCAACGAGATGCTGTCCGGGCGGCAGGCGCTTCACATGATCGAGATCGACGCGGCCCGTGATGTGCCGGTGTTCTTCCGCCGTCTTCTCTTTCGAGCGGATGAGCTTGTCCTTGATCTTGCCGATCAAACCGGGCTTTTCATCTTCGCTCATAAACGATCCTTCCGTCGGCTCTCCGCAAACGCCACGCCGCCCAGAATAAGCACCATGCCGATGGCATGGTAGAGGTGAAATGGCTCTCCGAGCAGCACAATAGCCATGAGGCTGACGATGAGCGGCACGAGATAGAGCGTGATCCCGGCCCGCGAGGCGCCCAACAACTCGACGCCCCGGTTGAAGCAGAGATAGGAAATCAGCGACGGGAAGATCGCCACATAGACGATGGCGGCGAGATTGATGGGCAAGAGCCTCACCGGATCGCCGTTCAGCGTTTCCATGACATAGAGCGGCAACATGGAAATCCAGCCGACCGCGAAGGTTGCCGCGACGAAGCTCAGCGGATTGAGCTTCGGACGCCAGCGCAAGCCCACGGAATAAACCGCATAGACCAGAACGCCGACCGAAATCCAGATGTCGCCCCGGTTGAGCGAGAATGCCGAGAGCAGCGCCGGATCGGCGCGAAACAGCATGACGAGCACGCCAGCCAGCGCGACGATGATGCCGACAAGCTGATGCCAGGTCGGACGCTCGCCGAGAAAAGCCGAGAGCCCGATGATGAGCATCGGCATGACCGATTGCAGCAGGCCACTATTGATCGCCTGCGTGCTATGAAGCCCGACATAAAGGCAGGCGTTGAACGTCGAAATGCCAAGCAGACCGAGAATGACGACGCGCAGCCAATGCGCCTTGAGCACCGGCAGGTCGGCGATCAGCGGCTTGACGGCGAAAGGCAACACGATCAGGAAAGCCAGAAACCAGCGCCAGAAGGCAAGCCCGATGGGCGGCATGGTGTGGATGACGGCGCGTCCGACAATCGAATTGCCGCTCCAGAAAAACGCCGTCAGGAAAAGCAGCAGATAAGGACGGCCGAAAATCCATTGAAGAAAGCGCAAGGGCTCAGCCCTTCTCGCGCATGACGCGCGCCTTGTCGCGCTGCCAGTCCCGCTGCTTCTCGGTCTCGCGCTTGTCGGCGACCTTCTTGCCTTGCGCGAGGCCGATCTCGACCTTCACGCGGCCTTCCTCATTGAAATACATCTTGAGCGGCACCAGCGTCATGCCCTGACGCTGGATCGCCTGCGAGAGCTTGTCGATCTCGCGCCGATGCAGCAGCAGCTTCCTTGGCCGCCGCGTCTCGTGATTGAACTGATGCGCCTGCAGGTAGACGGGGATATAGGCGTTGACGAGCATGATCTCGCCCTGCTTCGTCGCCTGCGCATAAGCCTCGTTGAGACTGCCCTGCCCGCCGCGCAGCGATTTCACTTCGGTGCCGCGAAGCTCGACACCCGCCTCGAACACATCGCCGATCGAATAATGGAATCGGGCCTTGCGGTTGTCGGCAATGATCTTCCGGCCGTCTCCAAGCTTCTTTTTTGCGCCGCCGCTTTTGGAGGACATGATCCCTCAGTGACTGTTGAGGGTCAGTTGACGAGGCCGGCGTGCCGCATCGCCTCGCGCACCTTCACCTGCGTGGGCTCCGTCGCCGACACGAGAGGCAAGCGCAACTCGTCGCGGCAAAGGCCAAGAAGGCTCGCGGCATATTTCACCGGCGCTGGGTTCGGCTCAATGAAGAGATTGTTGTGAAGCGGCATCAGCCGGTCCTGCAATTCGAGCGCCTTCCTGTAGTCGCCCGCCAGCGTCGCGGTCTGGAACTCGGCGCAAAGCTTCGGCGCGATATTGGCGGTCACCGAAATGCAGCCGACGCCGCCATGCGCGTTGAACGCGAGAGCCGTGCCATCTTCGCCTGAAAGCTGGATGAACTCCGCCCCCATCTCCTGCCGCTGCAGGCTGACGCGGGCGAGGTTCGCCGTCGCATCCTTGACGCCGACAATGTTCTTGAGCTTCGCCAGGCGCGTCATGGTATCGAGATTGATATCGACAATGGTGCGTCCGGGAATGTTGTAAAGGAAGACTGGCAGATCGACGGCGTCGTTGACCGCCTTGAAATGCTGGTAGATGCCTTCCTGCGACGGCTTGTTATAATAGCCGGTCACACTGAGCACCGCGTCCGCGCCGACCTTCTTGGCGAACTTCGTGAGCTCGATCGCCTCGACCGTATTGTTGGAGCCCGCGCCTGCGATCACGGGAACGCGCTTCTTCGTCACCTCGACGCAGATTTCGACGACGCGCTTGTGTTCCTCATGGCTGAGTGTCGGCGATTCGCCCGTCGTGCCGCACGGAACAAGCCCATGCGTGCCTTCGGCGATCTGCCACTCGACCAGTTTGGCGAACGCCTCCTCATCCACCTTGCCGTCCCGAAACGGGGTGATGAGGGCGACGAACGATCCCTTGAACATCTTTGTCTGCTCCAATAGCCCGTTAATAATTGCCGGGCGGCGCGCAAGATAACCATAAGCTGCGGAAGCGGCAAGGAAACTGCCTGTAAATCGAGGCTGCGGCCTTGCGTGCCGTTGCTCCGCTTGTTAGCACTTTTGTAGTCTCAATAAACGATAATCTGGCGTGGAATTTCACTTGGCTGAACAGTGGCTTCGCCGCCGCCGGGGGCTTCCGGCTTCTTTTCAAGGATGGACCGTTCCAGTGCCGGATCGCGCGCCTAACCGATTGACGGGTTTCAAGAAGGCGCTATTGGCACCCTTGTTGGCATTTTCGCTTGCCGTTGCGTTGGCCGCCGGACCGCTGGCCGTGAGCGCGGCGGAAGCCGGCACCAAGACGCACAAGACCGCCGAAACCTCGAAGACGGCCAAGAAGGCCACGGCCAAAAAGAAAACAGCTTCAAAGAAGAAGACGGGCAAGAAGAGCAAAAAGAAGAAGAGCCATGCCGCCGCCGCGCCGGTGAAGCGCCATCTGGCCACCGTCACCTCGACGCTGCTGACCAAGGCCGACATCGCCGCCATCACCGATGCTTTCAACGAAGCCGACCGGAAGAACTGGCCGGAAGCGATGCGCCACATGAAGCGCCTCAACGATCCGGCGGCGGCAAAGCTCATCCTCTGGTCGCGTCTCGTCGCGCCGGATTCGGGCGCGACGCTGGCCGAGATCACGGCCTTTCAGGAACAAAACCCCGACTGGCCCCGTCAGGCGCTGCTGACGCGCCGCGCCGAGGAGGCGCTCCTCGCCTATCCGATGAGCAATCAGGACATGATCGGCTGGTTCAGCGCCCATCCGCCGCTCACCGGCGAGGGCAAGATCCGCTTCGGTCAGGCTCTGATCGGTGCCGGCCAGAAGGAACAAGGCAAGACGTGGATCCAGCGCGCCTGGGCCGAAGATGATTTCGAGCCGGTGCGTCAGAAGGAAATTCTGGCGAACTTCCGCTCCTACTTCACGCCCGCCGTTCACAAGGCGCGGCTCGATCGTCTGCTCTGGGACAAACGCACCGCTGACGCCAAGACGACGGCGGCACTGATCGGCGAGGATGCGCAGGCGCTTGCCGAAGCCCGCATCCGCCTGATGACGCGCTCGAACACCGCCGACGATGCCGTCGCGCGCCTGCCGCGCTCCATGAAGAGCGATGTCGGATTGCTCTTCGATCGCATTCGTTATGAACGCAAGCGCGGCAATGACGAAGCGACGGTGCCGCTGATCCTCACCGCGCCCGCCAAGCCGCATCAGATGATCGATGTGGATGCATGGTGGGTCGAACGCAAGATCGCCGCCCGCGTCGCGCTCGCCGAGGGCCAATACAAGGAAGCCTATGCCATCGTCTCCCGGCATGGGCTGGAAGACGGATCGGATTATGCGGACGCTGAATTCCTCTGCGGCTGGATCGCGCTTCAATATCTGAACAAGCCCGGCGACGCGCTGGCGCATTTTCTGCGCCTGAAAGACGCCGTGACGACGCCGATCAGCAAGGCACGCGCCGAATACTGGTCCGCCCGCGCGGCCTCCGCGCAAGGCGACAAGAAAGTCGCGGAGCTCTATTACCGCCTCGCCGCTCACTATCCGACGACCTTCTACGGACAGCTCGGCACAGTGGCGCTGGCGAGCCTCGGCGAGGGCGATGCCCGCCTGAAGCTGCCGAAAGATCCGACGCCGTCGGCATCCGAAAAGGCCGAATTCAAGAAACTCGAACTCGTCCATGTCGCGCAGATTTTGCACGATCTCGGCCGCGACGATCAGGCGTGGAGCTTCATGCTGCATCTCGCCGACATTCTGGAAGAGCCGCAGCAGCTCGCGCAGCTTTCCGACATGGCGTTGGCTTTCAATGACCGCAAGCTGTCCTTGCGCGTCGCCAAAACCGCCGCCCAGCGCAACATGCTGCTGCCTCAGCGCGCCTATCCCGTTTCCTACATGCCGGCCTATGCTGCCAAGGGCCCGCCGGTTGAAAAAGCGCTGGTCTATGGCCTGTCGCGGCAGGAAAGCGAATTCGATCCCGGCGCCATGAGTCCGGTCGGCGCGCGCGGGTTGATGCAGCTGATGCCCGCCACGGCGCGCACCACCGCCCGTCAAATCTCGGTGCCCTATTCGGCGAGCCGCCTGACCTCCGACCCGGCTTACAACGCCATGCTCGGCTCGGCGCATCTCGGCGATCTGATCGACGGTTATAGCGGCTCCTATGTCATGAGCATCGCCGCCTACAATGCCGGTGCGACGCGCGTCAGCGAATGGCAAGGGCTTTATGGCGATCCGCGCTCGACCGCCGTCGATCCGATCGACTGGATCGAAAACATTCCTTTCTCCGAGACGCGCAATTATGTGCAGCGTGTGATGGAGAATCTGGAAATCTACAGAACGCGCCTCAACGGCAGCGCGCAGAAAATCCGCTTGAGCGAAGACATCCGCCGCAACACCGGCGCGCCGATCGCGACGGCGGCGCCTGTGCCTGGCAAGATCCCGTTGGCCTCGCCGCTGCTTCCCGCTTCCGTCATGGAGCCTGTCGCCGAGAAGGAAGAACAGCTTGCCGACGCGCAGGCCAAATCGGCAAACGATCTGACGGCCGCGCCTGAAAACAATCGCATGCCTCTGGCGCCGAAGCGCGGAAACGCAAAGAGATGAACGCGACAACGTCTGCGCCATACCGCGAACTCTTCTACACCTCGCAGGACGGGCTCCGCCTTTTCGCCAGGGATTATGGCGCGCGCGTCTCGAAACTAGCGCCGGTCATCTGCCTTCCCGGCCTGACGCGGAATTCCAAGGATTTCGATGCGCTCGCGGCCCGCCTCGCGGCAACGCGACGCGTTTTGTGCCCCGATTTCAGAGGGCGCGGGCGTTCGCAATATTGCGAGAGCTGGACCGAATATACCCCGCAAAACGAAATGCTCGACACCTTCGATCTGATGGGCGCCGCCGGCATTCATCAGGCCGTCTTCATCGGCACATCGCGCGGCGGGCTCGTCACCATGCTGATGGCGGCGCAGCGCCCCAACGCGGTGCGCGGTGCGGCGCTGAACGACATCGGTCCCGAAGTCGAGATGGATGGCCTGAAACGCATCGCGGGTTATGCGGGCGTCATGGAAGCGCCGGCCTCATGGACGGAAGCCGCCTTCAAGCTTCGCATGATGAACGAACGCGATTTCCCCACGCTGACCGGCGACGACTGGTACGAGCAGGCGCGACGCACCTTTGCCGAAGAAGGCGGGGTGCCGAAAATCGACTACGACGCCAAGATCGGCGTCGCCATGCGCAAGGGGCTCGAAGCCGCCAACGGCGCCCTGCCCGCCATGTGGCCGCAATTCAAGGCGCTCGGCCATGTTCCTGTCCTCGTCATTCGCGGCGAGAACTCCGATATTTTAAGCGCCGAAACCGTGAAGCGCATGGAAAAGCAGCACACGAAGCTCTCCAGCATCACGATCAAGGATCGCGGCCATGTGCCCTTTCTCGACGAACCCGAAGCGCTGACGGCGCTCGATGCTTTTCTCGAACAATGCTGATCCGTCCGACGATGCCGAATGATGACCGCGTTTGGCGAACCTCTCCGCTTTCCCGCGTCCCGCAGCCTAACCGTTCTCGCCGATCACCTTCAAAAACGCCCGTCCGTAGCGTGCGCATTTTGCCGCGCCTACGCCGGCGATCTCGCCCATTTCGGTGACGGAGGCCGGACGCACGCGTGCCATTTCGCGCAAGCTCGCATCGTGGAAGATGACGTAAGGCGGCACGCCCTGTTCGCGGGCCAGACGCAAGCGTTCGGCGCGAAGCGCCTGGAACAGCTCTTCGTCCTCCGAGTTGTCCGATGTCTGCACCGCGCCGGATCTGGCGGCGCGTTGCTTGCGGCCCGATCCCGGCGCTGCGCGGTCGCGGCGGAACTCAATCGTGTGATGGCCTTGCAGCACAGGCCGAGCGCTTTCCTCAAGTTTCAGCGCGCCATGACCGGCGTGATCGACCGAGACGTGGCCCAACACCACCAACTGCCGGATCACCGAGCCCCATGTGCGCAGGTCGATATCCTTGCCGACGCCGAAGGTCGGCAGCGTGTGATGAAAGGCGCGCTCAACCTTCTCGGTCTGGTTGCCGCGCAACACATCGATGATATGCCCAGCACCATAGCGCTGCTCGGTGCGGTAGATCGCCGATAGCGCCTTGCGCGCCGCTTCCGTGCCGTCCCATTTCTCGGCGGGCGTGAGACACGTATCGCAATTGCCGCATTCGCCGCCATGCGTCTCGCCGAAATGCGCGAGCAATGTCTGGCGGCGGCAGGCCGAGGTCTCGCAAACGCCGAGCAACGCGTCGAGCGCAGCGCGTTCCACGCGCTTCACATCCTCGGGCGACGCACCGTCGTCGATCATGCGCTTGCGCTGCACCAGATCGCCCATGCCATAGGTCATCCAGCCTTCGGACGGCAGACCGTCGCGTCCGGCGCGGCCCGTCTCCTGATAATAGGCTTCGATGCTCGAGGGCAGATCGAGATGCGCGACGAAACGCACATCCGGCTTGTCGATGCCCATGCCGAAAGCGATCGTCGCCACCAGCACGAGGCCTTCTTCCTTGAGGAACGCATCCTGATTGGCGTCTCGCACCTTGCGGTCGAGCCCTGCGTGATAGGGCAAGGCCCGCACGCCCTGCCCGCGCAGCCACTCCGCCGTGTCCTCGACCTTCTTGCGGCTCAGGCAATAGACGATACCGCTCTGCCCCGCCTTGTCGCTCAGGAAAGCGCCGAGCTGCGAGCGCGGATTGTCCTTTTGAACGATCGTGTAGCGAATGTTCGGCCGGTCGAAGCTCGCGGAGAAAACCCGCGCGTCATCAAGTTGCAAACGATGAATGAGATCGTCGCGGGTTTGCGGATTGGCCGTCGCCGTCAACGCCATGCGCGGCACGCCGGGAAAGCGTTCTCGCAGCATGGCAAGCTGCATATATTCGGGACGGAAATCGTGGCCCCACTGGCTGACGCAATGCGCTTCGTCGATGGCAAAGAGTCCAATCCGGCAGCGCGACAGCAAGCCCATGAAGCCGTCGCTGACCAGCCGCTCCGGTGTCACATACAGAAGATCGAGCCCGCCCGCCGCGAGTTCGGTGCGGATGCGCGTCGCCTCCTCCGGCGTCAATGTCGAGTTGAGCGCGGCGGCCCGCACGCCGGACTGGCGCAACGCCTCCACCTGGTCGCGCATCAACGCGATCAGCGGCGAGACGACGATGGCCGTACCGGCGCGGCAGAGCGCCGGGATCTGATAGCAAAGCGACTTGCCCGCGCCCGTGGGCAGCAGCACGACCGCATCGCCGCCATTCACGGCATGAAGGATGATGTCTTCCTGCTGGCCGCGAAAGGACGGAAGACCGAAGACTTCGCGCAATACGTCGCCGGGTTCGCGTGTCTCAACAGCCTTGTTCGCCTCGCCCCGCACCAGATTCGCCTTTTCGTGATTCTGGCCGAGACTATCACGCCACTCCGCCGAGCGCGTCCCGAATGCGCTGGGCAAGGTCCTGCACATGGAAAGGTTTCTTCAGCACGGGCGATTGTGTCGCATCTCCGTTCACCGAAAGTTCGTCGGGGAAACCCGAGATGAACAGCACCGCGAGATCGGGTTGCGTCTCCTGCAGCTTCGCGGCGAGCTCCCGTCCGGTCATGCCGTTCGGCAGCACAACGTCGGCAACAAGCAAATCGACGCCGCCTTGCGTGCCGAGAATGTCCAGCGCTTCTAACGCATCCTGCACCGCGATGACGCGATAGCCGAGCTGCGACAGCGCATTGTCGAGGAAGGTGCGCACCAGTTGGTCGTCCTCGACGATCATGATGCGTTCGTGTCCGCCCTTTATTTCGCCGGGCGCGGCCTTTGCCGCCTCCGTCTGCCGGTAGCCGACAGGGCGCGGCAGATAGATCGTCACCGTAGTCCCGACACCTTCTTCGCTCTTGATATCGAGATGCCCGCCGGATTGTTTGGCGAAACCGAAAACGGTGCTGAGCCCGAGCCCACTGCCCTGCCCGGCTTCCTTGGTGGTGAAAAAGGGTTCGACCGCATGGGCGATCACGTCCGGCGACATGCCGGTGCCCCTGTCCGTCACGCTCAAGGTCACGTAGTCGCCCGGCACCACCATGCCCTCAAGCGTCGAACGCGCGCCGATGGTCACGTTGGCCGTCTTGACATAAATGGTCGTGTCCTCGGTCAGCGCGTCCTTTGCGTTGAGCACGAGATTGAGCACGGCATTCTCAAATTGCGAGGCGTCGGCGTAAGCGAGCCATGTGCCGTCCGCGCAATCGAGATCGACGGTCACATGCGAGCCGACGGCTTTGGTCAGCAGCGGCATCAGTTCCTTCAGCCGCGTGCAAATCGAGAAGGCAGCCGGATCGAGCGATTGCCGACGCGCAAAGGCCAGCAGATGCCGAACCAGTTGCGCCGCCTGCTGTCCCGCCGTCCAGATAATATTGGCGGCGCGATATTGCGGCGTGGCCGGTTCCTCCGTATCGAGAAGAATTTCGGCATTGCCGCTAATGACGGTCAGAAGGTTGTTGAAGTCATGGGCGACGCCGCCCGCCAGATGCCCGACAAGGCGCAATCTTTCGCCTTCGCGATATTTCGAGTCGCGCTGTTCCGTTTCGCTCAGATCGTGAACGATGCCGCAAATACGTTTTTCGCCATTGGGCAGGGTGAAATTGCGAAATGCCGCATAGGCCGGGAATTCCTCGCCGTTCCTCTTGTGCAGAATAAAACGCTGCCGCACTTCTCCATGAAGCTGGCGCATTTTGACGGCCTCGATGACGTCGGGCGCATCGGCATAGAGCATCACGTCCCGGCCCCGGCCGATCATCTCGGCCTGGGTTCGGCCCAGCATCTCGGCCAAGGCAGGGTTGACGGCTTGAATGCCGCCATCCGTCGTCGCCAGAAGAATGCCGTCCGGGCTCGCGTTGAAAATATGCTCGAACTGGGCCTCGGCCATCTGCGCCGCCGTCAAAGCCCGGTGAATGAAATAGAGCAACCCTGCGCCCGTCACCGCGACATAAACGAAACCCTTGGAGACATTGACGGCGAAGCTCAGTTGCTCGGGCACGAGCGCTTCCACGAACCAATCCGAGGTATAGAGATAGATGTAGGAAATGACGAGGTAGACGACGGCAATACGGAATGCGGGCTGAAACCGCCGATCCGCGAAAAGAATTCTCAGTCTGCCGCCCACCATTAACTTGCCCGCCCCCGAATCCACCTGACCACCCTATCACCGCTGTTATCCGCCTTGCACCCGGGCTGAACCGAAGCGGTCCGGCAGCGTTAAGAATGCGTAAAGCCGGTGGGCGTCCGGCCCCGGTGAGGCTATAATCGGTTTGGAAAATCTGGGAGGCTTGCATGACCGCGCTTGCCGAGACCTGTCTGCCCGTCGGCGTTGAACCCATAGAGGTTACGCCCGAAACCTTGCGCCGCTTGCCCGGCATCCCCTTTCTCGTCCGCTTCGCTTTCCGCATTTTGCTCAAGCTCAAAAGCGGAACGCTGACGGCCATCCTGCCGGACGGGCGACGGCTGCGCTTCCGGGGCGGCGAGCCCGGCGCCGACGCCATCATGGAAATTCGAGATTTCGGTTTGGCGCGCCGCGTCGTCGCCAACGGCGATCTCGGCGCCGCCGAAGCCTTTCTCGAAGGCATGTGGGACAGTCCCAACATCACCGCCTTCCTCGAACTTTTCGCGCGCAACAAGGAAGCGTTGCAAGCCAGGCTCAAAGGCTTCGCCTTCGCCCGCTTCGCCGCGCGCCTCTATCACTTCGCTCGTCGCAATTCGAAAAGCGGATCGAGGCGCAACATCGAATTCCACTACGATCTCGGCAACGCCTTCTATCTGCGCTGGCTCGACGCCACGATGACCTATTCCTCCGCGCGCTTCGCTCATGCGGGGCAAACGCTCGCGGAAGCGCAGATCAACAAATACCGCTCGCTCGCCGAACGCATCGGCCTGAAGCGCGAGCATCATGTGTTGGAGATCGGATCGGGCTGGGGCGGCTTTGCCGAATATGCGGCCAGCGAAATCGGCTGCCGCGTCACCGGCATCACCTTGAGCAAAGAGCAGCTTGCCTTCGCACGCGAACGCATGGCGGCCAAGGGCCTCTCCGACCGCGTCGAAATCCGCTATCAGGATTACCGCGACGTCTCGGAAAAATTCGACCGCATCGCCTCCATCGAAATGTTTGAAGCCGTCGGCGAAGAATACTGGCCGACTTACTTTCAGAAACTCCGCGACTGCCTGAGGCCCGGCGGCATTGCGGGCCTGCAGATCATCACCATCGGCGACAAAACTTTTCCCGCCTATCGCAAGGGCGTCGATTTCATCCAGCGCTATATTTTTCCGGGCGGCATGTTGCCCTCGCCGAAAATTCTGAAAGAGCAGGTCGCCAAGGCCGGCCTCACATGGAGCGGCAATCTCGACTTCGGTCTCGACTATGCCGAGACCCTGAAACAATGGCGTCAACGCTTCGCCGTCGCATGGCCCGAAATCCAGCCGCTGGGCTTCGACGAACGTTTCCGCCGCATGTGGGAATATTATCTCGCCTATTGCGAAGCGGGCTTCCGCACGGGGCATGTGGATGTGACCCAGCTCACCATCACGAGGCCTTAAATTCCCCCTGAATCCCCCCTCCCTTTGGGAGAGGGGGGGACCCGCGAAGCGTGAGGGTGAGGGCCTTCACTCTCGTTCCGCAATCGTCAGCGCCGCGGTTCCTCCCGCCAGCGCATAGTGCGCCGTGACGCGCATACCCGCCGCCTCTAGCTCCGTGTCATAGCCACGCTCGATGCATTCCGCGACGCTTGGCGGTTCGAGCTTCATCAAAAAACCCCGCCAGGCTTGTGCGAAACGTCCACTTCCCGGAACTGCGTGATCGAGCACCGCGATCCGGCCGTTGGGGACGAGCGAGCGCACGCCCGCCGCCAGTGCTTGCGCCCGCAAGCCTCGCGGCAACTCATGCAGCACGAATGAAAACAGCACCAGATCGAATGTGCCCGCCGCGTCGAGCGTCTCGAGCTGTTGTTTTTCAAACCTCGCCCCCGGCGCCCGTCGGCGCGCGCGGCTCAGCATTTGCTCCGATCCATCGACCGCCGTCACATCGGCGCCTCTTGCGACCAGCAACTTCGTCACGCCGCCCGTGCCACATCCCGGCTCCAGCACACGCATTCCGTTGCTCACGCCGATCAGATCGATCGCCTTCATGCGCAGCCTTGTCACGCCCCCGAAGGGCGTGAAGATCGACGCCACCAGAACGTCATAGGCAATAGGCACGAAGCGATTTTCGTAAGCCGCGACATTCGATCTCTCGACGTGCTTGTCCATCTCATCCCCGCCTTGCCGCGATGCCGCCGTCGAAAAAGACTTTCATCATGTCGGCAAAGAAGCGGTCATCCGCCGCCTTCGCCGCCGCCGGATCGTGTTTCAGCGCCGCCGCGATCTCATCGCGGTTCTGAAGCCAGAAGCCGACGGAAGCCGCGGCCATCACCAGCGCGTGAAACGGCTCGATGTCGGCGCGGATGAAGCCCGCTTTCTGCAAGGCCTCCATCACCGGAATGAACGGTGCATAGAGCGCATCGCGTTTCTCACCGAAAGGGTTGCTGCCCTCCAGCAGCGCCCAGTTCTGCAAGCGCAGCAGATTGGGATTGTCGCGCCAGAATTCGAATTCGATTTCGAGGGCGCGCGGCAAGGTCGCCGCGTCGAGCTTGCCGTCCTCCAGATGCGGCAATTGCCGGTCGAGATAGGCTTCGACATAGCGTTCCACGACCGCCTGCCATAGCGCCTGCTTGGTTCCGAAATAGTGATGGATCAGGCTTTGATGGATGCCGGCCGCCTCGGCGATGTCCCGCATGGACGTGCCCGCGAAGCCTTTCGCCGTGAAGCTGGTTTCGGCCGCCTCGAGAATCCCCGCCCGCGTCGTCTCCGGGTTCCGCACCTGCGTTGTGGCTCGCGCCATGAGACATCCTTTAATTAACTGATCGATCAATTAATATCCATGTCACCCACTTCCGTCAAGCAGGCTGCTAGACTGCGCCTCCCGCTCGCTCTTCCCGACAGTCTGGAGCCCTCATGGAAAGCCGCCTCGTCCCGACCCCGCGCACGCTTGACGACATCGACCTTCAAAAGCGCGAGTTGCTCGGCCGGGGCTGGGGCAAGCTCGAGCGCTTCACCTTCCGCCACAAGCGTTTCGACGGCACATGGTCGCAGCCCATCCAGCGCGACCTCTACACCATCGCCGAAGTTTCGATGGTCCTGCCCTACGATCCGGCGCTCGACGCCGTGGTGCTGATCGAGCAGTTCCGCACCTGCGGCCTTTATTGGGGCGAAGCGACGTGGCTCTTCGAGGCGGTCGCAGGCATCGTCGATCCCGGCGAGACGCCGCCCGAGGTCGCGGCACGCGAGGCGATGGAAGAAGCCGCCTGCGCCATCGGCGCACCGGTTCACATCGGCACCGTCTTCTCCTCGCCCGGCGGCTATGGCGAGCGCACCTACATGTACGCGGCCCGCGCCGACCTCTCGAAGGTTGGCGGCATTCACGGTCTCGCCCATGAGCATGAAGACATTCGCGCCGTCGCCGTGCCGCTTGACGAGGCTTATGCCGCCGCCATGGACGGACGCATCCGGGATGCCAAAACAATCTTGATGATTCAATGGCTTACAGCCAACAAAGCGAAGCTCTGATTCATCGCTCTTCGCCTTGAACCGGCGCGCCGCGCTCCGTATGTTGCCCTTACGGCGATTCAGCCCACCTAGCCAAAAAATCAGGCCAGCAATGAACATCAAACAGGGATTAGTGGACGCCATCGGCAACACGCCGATGATCCGCCTGAAGCGCGCTTCCGAGGAAACGGGCTGTGAAATTCTCGGCAAGGCGGAGTTCCTGAACCCCGGCCAGTCAGTCAAGGATCGCGCCGCGCTCTACATCATCCAGGATGCCGTCGCCAAGGGTCAGCTCCGTCCGGGCGGCACCATTGTCGAAGGCACGGCGGGCAATACCGGCATCGGCCTCGCGCTTGTCGGCAATGCGCTCGGCTTTAAAAGCGTCATCGTCATTCCCGAGACGCAATCGCAGGAAAAGAAGGACATGTTGCGCCTCTGCGGTGCGCGCCTCATCGAAGTTCCCGCCGTTCCGTATAAGGACGAAAACAACTACGTCAAATATTCAGGCCGCCTCGCCGCCGAGCTTGCGGCGTCCGAGCCCGCGGGCGCCATATGGGCGAACCAGTTCGACAATGTCGCCAACCGTCAGGCGCATATCGAAACGACAGGGCCCGAAATCTGGGATCAGACCGACGGCAAGGTCGATGGCTTTTCCTGCGCCGTCGGCACCGGCGGCACGCTGGCCGGCATCGGCATCGCTTTGAAGGCCCGCAACAAGAACATCAAGATCGCGCTCGCCGATCCGCTCGGCGCAGCACTCTATAATTTCTACAAGCATGGCGAGCTGAAAGCCGAAGGCACCTCGATCACCGAAGGCATCGGTCAGGGCCGCATCACGGCGAACCTTGTCGATGCGCCCATCGACGAGGCCTATCAGATCCCGGACGAGGAAGCCCTGCCCATCGTTTTCGATTTGCTGAAAGACGAAGGTCTCTGTCTCGGCGGGTCCTCGGGCATTAACATCGCAGGCGCCATCCGCCTCGCCCGCGACCTCGGCCCCGGCCACACCATCGTCACCATTCTCGCCGATTATGGCACGCGCTATCAGAGCAAACTTTTCAACCCGGAATTCCTGCGCGAGAAGAACCTGCCCGCGCCGGACTGGCTCTGAAGCAAATAAAATTCGGTGTCACCCCGGGCTTGTCCCGGGGTCCAGGACCACGAATTCGGTATTTGCCGCTCCTGGATCCCGGCACAAGGCCGGGATGACAAGATAGCATAAGGTTTCGTCTGAGATTCTACAGGACCCCCGCCATGCCTTCCGTTCCCGATAGTCCCCTCGTCAGCACCGAATGGCTCGCCGCCCATCTCGATGCGCCCGATGTGCGCATCGTCGATGGCTCGTGGTATCTGCCTTCCGCGCAGCGCGACCCGCGCGCCGAATATGAGAGCGGCCATATTCCGGGCGCCGTTTTCTTCGACATCGACGACATCTCCGACACGTCGAGCCCCTTCCCGCACATGCTCCCGAGCCCGGAGAAATTTTCCTCCCGCGTCCGCGCTCTCGGCATAGGCGACGGCATGCGCGTCGTCGTTTATGACGGCGCGGGTCTCTTCAGTTCGCCGCGCGTCTGGTGGATGTTCCGCGTCATGGGGTACGACGACGTCGTCGTGCTCGACGGTGGCCTGAAGAAGTGGAAAGCCGAAGATCGCGCCGTCACCGACGAGCGCCCGCGCCCCGGTCCGCGCCACTTCACCGCGCGCCGCAACGCGCTGCTGCTGCGCGACCGCGACGCGATCCTGCACAATCTCGACACCTGCGCCGAACAACTCATCGACGCCCGCAGCGGCCCGCGTTTCCGCGCCGAGGAAGCCGAGCCCCGCTCCGGCCTTCTCGGTGGCCATATTCCCGGCAGCCGGAACCTTCCGTCGGCTCAACTCGTCAATACGGACGGAACATTGAAATCCCATGACGAGCTCGTGCGTCTCTTCGACGATGCGGGCCTCGATCTGAAACAGCCTGTCATCGCCACCTGCGGCTCCGGCATCAGCGCCTGCATCCTCGCCCTCGGCCTCGCGGTCGTCGGGCGCGATCAGACCGCCATCTATGACGGCTCATGGGCCGAATGGGGCGCGGTCAAAGGCCTGCCGATAGAGGTTTGAGGCAAACGAGATGGGCAAGGTCCACAAAACGATCGTCACCCATCTCGACATGCGCGCCGAGCCGCGCCTCGCGCCCGCGCCCAAGCCCGATGGCAAGTTCGCGCTGATCCGGGCCGACAAGCCGCCGATCCATTTCTATCGCTATCTCTACGACACGATCGGCGCCCCTTACGCATGGGTCAGCCGCAAGAAGCTCAGCGACGCCGATCTCACCGCCATCATTCATGATGACGAGGTCGAGATTTACGTCCTTTGGCTCAACGGCGCGCCCGCCGGTTTCACCGAAATCGATTTTCGCCAGATGCCCGACGCCGATCTCTGTTTCCTCGGCGTCATGCCCGAACATATCGGCACCGGTCTCGGCCGCTATCTGCTCTGCGAAGCCATCCGCCTTGCATGGTCGCGCGGGCCCGAACGTCTCACCGTGCAAACCTGCACCCTCGATCATCCCAATGCGCTGCGTCTTTACCAGCGTCACGGCTTTTCGCCCTATGCGCAATCGGAAGCCGTATTCGAGGAATAACCCCACTTTCCATAAGCTTGTAACCGCGCGCGTCTTCCCCCAGATTGCTCGCAACAGCCAACTCGTCTCCAGGGAGCCCGATCATGGCAAAAACAAAAACGGCGAAAGCCGCAAAGTCCGTCAAACAGAAGAAGCCCGCCGAAGCCAAGCCGACACAGGCTGAAGCCGAAGCCGCCGTGCGCGTGCTGATCCGCTGGGCCGGCGACAATCCCGACCGCGAAGGCCTTGTCGATACGCCCGCCCGCGTCGCCCGTTCCTACGGCGAACTCTTCGAAGGCTATGGAACCGATCCGCGCGAATATCTCGAACGCGTCTTCGAGGAAGTCGGCGGCTATGACGAGTTGGTCGTGCTGCGCAACATTCGCGTCGTCAGCTTCTGCGAGCATCACATGCTGCCCGTCACCGGTTACGCCCATGTCGGCTATCTGCCGTCAAAGCGCGTCGTCGGCATATCGAAGCTCGCCCGCGTCGTGCAGGGTTTCGCCCGCCGTCTGCAAATTCAGGAAAAGCTCACCGCCGATGTCGCGAAAGCCATCGCCGAAGTGCTGCAACCGCGCGGCGTCGGCGTCGTCATTCAGGCCGAGCATTCCTGCATGACCATTCGCGGCGTCAACAATCCGGGCTCGGTGCTGTCAACCAGCCACTTGATCGGCGCGGTGCGCAACGACCCGAAGACGCGAGAGGAATTTTTGCGCCTCACGAGCGATCACGGGCATCTGTGATTTTCCTTCCTTCCACCTCCCCCTTGTGGGGAGGTCAAAATATTCGCCTTCGAATATTTTGGGTGGGGGAAACGAAGCTCAATATTGAAGTGAGGTGCTGGCGATAGACTGCGCCCCCACCCAAAAAATCTGAAGAAGATTTTTTGACCTCCCCACAAGGGGGAGGTTAGGTGTTGAGTCACTCCGCTGCACTCTCCACTTTCTTCGCCGGAAAGAACTGGTTCTCCGGCCTCGGCAATCCCAGATTTTCGCGCAACGTCCTGCCTTCATACTCACGGCGAAAAAGCCCGCGCGCCTGCAATTCCGGGATCACCTTGTCGACAAAATCGTCAAGCCCCGCGGGCAGGAACGGGAACATGATGTTGAAGCCGTCGCTGCCTTCCTCGTAGAGCCACTGCTCCATCTGATCGGCAATCGTCTTCGGCGTGCCGACAAAAGCGAGCCCCGCAAATCCGCCGAGCCTTTGCGCAAGCTGGCGCACCGTGAGCCCGTCGCGCGCCGCCAGCGCAATCGCCCGCTCGCGTCCGCTCTTGCTCGCATTGCTTTCCGGGATTTCCGGCAGCGGACCATCGGGATCGAATTTCGAGGCGTCGGTTCCCAGCGCAATCGAGAGCGAGGCAATCGCGCTGTCGTAATGCACCAGACTGTCGAGATGCGCGCGTTTCGCCTTGGCCTCATCGACCGTATCGCCAACCACGACGAAAGCGCCCGGCAATATCTTCATGTGGTCGCGGTTGCGGCCGATCTTGTCCATGCGGCCTTTGACGTCGGCATAAAAACGCTTGCCATCCTCCAGCGTGCCGCCGCCGCTGAATACGGCTTCCGCCGTCTCCGCCGCGATCTGGCGTCCGGCTTCCGACGCGCCCGCCTGCACGATCACCGGCCAACCCTGCACCGGACGGCCGACATTCAACGGCCCGCGCACCTGAAACTCCGGCCCCTTATGGTTCAGCACATGCATTCTCGACGGGTCGGAATAGACGCCGCCTTCGACATCGCGGATGAAAGCGTCATCCGCCCATGAATCCCACAAGCCGGTGACGACGTCGTAAAATTCCCGCGCGCGCTTGTAGCGCTCGCCATGTTCCAGATGCTCTTCGCGGCTGAAGTTCAGCGCCTCCGTCGGATTGGCCGAGGTGACGAGGTTCCAGCCCGCACGCCCATTGCTGATGTGATCGAGCGACGCGAACTTCCGCGCCACATGATAGGGCTCATTGTAAGTCGTCGAAGCCGTTGCGATCAGCCCGATATGCTCCGTCACAGCGGCCAACGCCGGCAGCAAGGTCAGCGGATCGAAAGACGCCACCGTCGCACTGCGCTTCAACGCATCGATGGGCATGTTCAACACGGCCAGATGATCGGCCATGAAGAAGGCGTCGAATTTGCCCGCCTCAAGCTTCTGGATACACCGCTTGATATGCCCGTAATTGAAATTGGCATCCGGGTAAGCCCCCGGATAACGCCAGGCCGCCGTATGAATGCTGATCGGCCGCATGAAAGCGCCAAGCCGCAACTGCTTTGAACCGCTCATTGAAGTACCCCGCACAATTTCCGAAAGCCTACCGGAACGATGTGTTGGTACGGAAGAAGAGTTTCAAGGCGGAAAGAATTCACGAGAACAGCGTGGAAAACCTTTAGCTCGTCATGGCCGGGCTTGACACGGCTATCCACGTCTTCCTTCCTCACTGTCAGGCAAGCGTCTCATACAAATCGTTCCAATCGGGATTGATCGAATGAATCAATTTCACCTTCCACTCCCGCCGCCCATGCTTGACGTTCTTTTCCCGTTGAATAGCGCCCGCAATCTCTTCATGCCGCTCGGCATACACAAGTCGCTTCAACCCATATCGCTTCGTGAACCCCTCAACCAAACCTTCACGATGCTGATAAGCACGCTCTGCAATCGCAGAAGTCACGCCGACATAGAGCGTTCCATTCGGCTTGTCCGTCATGATGTAAACCCAGCCGCCTTTCACCCGATCCTCCCCAAACACCCGGTAATTATTTATGCAAGACCTTCCCCCAACCCGTCATGCGCGGGCTTGACCCGCGTATCCACGTCTTCACCGCACTCGAAGAAGAAAGACGTGGATGGCCGGGTCAAGCCCGGCCATGACGAACGGAGAGAAAAACATCACAAGCCCGTCATGCGCGGGCTCGACCCGCGTATCCACGTCTTCACCGCGCTCAAAGAAGGAAAGACGTGGATGGCCGGGTCAAGCCCGGCCATGACGAGCGGAGAGAAAAACAGAATACAACAAGCCCGTCATGCGCGGGCTTGACCCGCGTATCCACGTCTTGCGGCCCAGCTACAAAATCTGCGCCAGGAACGCCTTCGTCCGCTCATTCTTCGGTGTACTGAAAAACACCTCCGGCGCAGCCTCTTCCACGATCTCCCCCTGATCCATGAAGACCACGCGGTTTGCGACCTGCCGCGCGAAGCCCATTTCGTGGGTGACGCAAACCATGGTCATGCCGTCATGGGCAAGCTCGACCATCACGTCGAGGACTTCCTTTATCATCTCCGGGT
>DASYEM010000125.1:0-55475 GCA_036499025.1 Parvibaculum sp. | reverse complement strand
CCGCACCAATGCGGGATTCGCCCAAACCGAATTCAACCGGGCTGCGACGCTGGTCAAATCGCAGGCGATTGCGCAGCGGCTCTACGATCAGAGCGCCAACGCAAAGCGTGTGGCCGATGCTGCGGTGCAGGCGGCCCAGGCCGAAGTGCTGCAGGCCAAGGTCGATATCGACCACGCCTATGTCAAAGCGCCGATCGCGGGCCGCATCAGCCGCCCGGAAATCACGCTCGGCAACCTCGTGCAAACGGGGCCCGGCGCGCCGCTTCTTGCTTCCGTCATTTCAAATGACGGCATCTATGCCGATTTCGAGGTCGATGAGCAGACCTACATGAAAAGCATTCATGCCAATGCTGAAACGCGGGCTCAGGAACAGAGAATTCCGGTCGAGTTGACGCTCGAGGGCGATGAGAGCCACGTCTACAAAGGCACGATCTACGGCTTCGACAACCGGATCGATGCAGGCTCGGGCACCATTCGCGCCCGCGCCCGCTTTGCCAATGAAGACGGCAGCCTCGTCCCCGGCATGTTCGTCTCCGTCAAGCTCGGCGGCAGCATCGATAGCAATGCGCTGCTGGTGCCGGAACGCGCCATCGGCACGGACCAGAGCAAGCGCTTCGTCTATGTCATCGACGGCGGCAAGGCGGCCTCGCACGAGGTCAAACTCGGCGCGCAGGTCGGCGGCGAAAGGATCATTCTTTCCGGCCTCAATGCCGGCGACCGCGTCATCGTCGACGGGCTTCAGCACGTAACGCCCGGTGCGACGGTACAGATTCAGAATGCAGTGGCCGACGCGTCGAAACTTCAGCACTCCACGCTCGGCATCGACTGAGCCCCCTTAGATAGAAAGCGCGGATAGCGCCATGAACCTCTCGAAGTTTTTTATCGACCGGCCGATTTTCGCCGGCGTGATTTCGGTTGCCATTTTTCTGGCTGGTCTGATCGCGATGTTTCAGCTGCCGATCTCGGAATATCCCGAGGTCGTGCCGCCCTCCGTCGTCGTGAAGGCGCAATTCCCCGGCGCCAATCCGAAGGTGATCGCTGAAACGGTGGCGACCCCGCTGGAGGAGCAGATCAACGGCACCGAGAACATGCTCTATATGTTCTCGCAAGCCGCCTCCGACGGGACGCTGACGCTGACCATCACTTTCAAGCTCGGCACCGATCCAGATCTCGCCCAGCAGATGGTGCAGAACCGGGTCAATCAGGCCCTGCCGCGCCTACCCGAAGTCACGCGTAATCTCGGCGTGACCACGACGAAGAGCTCGCCCGATCTCACGATGGTCGTCCACCTGACTTCGCCGAACAACCGCTATGACATGCTTTATCTTCGCAACTATGCGGTGCTGAACGTCAAGGATCAGCTGGCCAAGATCACAGGCATCGGCAGCGTGCAGCTCTTCGGCTCGGGCGACTATGCGATGCGCCTCTGGCTCAACCCCCAGAAGATCGCCGAACACGGCATGACGGCCAACGATGTCGTGAACGCGGTCCGCCGCCAGAACGTGCAGGTCGCCGCCGGTGTCATTAACGGCCCACCCTACGGCTCGACCGGCGAACTTCAGCTGCCGATCAACGCCCAAGGCCGTCTGACCGATGCCGATCAGTTCGCCGAAATCATCGTCAAGCGCGACAATGGCGTCATCACGCGCCTGAAAGACGTCGCGCGCGTTGAAGTCGCGGCTTCTGAATACGGCTTGCGCTCGCTGTTGGACAATCAGCCGGCAGTCGCCATTCCCATCTTCCAGGCGCCGGGATCCAATGCCATCGAGATTTCAAATCGCGTTCGCGCAACGATGGAGGAGCTGAAGAAGAATTTCCCGCAAGGTCTCGATTATCGTATCGCCTATGATCCGACTGTCTTCGTGCGCGGCTCGATAGAAGCGGTGATCCACACGCTGCTCGAAGCCATCGCCCTGGTCGTTCTTGTCGTCATTCTCTTCCTGCAGACGTGGCGCGCTTCGATCATCCCGTTGCTGGCCGTACCGATCTCCGTCGTCGGCACCTTCGCCGTCATGCACATGTTCGGTTTTTCAATCAATGCGCTCTCGCTCTTCGGCCTTGTCCTTGCCATCGGCATCGTCGTCGATGACGCCATCGTCGTCGTCGAAAATGTCGAGCGCAATATCGAGTCCGGGCTTTCCCCGCGCGATGCGACGTTGAAAGCCATGCGTGAAGTCACAGGACCGATCATCGCCATCGCACTGGTCCTTTGCGCCGTCTTCGTGCCCATCGCCTTCATCAGCGGTCTGACGGGACAGTTCTATCGCCAGTTCGCGCTAACGATCGCCTTCTCGACGGTCATCTCCGCTTTCAATTCACTGACCCTGTCCCCGGCGCTTTCCGCCCTGCTCCTCAAGGCGCATGACGCGCCGAAAGACGGCCTGAGCCGTGCAATGGATCGCGTCCTCGGGCGCTTCTTCCACGGCTTCAACCGCTTCTTCCACAGGGGCTCGGAAGCCTATAGCGGCGGCGTCAAAGGCACGCTGCGCCGCAAGTCCGGGGCGATGATCGTCTATGCGGTGCTGCTCGGCGCAACCTATGTAAGCTTCGGCGCTGTGCCGCCGGGCTTCGTGCCGATCCAGGACAAGCAATACCTCGTCAGCTTCGCCCAGCTTCCCGACGGCGCCACGCTCGACCGCACCGAAAAAATTATCCGCGACATGTCGGATATCGCCCTGCATGAGCCGGGTGTCGAAAGCGCCATCGCCTTCCCGGGCCTATCGATCAACGGCTTCATCAACAGCTCGTCTGCCGGCATCGTCTTCGTTTCGCTGAAACCTTTCGAGGAACGCAAGGGCGCCGATCTCTCCGGCGAAGCCATCGCAAAGAAGCTGCAGAAGAAATATGACGGGCTCAAGGATGCGATGATCGCGATCTTCCCGCCCCCGCCCGTGCAAGGCATGGGGACCATCGGCGGCTTCAAACTGCAGGTCGAAGACCGCACCGACCAAGGCTATGACGCGCTGGACCGGGTAATGAAAGCCGTTGAGGCGAAAGCAAAAGCAGCACCTGAACTCAATGGCGTCTTCTCCGGCTACAAGGTCAGCGTGCCGCAGCTCAACGCCGATCTCGACCGCACCAAGGCGATGCAGCTTGGCGTTGATGTTCAGGACGTCTTCGACACGATGCAGGTCTATCTCGGATCGATCTACGTCAACGACTTCAACAAGTTCGGGCGCACCTATCAGGTGATCGCGCAGGCGGACGGCAACTTCCGCTCGAAGCCCGACGATATATTGAAATTGCGGACGAAGAACGTCGCCGGCGAAATGGTGCCGTTGGGATCCGTCATCCGCGTTTCGGAAACGGCAGGCCCCGACAGCGCCATGCGTTATAACGGCTTCCGTTCTGCCGATCTCAACGGCGCGGCCGCGACCGGCTATTCAACGGGTCAGGCGCAGACGGCCATCACCAAAATCCTCGACGAGACGCTGCCCCAGGGCATGCGTTACGAATGGACGGAGCTCACCTACCAGCAGATCCTTGCAGGCAACACGGCTTTGCTCGTCTTTCCAATCTGCGTACTGCTCGTCTTCCTCGTGTTGGCCGCGCAATATGAAAGCCTGTTCCTTCCGTTGGCGATCATCCTGATCGTTCCAATGTGCCTGCTCTCGGCAATGACGGGCGTCTGGCTCACCGGTGGCGACAACAACATCTTCACCCAGATCGGCCTGTTCGTGCTGATCGGGTTGGCGTGCAAGAACGCGATCCTGATTGTCGAGTTTGCGCGCGAGCTGGAAATTCATGGAGAGACGACGGTGAAGGCCGCCATTGAAGCCGCCCGGTTGAGGCTGCGTCCCATCCTGATGACGTCTTTCGCCTTCATCATGGGCGTTGTGCCGCTGGTCGTGTCGTCAGGCGCGGGTGCCGAAATGCGTCATGCGATGGGCGTCGCCGTCTTCTTCGGCATGCTGGGTGTGACTTTCTTCGGCCTCTTCCTGACACCGGTCTTCTACGTGCTGTTGCGCGAAGCGGAGAAGCGGGTCACGGGAACCGAGAAGGTCCACCATCACGTCTGAGAGATGAAAAGAAAGAGCGCGGCTGGTCTCAACTCTTCCGGGTCCAGCCGCCACCCAGCGCCTTGATGAGCGCGACGGTTGCCTGCTGGCGCCGCGTCTGGACGGTGAGTGCCGAAACTTCCGCCTGCAGCTCGGCGGTCTGCGCCGTCACCACTTCGAGGTAATCGGCGGCGCCTTCGCGGTAGCGTACGAAGGCCAGCTTGTTGGTCCGCGCCGCAGCCTTCACCGCATCGTCCTGGTGCTTGGCTTCGTCGGCGAGACGGTTCGACAAGGCCATCTGATCCTCGACCTCGCGGAAACCGTCGAGCACCGTCTGGCGATAATTGGCCGACGCCTCGTCAAATTCGCCCTTCGCCACGGCGAGTTTTCCTTCACGCTCGCCGCCGTCAAAGACCGACAGCAAAGCTTCCGCAGGCCCCAGCGCCCAGAAAGCGCTCGGCGCGGTGAGAAGCCCGGCCCCGACGGATTCAAACCCGCCCGAAAGCCCGAGTGTGATGCTTGGAAAGAATGCGGCCTTCTGAACGCCGATACCGGCATTCGCCGCCGCCGTCCGCCGCTCGGCGGCGGCGATATCGGGGCGCCGTTGCAACAGAACCGAAGGCGCGCTGACCGGCACGACGGGCGAAACGAATTTTCGCATCTCGGGCTTGATCGAGAATGTCGAAGCGGGTTCGCCGACAAGCACGGCAATCGCATGTTCGAGCAAAGCCCGGTCCGCACCGATATCGACCAGTTGCGCCTTCGTGGAGGCAAGCTGCGTCTCGGCGCGGCCAACATCGATTGCCGACGACGCTCCATCGGAATGACGTGTATTGGCGAGCTTCAAGGCGCGCGTATAGGCATCCACGGTGTCGAGCAGTAGCGCCTCTTCCGCATCGAGCCCGCGCAGACGCAGGTAATTATCCGCAAGCTCGGCCTGCAGGCTCAGCCGCACCGATGCGAGATCCGCGGCGCTCGCCTCCTCATCGGCCTTACCTTGCGAGACGAGATTGCGCACCCGGCCCCAGACGTCGAGCTCATAGCTCGTCGACAGACCGGCGGCGTAATCATTATAGACGGCAGGCTTGCTCTGCAGCGGTCGATGGGCGGACAAACGGTCGCGCTCGCCGCTGCCTTCAAGATCGAGAGACGGGAACAACGATGACCGCGCCTGATCCGACAACCCCCGCGCTTGATCGTAACGAGCGATGGCGGCGGCAAGACGCGGGCTCTGTGTTTCGATCTGTGTTTCAAATCCGTTGAGCGTCGGATCGTTGAACACCTCCCACCACGCACCGCGCGGCGCATCGTCGGCGGGTGAGGCAGGCGACCACGGGCCCATTTCCTTATAGGCGGCGGGAACCGCAACCTTCGGCGGCGCGTAATCGGGCGCCATGTTGCAGCCTGCGACGGCGAGCGTCAGCACGACGGCCGACGCAGTGGAGAAAAGCCTAGCTGCGCGCATTTGAACTTTGATCCTTGGCCTGCAGCACATGGACCTGATCGCCATCGGCGAGAGAATCTGGCGGGCTGTCGACGATGAGGTCAGTCGCCGAAAGGCCGGAGGCGATCTCGACATTGGCACCGAAATCGCGCGCGATCTTGACCGGCTTCAGCTTTACATGGCCGTCGCCATCGACGACGGCGACCGTCAGCCCGTTCTTGCGGAAGACCAGCGCGCTCGACGGCACGAGCACCCCGTCACCTTCGCTCGGCAGCGAGAAGCTCACCTGTGCATAGGCGCCGGGCTTCAGCAGCCCTTCCGCGTTGTCGACCATCAACTGCACAAGCATCGTGCCCGAACCGTCGGTCACGGCGTCGGATGTGCTGATGAGCTTCGCATCGAAACTACGACCGGGATATTCCGGCAGCACAAGCTTCGCGCTCATGCCAGCTTTGATATTGGCCGAATAACTTTGCGGCACGCGCACATAAACGCGCATCTTCTTCGTGTCGGCCACTGTAAAGAGCGGCCGGGCGGCGGCATTGCCCGAAACGATCAACGCGCCGACATCGGTCGAACGGCTTGTCACCACGCCATCGAAAGGCGCGACGATACGCCGGAAGCTCTGGAGGGTGCGTAACCGATCAACATCGGCCAGCGCCGCACTCGCCATGGCACGCCGCACCGCGAGATCGCCGCGCTTTTCATCGGCTTCCTGCTTCGACACGGCGTCCTGGGCGACCAGCCTGTCCCAACGCTTCGCGGTGCTATCGGCCAGCGCAAGTTGCGCCCGCGCCGTTGCGAGATTGGCGGTCGCCGCCGCGACCTGCTGATCGACATCGGGCGTATCGATTTCAGCAAGCAATTCGCCCGACTTCACCGGCGCGCCGATATCGACGTACCAGCCTTTGAGATAGCCGTTGGTGCGTGCATAGACGGGCGCTTGCGACCAGGCTTCGACCGAACCGGGCAGAGACAGATCGCGCGCATCGCCGTCACGCGCGGGATGAATGGCGCTCACCGTCGGCATAGCCTGTTCGGCAGTCCAGCTTTTCAGTTCCTGCTTGGCAAAAAGTCGCGTCGTCATACCGGCGCCCACGACGACGACCGCGATGGCGATGCCGACGATGCCGGCGCGCTTCAGCTTCGCGTTGTCCTGCGCAAAGGGCTTGGAGGGCTCACGCATAGGCTTCTTCTCCAGAATTGGCAGCAGGCGCGGTCTTTTCGCGTCCATGAACAAGGGCGAAGACGACCGGCACGAACATCAACGTGGCGAATGTCGCCACGATGAGCCCGCCGATCACGGCGCGGCCAAGCGGCGCATTCTGTTCGCCGCCTTCGCCGAGGCCGAGCGCCATCGGCGCCATGCCGATAATCATCGCGAGCGCCGTCATCAGCACCGGGCGAAACCGTGTAAAGCCGGCTTCATAAGCGGCCTTCACCGCATCGCCCGTCGCCTCAAGGCGTTCGCGGGCAAAACTCACGACAAGGATCGAGTTCGCGGTTCCGACGCCCATGCACATGATTGCGCCGGTCAATGCCGGCACGGACAAGGTCGTGTCGGTGACGAACAACATCCAGATAATGCCGGCCAGCGCACCGGGCAAGGCCGTGACGATGACGAAGGGATCGAGCCACGACTGAAAGTTGATGACGATCAGCAAATAGATCATGACGATCGCGCCGAGCAGGCCGAAACCCATGCCCGAAAACGCCGTATTCATCGTCTGGTACTGACCGCGCAGCGTCACCGTGACGCCTTTCGGCCTTTCCTTGGCGTGGGCGGCGATGACGTCGTTGATGGCGTCGGCAACGCCGCCGAGATCGCGGTCCTGCGTCGTCGCATAGATATTCGCCATCGTCTGAATGTTATACTGCGAGATATTGGCGTTGGCGCTGTCGCGCGACAGCGTTCCGAGGCCGCCCAGAACTTGCGGGCCGGCGCTTCCCGACGGACCGTTGACCGGCAGGTTTTCAAGCCGGCCGAGGGAGTCGAGCAGATATTCCGGCGTTTGCGCGACGACGGAATAAGAAACCCCGTTGTCTGGATTGAGCCAGTAGACCGGCGCGGTCTGCGAACTGCCGGCAAGCGCCGTCGCCACGCTGTTCGTCACATCGCGCTCGGTCAGGCCAAGCTGGCCGATCCGCGTGCGGTCGGCGTCGAAACGCAGCTCGGGATAGGCCGAGGATTGCTGGATGCGCGCATCGACGACGCCGGGAATCTTTCGTACATCGCGCAGGATTTTCGTCGCATAGGCTTGATCGTCGGCAAAATTACGGCCGATCACCTGAATGTCGATGGGGGCCGGCGCGCCGAAATTCAGGATCTGGCTCACGATATCCGACGGCAGAAAAGAGAATGTCGCCGTCGGAAATTCGCGCGGCAGCCGCTCGCGCAGCACCTTCACGTAATCGGCGGTCGGGCGGTGGCCTTCATTGAGACCGATCAGAATGTCGCCATCCTGCGGCCCGATCGTACCGGACGCGTTATACGCCGTGTTGATGCCGCTATTGGGCAGGCCGATATTGTCGGCAATCGAGTTCAGATCCTTCGGCGGAATGATCTGGCGGATGCGCTGCTGAATCCGGTCGAAGAGCGCCGAGCTTTCCTCGATGCGCGTGCCGACGGGCGCGCGAACATGCATGGTGATCGAGCCGGCATCGACCGAGGGGAAGAAGTTCTGCCCCAGAAACGGCAGCAGCAGGAACGACAGCAGCACGCAGGCCATGAAACCGATGATGAAGGGTGTCCGGTTGCCAAGCGCACGCTCCAGGAGCGACGCATAGCCGTCGCGCAGATGCTCGAAACGCTTTTCAAACTGGCGCTGGAAACGGACCAGTGGATTCTTCGACGGTCCGGGCCCGCCCGCCTCATGCTCGTCATGCCCGGCGACGTGCGGCTTCAGCAGGTACATCGCCATCGTCGGCACCAGTGTGCGCGACAGGATGAAGGAGGCGATCATCGCGAAGACGACCGAGAGCGCCATCGGCACGAAAAGAAAACCCGCAACGCCAGGCAGGAAGAACATCGGCACGAAAACGATGCAGATGCAGAGCAATGAAACGAAGGCCGGCACGACGATTTGCTGCGCCCCATCCAGAATGGAGGTGATGACGTCCTTGCCCTGCTCGAGATGCCAGTTGATGTTTTCGATCGTCACGGTCGCGTCATCGACCAGAATGCCGACGGCAAGCGCCAGCCCGCCCAGTGTCATGATGTTAAGCGTCTGTCCGAAGGCGGCGAGCGCCGCGACCGCCGACAGGATTGCCAACGGGATCGAGATGGCGATGATCACCGTCGAACGCCAGGATCCGAGAAAGAGCAGGATCATCAGGCTGGTCAGCACCGCGGCCAGAGCGCCTTCGCGCACCACGCCCGAGATGGCCGCCTTCACGAAGACGGACTGATCGTTGAGCGGCACGATTTTCAGATTTGCCGGCAGAACTTCCTGCAAGGCAGGCAACCTCTCCTTGATGCCGCCGACGATGGCCAGCGTCGAAGTCGCACCCGATTTCAGGATCGTCATCAACACCGACCGCGCGCCGTCGACATGCACGACATTCGTTTGCGGCGAGCTGCCGTCGCGCACATGGGCGACATCGCGCATATAGATCGTCGCGCCGTTGACGCTCTTCACCGGAATATTGTTGAGATCTTCGATCGAGGCCGGCGCATTGTTGAGCTTCAGATTGTACTGATAGGTTCCGATCTTGACGAAGCCCGCCGGATTGATCTGGCTCTGCGCCGCGATGGCGTTGCCGATATCCTGCGCCGACAGACCCTTGGACTGCAGCGCCACGGGATCGATATCGACCTGCACCTGACGTGACCGGCCGCCGTAGGGATAAGGAATGGCGGCGCCCGGCACCGTCACGAGATCGGTTCGGATGAAATTGAGCGCAAAATCGCCGAGCTGCTGCTCCGAGAGTCCTTTGCCGGACAAGGCGAGCTGCAAAATAGGCACGGTCGAGGCGCTGTAGTTCAGGATCAGCGGCGGCGTCGAACCGGGCGGCATCTGCTTGATGACCGTCTGCGACACGGCGGTGATCTGCGCATTGGCGAGACGAATATCGGCACCCGGCTGGAAATAGATTTTGACGATGCCGATACCGGTCAGCGACTGCGCTTCAATATGTTCGATGTCGTTGACGGTGGTCGTCAGCACACGTTCATAAGGCGTGACGATGCGGCCCGACATGTCATCCGGCGAAAGACCGGTGTATTGCCAGACGACGGCGACAACAGGCACGCGAATATCGGGAAAAATATCGACCGGCGTCCTGAACGCGGCCAGCGTTCCTACAATCGTGATCATCATGGCGAGAACGATGAACGTATAGGGCCGCTGCAACGCGATACGCACGATGGACTGCACGGTAGAACCTCAATCGTCGGCGCTGGAATCCGGGACGCGGACGGGGGTATCCGGGTCGAGCAGGCGGCAGACGCAAAGGAAGCCGCCACAGCAGTGATGCCGGGGAACATGCCAGGGGGGAGTCGACATGTCGGGGAGGCATCCTGGAGCCGTGACGGCTTCGTATGCGCAACGCCGCTTGGTACTGCGCTGCGACATTGTATTTGCGCCGCCGTATTGAGAGTGTCTAATATATATTAGAGCTCAATTGATACTCTGCATGGATCATTACGATGGAACTCCGCCATTTCCGCTACTTCGTCTACCTCGCGGAAGAGCTTCATTTCGGCCGTGCGGCAAAGCGCCTCGGCGTTTCGCAGCCCCCTTTGAGTCAACAAATACAGATTATGGAACAAGAAATCGGAGCGCGTCTTTTCGAACGCACCAATCGCCGTGTCGAGCTCACAGAGGTCGGCCGGATGTTCCTGCCCGAAGCGCGCGCCGCGCTTGACCAGGCAGCCCATGCCCTTGCCGTCGCCCGTCGCGCCCATCACGGTGAAATCGGTGAGATAACAATCGGCATGACAGCCTCGACGCCCTTCACAGGCTCGGTCACCAAGGCCATCCTCGCCTATCGCCAAAGCTACCCCGACGTCCGCCTGACGATGAGCGAAATGCCAAGCCCGCTCCAGATCGAGGCGCTGAACAGCGGTAGCCTGCAAGTCGGCTTCATTCGCGGCGCCGGGCTTCCCGATTTGCCGATCGGCATTGCATCGACCGAGATTTTCGAAGATCGGCTGGTGCTGGCTCTCCACGAAGATCACCCGCTCTCGCGAACCGGCAAGGCGATTACCATGCAGGAACTTGCCGAAGAGCCCTTTGTCTTTTATTCGCGCGGGCTTGGCGCCGGCTTCCACGAACAATGGCTCGGCCTTTGTCATCGCGCCGGCTTCGAACCGAAAATCGCACAAGAGGTGCACGAACTTTCGACGCTGCTCGGCTTCATCGCCGCGGGCCTCGGCATTTCAGCGGTCGCCGCCTCGCTGCAGGCTCTGCATGTCGAGCACGTTGTCTACCGGCCGCTCGAAGCGGCGGATGCGACGACGAAGATGTGGCTGATCCACGACAAGAAAAAACTCTCTTCTCCCTGCAAGGCCTTCATCGACCTCGTGCTGCAGCTCCACGCCTGCAAAGCCGCAGCCGCGTAGGGTCAGAAAGAACGTCAAGCGAGAATGACGGACTTGCCATTGGCGCGGGGAATGATTTCGACCGGGACGTCGAAACAGGCGCTGAGAGTGTCAGCGCCGAGCACATCTCCGACCGGACCGTCGGCAAGAACGCGCCCACCGCGCAGCAGCACGACATCGTCGGCAAAATCCGCCGCGAGATTGAGGTCATGCAGCACGGCGAGGACGCCGATGCCGTCGCCCGTCAGATCGCGTACCGCTTCGAGGATCGAACGGCGATGGCGCAGATCGAGAGCCGATGTCGGCTCATCCAGAAATAGATAACGCGGCGGGCCATCGCGTCGGCGGCGCCATATTTGCGCCAGCGCCCGCGCGAATTGCACGCGCTGCCGCTCGCCGCCTGAAAGCGTCTGATAAAGCTGCTCCCAAAGCAGCTCAATGCCGGCGATACGGCGCGCTGCCGCCAGGGCCTCTTCATCATCGAGCGCTTCTTCTGTCGCCGTAAAAGGAAGTCGCCCCAGGCCGACGACTTCCGCCGCCGTGAAGGCAAAATCGAGCGTCGAGTTTTGCAGCAACACAGCGCGCTTGCGCGCCAGGACCAAAGGCTTGAGGGTCTGCATCGCCACGCCGTCGATCTCGGCTTGACCGGCATCCGCTTTGCGTTCGCCCGACAGCACCGAGATGATCGTCGACTTGCCCGCGCCGTTCGGCCCGAGCAGCGCTGTGACGCGACCGGGCGCGACACGGAATGAAACGTCTTCGACCAGAAAACGACCCCCGATGCGAACTGAAATGCCCCGCGCCTCGATCATGATCTGAGCCCCTTGCGATGCAGCAGTAGCCAGAGGAAGAAGGGGCTGCCGATAAGGCTCGTCACGAGACCGATGGGAAGTTCGGCAGGCACGACGATGACGCGCGCGACGCTATCGGCGATGAGCAGCAATGCGCCGCCGAGCAATGCCGAACCCGGCAGAACGATCCGGTGATCGGGTCCTGCCGCCATGCGTACAAGATGCGGCACGACCACGCCGACAAAAGCGATGATGCCGGTGACGGCAACCGACGCGCCGACGGCGAGCGCTGCCGCAATCATGACGATACGTTTCAACCGCTCGACCGAAACGCCGAGATGCAGCGCCTCGCGCTCGCCGAGCAGCATGGCATTGAGCGCTCGTGAGCAACGCAGCAACACGAAGACGGCCAGCACGACGAAAGGACCAGCCAAGGTCACACCGGACCAGCCGCCCTTGGCGAGACTGCCCATCGTCCAGAAAGTGATTTCGCGAAGCTGGCTGTCGTCGCTCATGAAAATCAGGACGCCCATCAGCGCACCCGCCATTGCGTTGATGGCGATACCCGCCAGCAGCAAGGTCCCGGTCGCCGCGACGCCGCGATGATGCGCGAGACGCTCTGTGGCGAAGGTCGCAGCAAGCCCACCGAGAAAAGCGGCGACCGGCAGCAGCCGTGGATCGGCGGCGAAAGGAATGATCGCCACCAGCATATGGCCAAGCACGATAATGCCAACAGCGCCAAGAGCCGCCCCGCCCGAAATGCCGATGAGGCCTGGATCTGCAAGCGGATTGCGAAAGAGCCCCTGCAAGGCAGCGCCGGAAAGACCGAGCCCCGCACCGACCACAACGGCGAGCACGGCGCGCGGCAAGCGCAACCCGAGCACGATCGCCCGCGACTGGCCATCGGCATCGAGGCCGACGAGAATGCGCACGACTTCCTTGAGCGGAATAGGCATCGCGCCGATGGCGAGTGCCATCAAAAAAGCAAGCGCGAGCAACCCCGTCAATCCACCAAGCACCAATGGACGGCGCATCATACGAAGAGGCGGCAGCGTTGCGCGCGCAATGTCGCTCATTGAGCTTTCGCCCACGCTCGCTCCGGCAACGCCGGGAATTTCGTTTCAGGATGAAATTCCACGGCGAGGTCATGCGCCGCGTGCGCAAGGCGCGGACCGAAGCCCAAAGTATAAAGGCCGTCGATCACGATCAGCTTGCGATTGCGCACCGCCGGCGTCTGCGCGATTTCCGGCAAGGCGAACACCTTGTCCTTGCCGCCAATGGCCTCGACCGACTGCGTCATCATCACCAGAATATCCGGCGCAGCCGCGATAGCCGATTCCGGCGACAAGGGCTTATAGCCGTGGAATGCAGTGACGGCGTTGACGCCGCCGGCGAGCGCGATCATTCCATCCGCCGCCGTGCCTTCGCCGCCCGCCATAGGCGCGCCGCGGCCTGCCTGTAGCAGGAAAAGAACGCGTGGGCGCGACGAGGACGCGGCGACTTCTTCCTTCACGCTGGCGATGTCCTCGGCCAAAGCCTTGACCAGGGCGTCCGCCTCGCGCGTTCGCTCCAGCGCCTTGCCGATTTCCTCGACGCGCTCGATAGCCTTTTCAGGAGTGTAACCATCATGCAGACGGACGATGCGCAGACCCGCCTTTTCCGCTTGATCGAGAATGGCCGGTGGCCCCGCTTCCGGGCCCGCCAACATCACGTCGGCCTTCAGCGACAACAGGCCTTCGGCAGCCAGTGAGCGCACATAGCCGACATTCGGCAACACATGCGTTTTGTCCCATGGGTAATAGCTCGTCTGATCGACGCCGATCAACGTATCGCCTGCGCCGAGAGCGAATACCGTCTCGGTCACCGCGCCCCCGACCGACAGCACACGTTTGGGTGCTTCGGCATGGGCGGCTCCTGCGGCCAGCACGCCGCATAACGCGGCAAGAACGCCGAAACGCATTATGCCGCTTCCTTCGTCAACAAACTGGCGACGAGCATCCGCCAGGCTTCATCTTCCGGTTGGCCGGGTTTGCGCTTGCCGAAAAGCGACGCAATCAGTTCGCCATTGGCATCGAAGAGTTCAACGGATGTGACGACGCCGTCTTCCGTCGGCTTCCAGACGACCCAGGCGCTGACGATCATGTCTTCGCGCAGATGCAAATTGAAACTGTCGTCGAGAACATTGAACCACGGACCCATCGCCTTCAGCTCTTTCACCGGGCCGGTATGGATCTGGATCATGCCGGGATTGCCGACAAAGACCATGATGGGCGTGCCGCGTTGAGCCGCGGAGGTCAGAATGTCCCGCAACGCGGATTTTTCCACGCTATGAGCGCGGCGTTCGCCGGCGAGGCGCAAAGCCTGCTGCCGTTGCAGCTTGAACTTGTTCAACAGTCCATGAAAAGCGTGAGTGTCCTTCAACGCATCCCATGCGGACTGAAAGGCGGCGACATCGACGGCGCCGTCGGCCAGCGGCGCGGCGCGTTCTTTCTTCGCTTCGGTAACGACCGGCGAAGCTTCGACCGCCCAGTTCGCCACCAGAGCCTCAAAAGCGGCAACATCGGAGCCGTCTGTTAGATAGATCTTGTGAATGGCGACGCCTTGCGCATCGAAGAATTGCAGGCTGCGGCGCGGACCCTGCTTGGTCTCTTCCGTTATCGCAAAACCGAAGCGCCATTCGGTGAAGAAAATGCGCAGATCGATATCTTCGCCGACGATCAAGCCGACATGCGCGCCGCCACCCAGCTTGCCGTAGGTGCCCTTGCGTTCATGAACGCAAGCTTCATTGCGCGTCAGCGCCATCACGCGTCCGAGCGTCGGTACGGCGGCGATGATCGCGGGCCATTCGGGACGCAGGCGTGTCGGCACGGCCGTGTCGTTGCCCAGCGCGACAAGCTCCGCTTCGCTGATGCCAAGCTTCGTTGCCACGTCGCGGGCGCGCAACTGCGGCTCTGCGGCGGCAAGTGCTGTCCGGCGCGCCTTCAGGTCGATCGATGAGGTGGTCATTCCAGGTCTCCTTCAAAAAAATCAATTGAGCCGAAAGCGCACGGGGATCTCCACCCAGGCGACGACCGGCGTTCCGTTGCGCCGCTCCGGCATGAACTGCCAACGGCGCACGGCGGACAGCGCCGCATTGTCCAGCAGCACGAAGCCCGAACTCTTCCAGACCAGCACCTCTGCGGTGTTGCCCTCATAATCAATGCGCGCCCTGATAAGCGCTTCGCCTTGCTGGTTCAGATCATGCGCCCGTTTTGGATATTTGGCCGGTGTCGGGGGAACGCGGAAGCGTGCCGTCGTGACGATGAAATCATCCCTGTCTTCAGCTCCGGCTTTGGCGGCAGGCGCCGGCTTCGCGCCATAGGCTTGCGGCTCATGGGACGCGAGTGCGCCGGGCGAGACCGGCGAAGACTGCGGCAATGTTTGCGCTTCCGCGGCAACCTTTGGCGCTTCGGCTTTGGCTTTTGCCGCTGCCTTCATCACCAGCTCGGCGTGATCGACGGCGGGAAGCGGCTTAAGCTTGATGGGCTTCGCGATCGCATCGCTCTTCTGCTCGTTTATTGGTTTGGGCTGAACCTTCGCGACAATCGTCTTTGGCGACAGCGCCGCCGGAGCAAGGTCGACGAAAGCAACCTCGAGGGCATTGGGATCGCCGAGAGACATCGTTTCGACCGGCATCATCGACATGATGGTGGCAGCCGCTGCGACATGAGCGGCAAGCGAAGCCGCCATCGACAGTTGCAAACCGCGCGAGCGAACGGACAAGACCGAGGAACAATCGTCTTGCACGTCTCTGTTTGCGATGCCGATAGCGGCCGGGCTCACTCTCGCACCTCTTTAGAAGCGGACAGTCGTGTTGACGCCGAAGTTGCGTCCGGGTTGCGAATACCGGTCGAGAACCGTCGAATTCGAGGCGATGCCTCGCACATCGGTCGATAGGTAGTATTTCTCGTCGGTGATGTTAAAGAGACCAGCATTGACCGTGAACGTCGGCAGAATTTCGAAATACGCCGTCAGATCGAGCACGGTGTAACTCGGGGCCGAGAAATTCGTCGCGGTCGAGTTGCGGCTATGCCTCCAGGCATGGGTAACGGTCAGAGCGCCGCCCCAATTTTCGGAGTCGTACTGCAAACCGCTAATGAGCTTCACCGGATCGACGCTGTCGATCGAGCTGTGTGTCTGCTGATCCTCGCCATAGGCGTAAGCGAGGCTGCCGAGCAGCGACCATTCCGGCAGGAAGCGATACTCGCCCTTCGCTTCGGCGCCGTAGATCACGACATTGGGAAGGTTCTGATACTGGAACGCCGTCAAGCCGCCCGGCAGCGTGCCCGCAGGCAGCGTCACCGTGTCGATGAAGTCGGTATACTTGTTATAGAAAACCGCCGTGCTGAAGCTGCTGCCGCTGGCGAACCTGCCGCGAAGGCCGGCTTCGACGCCGTTGCTCGTTTCAGGCTTCAGGTTTGGATTGGCTACAATGCCGTAGAACTGAGCGAAGTTCGTGAAGCTCTGGTTGGCGCTGTCATAGGGCGGAATACGGAAGCCATGCGAATATTGCGCAAAGCCCGTGTATTCCTCCGTGAATTTGTAGGTGGCGCCGAGCTTCGGCGACACATGCCATTTGTCGAGTTCGGCAACAGCGCCGCCGCCTGAGTTCAGGAACATCTGATCGGAATGTGGCGTCATCTTGTAATAGTCGATGCGCGCGCCGGGCGTCACCGCCCAGTTGCCGAACGAAATCTTGTCCTGCCCGTAGAGGCCGAGCTTGAACAGGCTATTGTCTGGGAAGGTCTTGTTCGGGAAGATTTCGCCGGCCACCACCGTCGTCCCGCCCGTCATCGATGGATAGTTATATTGGGTCCGATAACGTGGGCGCTCGGTTTCCGAATATTCGACGCTTGAGCCGTAGGTGAAATCCATCGCAATGGCATCGGCAACTTTCAATGCCGAATTGAGCTGCGCTTCCGCGCCATAGATATCCTGCGTGTAGCCGAAGTCGCTGGTGCGGAAAAGCGTGCCGCCGGTGCGGATTTGTTCGGAATGCTCGGTACGGTCGAGCTGGGTATAGAAAGCCTTCAACTCCAGTCGATCGACAAAGCCCATTTTCTGGTCATGCACGTAGTCGAGAGCAACGCGCTTGCGCTCGGTCTCGTCGGTGCCTGTCGAGGAGGTTACAGTCGTCGCGGGCGGAACGCTGAGATCTGTCAGCACATCGACGTCGAGATTTTTCTTATAATATTCGCCCGTCAGCTTGAACGTATCGGCGGACGTTGCGTGCCAGAGCAGCTTTGAAAGGAAACTCGTCACGTCGTAATTCATCGGATTGTTCTTGATGCCGAGGCCGCTCGTCACCGAACCCTTGGATTCCGTCTCCTCGCCGTCGCGGCGCGTCAACACGCCGAGAATTTCAAAATCGCCCACGCGCGCCGCGCCCGTTGCCGATTCCGTATAGCTCTTGTCGGCGCTCGCATAGCCGCCCTTGAGCGAGGCATACCAATCCTTGCCAACCATATCGAGATAGTCGGACGGATCTTTCGACACATAGGAGACGATGCCGCCCACCGCGTCGCTGCCGTAAAGCACTGAGGCAGGTCCGCGAACGATTTCGATCTGCTTCAGACTGTCCAGATCGACGACGTCGCGCGAGTAACCGTTGGGCGTATTGAAATTGGAGCCCGGAAAATCGGGAACCGTCTGGCCATCCAGCAGGATCAGAACGCGGTTGTTCTCGATACCGCGGATCGAATAGCCCGCCGCGCCGCCGCGTGTCGGCTGATTGGCAATGGAAACGCCAGGCTCGTAGCGGATGGCGTCGAGGATCGTATGCGCGCCACGCCGTTCCAGCGTCTCGGCGTCGATGACCGACACGGTGCCCGCGACATCGTTGATCGTCTCGGCGCTGCGCGTCGCCGTCGTCGTCACGGCGTCAAGCTGTGTCGCCGGTACTGCCTTGGTTTTTTTTGCGTCGGCAGCAACAGCCTGCGGCTTCTCGTCTTTCGCGAGCTCGGCTGCTTGCGCTGCGGTGATCGCAATCAGCGATGTCGCCGCCATCAAGAGAAATAGGGAAAACCTGTTGCCTGTCATGTCAGTTCCAAGAGATGCGGTTGAAAGAAGCATTCCTGGCTGGCTCTCACCCGATGCAACGGGCGAACTGGCTGGCTTGGTTGCCGTTCGTGATGGTCGTCTGTGCGGCTGTGAAGCCTATTTGATCAAGATCAGTTTGTTGCTTGCCGTTATGCAGAGCCGGTAGCGCTCTTCGCCATGCTCGATGATGACTTCGCGGTGTCCGGCGAAAAGATCGCGGCTTGAAACCGATGGCGATTGCCGAGCCTTGCCGGCCCCGGCATCGGTCAGCCTCGCTTCCCCCTTCATCGCCCAACCCCTTTAAGTCATATCTAATAACGAGAATGACTCTCAATATCACAATTATGTTTATGGAAGCAATACGTCTCATCCTGGCTCAAACAGAAATGCGGTCGAAATTTGAAAAGCTCTTTCTCAATAAGAGCTTACCAAAACAAAAAACGGGACCCGGCATGGCTGCCGGGCCCCGTCTGGAAGACGACTCGCGAGCGTTTCCGCTCACTCAAAAGCTCAGGCGACACGCCTCGTCGGCGCCATGGCTCTTTCGGCAAAAGCGCCAAACACCAGCCCGATACCGCCCCACAAGATGAGTTGCAGCCCAAGAGAGGTGACCCGGAAGTTCCACAGCACGACGGCCGGGAAATCATCAGGCACCTCGTTGATGCCCGGCAACATGGCTTGCGCGACGGCGACAATCGCAATGAAAGCGATAGCTCCGGCAAACCCGCCGTTCCATGCACCCAGTCGCGGCGCCATCCGGCGGCCGAGCGAGACCGCAAAACACATCGCCCCGACAGACACCAGAACCATCAGAAAATAGGCGGCGGTACGATAGCCGATGGTTTCGGGATGACCGACGGCGGGCGGGTTGGGCGGAAACTTCAGCGCTGGAACAAGCGCCACGGCAAGGAAGGCGGCGAGTGCCAGAAGCGCCGCCGTGCCGCGCGGACCAAAGGACACAACCCGATCTTGAACGAACGCAAAAACAAGCGCAAAGAGTCCGCCTATGCCGATGCCATAGATAATGGACGCCGTCAAAAGGCCGATGCCCGCCTGCGTGGAACGGCTGACGAGTTCGGGTTCTTCTTCAGCGGCTGGAGCGGCGGCGGCGTGTTGATGCGCCTCACTCGCTTCGCCATGAGAATGCGACGCTCCATCCGAATGCGCCTCCTCAAAGGCGATCGCCCGATCGACCTGCGGCTCGCCGAAAGTCCGGGCAAAGCCGAATGCGAATATAGCTACGATTGCGCCGGCCATCATGCCGCGCACCAAAAGTGTTCTGACCATGATTTTGCTTTCGTTAGTGACAGGGGAAACCGAGAAGATGGCGACCGTCATGCACAAACTCATGGATGTACATGCCGGAAAAAATCGAGGTCGCCCCTTGCTCTGCGCCGACGAAATAAATCAGCAAAAGCATCAAAACGCTGCCGAAGATCGCCCACGGAAGAATCTCGCGGACGGGAATCGGCTGAAAGTTCGGTTGAGTAACCGCAGTCGTCATGGCTAAAACTCCTCGGGATCACGCGTCCCGTTCAGGGTGTTTTCATGAAGGAAGGTCTGACTCTCGTTCCGCATGCCAAAACCATGCAGCCCGATTACAGTGGCGCGACCGTGCCGGATTTTCACCGGCTTCTTCGCTTCATAAAGTCCGGCGACGGTACGAGGCGTGCATTGTCCATGTCAAGAATTTCTCAACCTCCTTCCCACGCATCTCAGGCTTGCGACATGCCCATTCGGCTGACATTGATCTCCAACGCCTCGACAATCGCATTGCGTCATGCTGCCTTTCCCGGCGACGAAGCGCTCGACGCTCATGGCGCGGCAAAGGCCGCAGCCGTGGCGGCGTCTATCCCAAAGCCGGATCGCACATGGGTGAGCCCCTTGCGTCGCGCGCGGCAAACCGCCGAGGCGCTTGGATTGCCCACAACCGTCGAGCCGCTACTCCGCGATTGCGATTATGGCCATTGGACAGGCCGCTCTTTCGACGATATCGCTGCCGAAGATTCCGCCGCTGTCGCGAGCTGGATCTCCGATCCGTCTTTCGCGGGCCATGGTGGCGAATCCGTCATCGACCTTCGCGCGCGCATCGCCGCATGGCTCGATGCGGTGAGCGCGGATGACGGCCACATCGTCGCCGTAACGCATGCAGCGGTGATCCGGGCGGCGATTGTTCACACTCTCTGCGCCAGCTCTTCGTCCTTCTGGAAGATCGACATCGCGCCGCTGACGCTGACCGATCTCCGTTACGGCAATGGCCGCTGGACCTTGCGCGCGACCGGTTGCCCGCTTTAACGCGCGAGAACACCGCCGAATGGGAATTCGTCGGCGGGGCACCCACGGTCACAACAGAGCTTTTTGAAGCCGCGCCCATTGCGTCACATCGCCGGGAATGCCGAACCGCAACCAATGCGGCTGTTCGGCAAAACGTCGCACGAGAATTCCGGCACGACCAAGCCTTTCGAAGAAGCCGGAAGCCTTCGGGTGCTCTACGAGTCGGTAAAGTTTCGTGCCGCCGACAATCAGAAACCCTGCCTTCCTCAGCAAGACGTCCAGCCGCGTCGCATCGCGCTCCAGCCGGGCCACAGCCAGTTCACGCCAGGCTGCATCGGCAAGCGCCTTGCCGCCAATTTCAATCGCAGGTCCAGACACAGCCCAGGGCCCGAGCGCCGTGCGAATAAACGATGCCACTTCCGGCGCGGCCAATGCAAAGCCCAGCCGAAGCCCGGCAAGTCCATAGCTCTTGCCGAAAGATCGCAGCACGACAAGATTTGGCTTCGGCAGATAGGGCACGACACTTAACGCTGTCTCTTCGAAATCGACGAAAGCCTCATCGACGATCAGCAAGCCGTTATGCTCGGCCAATCGGTCCGCGAGCGCCGCAAGCGCCTCGCCTGATGATCGCCGCCCGTCGGGATTGTTGGGATTGCAAAGCATAACATTATGCGCCCCTTGAATATCCTCCAACGCGGTGGTGACCTTGACGACAGCGCCTGCTCTCCGCCACGCGGCCTCATGTTCGGCATAAGTCGGCCCCCAGATCGTAACAGCGTCACGGGCAAAAAGGCGCGGCAGGAGATCGATCAATATTTGCGTCCCTGGTGCGGCCACAACCATCGCTGCATCCGCTGCGCCATAAGCCGAGGCCGCCGCTGCCTGCAAGCCGCCAAGCGCTTCGGGCTCCGGTAAACGGGCAAAGACCTCGGCGCTCAAGACTGGTATGGGATAGGCGACCGGATTGATGCCGGTCGAAAGATCGATAAAAGGGTTTGGCGCCCCGGGGAACAAGCGCCGCGCCTCGGTCAACCTGCCGCCATGCGCGAGCATGTCGGTCTTGATCGGCGATGAAAATGTCGGATCAGTCATGGATAGTCGAACTCATCTCATTGTCCTGGCGGTCGCCATCGCGATTGAAGCGGCCTTCGGCTATCCACCGTCCATATTCAAGACGATCCGTCATCCCGTCATATGGATCGGCGCTCTGATCGCGCTTCTCGACCGCTCGCTTAATCGCGAAGTTTTTTCCGACAGCCTGCGCCGTTTCAGCGGCGTGCTCGCGCTTGTCATCCTGCTTGCGATTCCCGTCGGCCTCGCCACCATCGTAGCAACGATCCTCGCAAGCGCTCTGCCACATGTCGGCGCGATGCTTCTCATAGCCATAGCCGCCAGCAGCCTCATCGCGCAGCGCAGTCTCTGGGATCACGTCTCTGCCGTCGCCACAGCTCTCGAACGCGAAGGGCTCCCAGCAAGCCGCCTCGCCGTGGCCCGGATCGTCGGGCGCAATCCTGAGACCCTCGACGAGGCCGGTGTTGCGCGCGCCGCCATCGAAAGTCTTGCCGAGAATTTCTCCGACGGCGTCGTCGCGCCTGCCTTCTGGTGTGCGCTCTTCGGTCTGCCGGGCATCGCCGCTTATAAAAGCGTCAATACGGCGGATAGCATGATCGGACACCGCACGCCGCGCCATCAGGCTTTTGGCTGGGCCTCGGCCCGCTTCGACGATCTCGTTAACCTGCCGGCGTCGCGGCTCTCTGCCTTGTGGATCGCGCTCGCGGCCTCCATCGATCCGAAGCTCGACGCGCGCGGTGCAATCAATTCCATTCACCGCGACGCCGGAAAACATCGCTCGCTCAATGCCGGCTGGCCCGAAGCGGCGATGGCCGGTGCGCTGGGCCTGCGGCTCGCGGGCCCACGCACTTATGGAACAGTGAAGATCGACGATGTCTGGATGGGCGACGGACGCGCGGACGCCAACGCCGCCGACATACGGCGCGCGTTGGCGCTCTATCGAAACGCATGCACGATCCAGTTCGCCGCCATCGCCATTCTCGCGGCGCTTATCGCGCAAGTGTGAGAAGCGCATCGACATCGATATGCCTTTCGAGATGGTCGGCCAGCGCATCAAGCACCCGCTCGACATCCTCCTCGTAGCTAAAACCGCTTTCGATATTTCCCAGCCGCCTCAGCCACGAAGCGCGTTGGCGGTCATCGGAAAAAAGCCCGTGTACATAAGTACCGGTGACGCGCCCATCGGACGACGAGGCGCCATCGTTCCGCCCATCGTCAAATTGCGCGAAACGTCGCGCCGTGTCCGGGCCTGTCGTTTCGCCGAAATGCATTTCATAACCGGAAAAGGAAACGCCATCGGCAAGCGATGTGCCCTCAACCAACCGCAACGCTTTCTGATCGCCCAACACCGTCTCAACATCGAGCAAGCCCAAACCTTCAACGGTATCGGCTTCTCCCTCCATACCCTGCGGATCGGAGATACGTTGCCCAAGCATTTGATAGCCACCGCACATGCCGAGAACGTGTCCACCGCGCCGCCAATGTGCCTTGAGATCGATGTCCCAACCCTGCGCGCGAAAAAATGCGAGATCGGCGATTGTCGCCTTCGATCCCGGCAGCACAACAAGGTCGCAGATCGATAGCGCCTCACCTGCCCGCAAAGGAATGAAATCGACATCGGGCTCCAGCCGCAACGGATCGAGATCGTCGAAATTCGAAATGCGCGGCGTCAGCGGCACGACGATGCGGAGCTTGCCCTCGCCCGCTTCTCGCGACCAACGCGCAAGCTCCATCGCATCTTCCGCCGGTAGCCGCGCGGCTTCAGCAAAGAACGGCACAAGCCCCAGCGCACGCCAGCCGGTGCGGCTTTCGACAAATGCCATGCCATCATCAAAAAGCGTCGAATCGCCGCGCATTTTGTTGACGATGAAACCTTCAATGAAGGCGGCGTCTTTCGCATCGATCACTAACTTGGTACCGACAAGACTGGCAATAACGCCGCCACGTTCAATGTCGCCAATCAGCACGACAGGCACATTCGCCGCTTGCGCGAAACCCATATTGGCGATGTCGTTCTCGCGCAGATTGATTTCCGACGCGCTGCCCGCGCCCTCGACCAGAACCAGATCGCTTTCGATCTTCATCCGCGCGAAACTCTCAAGCACCGCGGGCATAAGCTCGCGCTTGCGCGCCTGATAATCCCGCGCGCCGCTGCTGGCGACGACGCGGCCCTGCACGACGATCTGCGCGCCCGTCTCGCTTTGCGGCTTCAGCAGAACAGGGTTCATATGAACGCTGGGCGCGACGCCGCAAGCTCTTGCCTGCAAAGCCTGAGCCCGCCCGATTTCGCCGCCCTCCGCAGTCACGGCGGCATTGTTCGACATGTTCTGCGCCTTGAAGGGGCGCACGCGCAATCCACGGCGGCTGAACAAGCGGCAGAGCCCGGCGACGAGAAGCGACTTCCCGACATCCGAGCCTGTCCCCTGAAACATCAGCGCTCGCGCAACCATCAGAATTCAATACCCTGCTGCGCTTTGACACCAGCCGCGAAGTGATGTTTGACAAGGCACATGTCGGTGACGAGATCGGCGATCTCGATCAGTTCAGGCTTCGCATTGCGCCCTGTCACCACCACGTGCAGATCATCGCGTCGTGCTCGCAATCGTGCCACTACCTCGCCGAGATCGAGATAATCGTAACGCAGCGCGATGTTGAGTTCATCGAGCACAACAAGCTTCAGCGCCGGGTCCGCCATCAGCACCTTCGCCTTGTCCCAGGCCCGCGCCGCGGCCGCCATGTCGCGGGCGCGGTCCTGCGTTTCCCAGGTGAAGCCTTCGCCCATGGTGTGCCATTCGACGAGCTCGGGAAAACGTTCAAGTGCCGCCTTCTCGCCCGTATGCCACGCGCCCTTGATGAATTGCACGACGCCGATGCGATGGCCGTAGCCGAGCATCCGCAAAGCAAGACCGAAAGCCGCCGTCGACTTGCCTTTGCCGGTCCCGGTATTGACGATCAGCAAACCTTTCTCAAGCACCTTCTCGGCCACTTCGGCGTCTTGCACCGCCTTGCGCTTGCGCATCTTCTCCGTATGGCGGCGATTGATTTCGTCTTCGTTCATTTCACCACCATCGGCAGGCCCGCTACCATGAAGAGAACTCTGTCGGCGCGCGCGGCAAGCCGCTGATGCAGACGCCCCGCCTCGTCGCGAAATCGTCGCGCCAGCGCATTGTCGGGCACGATGCCGAGCCCGACTTCGTTAGATACGAGAAACACAGGCACGCGCACGCGCATCAGTGTCGCTTCGAGAGTAGCCGTCTCCCCTTCGATGTCGCGTTCCGCGTGCAAGAGATTGGATAGCCAGAGCGTCAGGCAATCGACCAGAACGGCATTCCCGCTCGCCGCCGCAATCGCGCCGACAAGATCGAGCGGTGCGTCCACCGTCCGCCATCCGTCCCCACGCCGCGCTCTATGCTCGGCGATGCGCTCAGCCATTTCGTCGTCACGGGCTTCGCTCGTCGCCACATAAGTCCAAGGCGCGGCAAGGCGCGTCGTCAACTCTTCAGCATGACGGCTCTTGCCCGAGCGCGCACCGCCCAGCAGCAGCGTCACGGGCGCGCGCACTTCAGACAGGATGCATCACACGCGGCGCGGATATGTTCAGCGGAATAGCCATGCGGTCCTCCATGCGTCACCCCGACGCGGGTTTAACACTGACAAGCGGCAGGTCTCCTGGCTCGCGGGTCTGTGTGTTTGCCAACCTTCCCGGAAACTTCCAGTGGTTTGTGTCAGGGCAGAAAGCCCGGACCGGCAAACACTCGCCGCTCACAGTTGCGGGGGCAGCTGCGGATTGGTGCGACTGGCTTCAGTCGCGCACCGCATTCCCTTTTCATCTCTCAATTCGAGAGAACCGTTCGTCGTGCGCGAGTATAGGTGGCTTTAACCGGCGTTCAATCCCAATTGACTCATGGCTCATCAGGGTCATAACTGTGCTCGACGGTCCCTCCATCTAGAGGGTGAATAGGGAATGCGGTACGGGCACTTGCCCCGATCCGCAGCTGCCCCCGCAACTGTAAGAAGCGAGCTTCGACCACACGCCACTGGGAAATTCCCGGGAAGGCGGTCGAAGCGCCAAGCTTTGAGCCAGGAGACCTGCCGTCAAGCCGATTTCTGCCCGGGCGGGGTGCCTCGGGGCTGAAGCGCCGTCTTTATCGACGGCAGCCGCCGTCAACTCGTATCCGAGTTTTGCGGCACGGTTTCAAAGCACCCGCGACAAGACCGATTGTCTTGATGGAGACGCAGGGTGCCCGAGACCGAGACAAATCCCGTCATTCATGTCTGCGTGACATGCAACAGGCCCGGCGAGCAAGCGCCGCTGGATGCGCGCGCCGGTCGCCGTCTGCATGAGGCCGTCCTCGAACGCGCCCGCGCGACGGACGCCAAGGTGCGCGTCGGTCAAGTTGAATGCATGGCGCAATGCCAGCGCGGCTGCACCGTCGCTTTTTCGTCGTGCGGCAAATGGAGCTACCTCTTCGGCGATCTGGATCCCGACATCGAAGGCACGGCAGACGCCATCCTCGCCTGCGCCGAGATTCACGCAGCCGATCCCGACGGTTTCATCAAACTCAAATCGCGCCCCGTTCAAATTCGCAAGGGGTTGCTCGCACGCATCCCGCCTCTGCCTTTGGAGAGTTGATCCATGACGGCCAAAATTCCCGCTACCATCGTCACCGGCTTTCTCGGCGCGGGAAAGACGACGATGATCCGGCATCTTCTCGAGAACGCCGGTGGTCGCCGCCTCGCGCTGATCGTCAATGAATTCGGCGATGTCGGCGTCGATGGCGATATCCTGCGCTCCTGCGGCGTCGAAAGCTGTCCTGAAGAAAATATCGTCGAACTGGCGAATGGCTGCCTCTGCTGCACCGTCGCGGACGATTTCATTCCAGCGCTCGAAGCCCTGCTTTCGCGCGACAAGGCGCCCGATCACATCATCATCGAAACCTCTGGCCTCGCCCTGCCCAAGCCCCTGGTGCAAGCCTTCCAATGGCCCGCCATCCGCTCGCGCCTGACGGTCGATGGCGTCGTCGCGGTGATCGACGGTCCGGCCGTCGCCGCGGGACGTTTTGCCGACGATCCAGAAGCGCTGGCTCGCCAGCGTCTTGAAGATCCTTCACTCGATCACGACAATCCGCTTGAAGAAGTTTACGAAGACCAGCTTCTCTGTGCCGATCTGATCGTGCTGAACAAGACCGATCTGCTCGACGCTGAAACAGCTGCTCGCGTTTCGGCGGAAGTCACGGCGCTAATTCCCCGCGCGGTGAAACTGGTAAAAGCGCATCAAGGCCGTATCGACGTCTCCGTGCTTCTCGGCTTGACGGCGGCCGTCGAAGACAATCTAGCCGACCGTCCGTCCCACCACGACAACGAAGACGGGCACGATCACGATGACTTCGACAGCTTCGTTCTCGACATTCCGTCCTCTGCATCGCCCGAAGAGCTGACCGATCGATTGCGGCGGACCGCTGAAGCGCATGACATCCTGCGCATCAAAGGTTTCGTCGCCATCGACCGGAAGCCGATGCGCCTGCTTGTCCAGGGCGTCGGCGCGCGTTTCCAGCATTATTACGACCGCGCATGGGGCGACGGCGAGGATCGCCTTGGCCGCATCGTCGTCATCGGCCGCAAAGGCATCGATCAGGTGGCCATCCGCGCCGCGATCGCGAGCTAGGCGCATATGCACTTCCTTGTCTCCCAGGAAACGGATCTCGACGAAATCGACGACCCCGTCGATCTCGGCCACTCGCCGGGCGATATAGTTGTGTTGTCCTTTTCCGACAGCGATCTCGCGGGCTTCGCCGCCGCTGCCGAAACGCTCGGACGCGAGATACCGTCGCTACGCCTCGCCAAACTTTCGCAGCTGCGCCATCCCATGTCGGTCGATCTCTATGTCGACGCCGTCATCGCCAAGGCGAAGTTCGTTCTCGTGCGCCTGCTCGGTGGACTCGATTATTGGCGATACGGTGCGGAACGGCTTTATGCCTTGGCGCGCGAACGCGGCATCGCGCTCGCCATCCTGCCGGGCGACGCGTTACCCGACAGACGCTTGCTTGCGCTTTCGACGGTTGACGATACGACATGGGAAACGCTCTGGTCCTATTGCATCGAAGGTGGGGCTGAAAATCTTCTCAACGCGCTGAGATACGCCGCGACCTTCGCGGGCGCAGCCGCCGACATTGCGCCGCCGAAAGAGCTGCCGCGGTTCGGCGCCTATCTTCCCGACCACGGCCCGTGCAATCTTGCCGAGATCACGAACACTTTCGATCCCGACAAGCCCAGCGCCGCGATCGTCTTCTACCGCGCGCTGATCCACGCCGAAGATCTCGCCGCCATCGATGCGCTGCACGGCGCGTTGCGCGCCAGAGGCTTCAACGTCCTTCCGCTCTTCGTCGCCAGCCTGAAGGAAACGGAAGCCTCGCAATTCATTCGCGAGACATTACAAATCGTTTCACCCGCCGTCATCGTCAACACTACAGCCTTCTCAACGCGCACTGGCGCAAAGGACGCAAGCCCGCTCGACATCGCCAATGTGCCCGTTCTACAAGCGGCGCTCGCCAGCGCCGATCATCAAGCCTGGTTCAATTCGTCGCGTGGCCTCGGCGCCACCGATCTCGCAATGAATGTCGTGCTACCGGAAATCGACGGGCGCATCTTCGCAGGCGCCGTTTCCTTCAAGCAACAGGACACGCGCATCGACAGCCTGGAATTCGCGCGTCACATCCATGCGCCGGACGTCGCCGCCATCGATCACCTCGCCTCTCTCGCTGCAAACTGGGCAAGCCTCTCGACAAAAGAAAACGCCGATAAAAACCTCGCATTGATCCTGCCCGACTATCCCGGCAAGGCAGGCCGTGCGGGGTCCGGCGTCGGCCTCGACGGGCCGGCCAGCGCGCAAGCGATTCTGTCTCTGCTCGCGGCAAGCGATTACGGCATTGGAGATATCCCCTCGTCGTCGGAACTTTTTCATCGCCTGACCGAAGGCACCCCCCAACCCTTTCTCGATCTCGCGAGCTACCGCGCCCTTTTCGCTGAATTGCCGGAAGCGGCGCGCGCTAATGTCATCGCCGCCTGGGGTGAACCCGAAAAAGATCCCGATTTTCGCAACGGCTTCTTCGCCAGCCGTCGCGTCGATCTGGGGAAGGCGCTGGTCGTCATCCAACCTGACCGCGCCGGTGGCCGCGCGCGCAAGGAAATCTATCACGATCCGAAAATGCCACCCTGCCACGCTTATATTGCTTTTCATCTATGGCTTCGTCGCGTCCGCAGGATCGATGCCTTCATCATGGTCGGCGCGCATGGCACACTGGAATGGCTGCCCGGCAAGGCGGTTGCGCTATCCGATACCTGCTTCCCGAAGCTGATGACCGGCACGACACCCGTTCTCTATCCCTTCATCGTCAGCAATCCAGGCGAAGCCGCCCAGGCCAAGCGCCGCCTCGGCGCCGTCACCATCGGCCATATGACGCCGCCGGTTATTCTCGCTGGTCTAGATCCCGCCGTCGCCGAGATCGAGGCGCTGGTCGATGAATTCTCGACCGCGCAAACTCTCGATCCACGCCGCGCCAAACGTCTTGCCGACATCATTCTCTCGAATGCCGCAACGGCTGGTCTTCTCGATGAATGCGGCATCTCGCCGTTCATGACACCTGCGGAAGCCATCACTCGTCTCGACGCGATGCTTTGCGATTTGAAGGAAATGCGCATCCGCGACGGCCAGCATGTTTATGGTCAGGTGGAGGCTGGAGATGCGGAGATGCTGGACGCGGCCTTCGGCATCGGCATGGCGCAAGCCTGCGCCGATAGCGAAGCGCGTGCGTTGCTGGAAGGACTGTCCGGCCGCTTTATCGAGCCTGGCCCTGCCGGTGCGCCATCGCGCGGTCGCCGCGACACGCTGCCGACCGGCCGCAATCTCTTCACCGTCGATCCCCGCGCCATTCCGACGCGCATGGCCACTACGCTCGGCCAGGCAGCGGCCGGCGAATTCGTCCGCCGCTATCTTCAGGATCACGGCGAATGGCCGCGCCACATCGTTTTCGATCTTTGGGCCAGCACCTCGATGCGTACCGGCGGTGAGGATTTCGCGCAAGGCCTCGCGCTGCTGGGCGTGCGTCCGCAATGGGATCACGCTTCGACCCGCGTCACCGGCTTTGAGATTCTGCCGCATGCAAAGCTCGACCATCCGCGCATCGATGTGACGCTCCGCATCTCAGGCCTCTTTCGCGACGTCTTCCCGGCGCAAGTTTCGCTCTTTGAAGCGGCAGGCAACGCCGTCGCTGCGCTGGACGAACCTGACGACGTCAACCCGCTCGCCGCGCGCCGTCGCGCGGGCAATGCGGAGACCAGCCGCATCTTCGGTCCCTCGCCGCAAACTTACGGCAGCGGCCTGGAAAGCCGCCTTGCCGACGGCAGCTGGAACAGTCGGGCCGATCTCGGCGCGGCCTATCTCACGGCTTCAAGCCACAGCTACGGTCATGCCGTTGACGGCGACATCCAGCGCAGGGCCTTCAGTGCGCGCCTCGCCGGCGTCGATGCAGTGCTGCATATCAACGACGTTCCCGAAAGCGACGCCCTGGAGACCGACAGCATCGCAGCCCATGTCGGTGGTCTCGCCGCAGCAGCAAGACTTAACGGCGCAAAGCCCGCGCTTTACGAAAGCGACACCGGCACGCCGGAAAGACCCATGATCCGCACTTATAAGGAATCCGTCGCCCGCGCCACACGTGGCCGCGCCGCCAATCCGCGATGGATCGAAGGTCAGATGCGCCACGGCGCAACCGGCGCCGCCGCCATGGCCAATGCCGTCGATGCGTTGTTCGCAATGGCGGCGGCGGCCAGCGCCGCAGGCACCGAACAATTCGATCTTCTCTACAACGCCTATCTGGGCGACGACGCCGTTTGCCGCTTCCTGCAATCCGCAAATCCGCAGGCCTGCCACGCCATCATCGAGCGTTTCGAAGAAGCGATCCGGCGCGACCTCTGGACCCCGCGCCGGAACTCTATCGGTGCGCGGCTTGCCGAACTCAAGGAATTGACTGGATCGAAAGACGCAGCGCTATGAACGATATCCATATCAACATCAAGGGCTGGTGCCCCGGCGCGTTGCGTCCGATGGAATCGGGTGATGGCTTCATTGTCCGCGTTCGCCCCCGTCTCGCTCGTCTGACGCTGAAACAACTTCTGACCATTGCCGACGCCGCAGACGCGCTCGGAAACGGCCGGCTCGATCTGACGCGGCGCGGCAATCTGCAAATTCGCGGCGTGCCCTCGGCCCGCCTCGCGCCGCTTCAGGCCGAACTCGACACAATTGGCCTTCTCGACAGTTCGGTGACGAGCGAAGCGCGCCGCAACATTCTGGTGAGCCCTCTGTCTGGCATTGATCCCGCCTGCCGGGACATATCCACCTTCGCCTCCGCGCTTGAGACGACGCTCGAACATGCCAATGACCTCGGCGATTTGCCTGCGAAATTCAGCATCGCCATCGACGGCGGCGGTCGCCTCGGATTGGCGGCGGAGGAAAGCGATCTGCGCTTTGTCGCGCAAGGCGGCGCGCATTCCGCGCCTTATGCCATCTTTGCCGGAGACGACCCGGTGGCGCTCGGTCTCTGCGACACATCCCATGCGACTGAAGTCGCTTTACGCCTGACGCGGCTCTTTGCGCAAAGCCGCACCGGCGATGAACGCCGCGTCCGTTCTTTCCTGAGGCGCGTGGGCCGCAGGACACTTATCGCAGCGCTCAACGACTTACTTCAGAACAACGCCGCCACCCATCCGCACACCCCTTTCAGCTCTCAATCGCCTATCGGCTGCGGGCAGGCGAGCGAGGACGCAAACTGGTTTGGACTTGGTTTTCCTTTCGGCGCAGCGACCGCAGCCCAACTACGCCTTGTCGGTTCATTGGCGCAGCGCTTTGCCGCCGGCATCCGCATTACGCCATGGCGTGCGATCATCCTCACCGGGCTTCCCGCGACAGCGCTCGCTCACATTGAAACGGAAAGCCGAACCGCAGGCCTCATCACCGATCCCGCCGATATCCGCAATGCTCTGTCGGCCTGCTCCGGCAGCCCCGCCTGCAATGCGGCGGAAGCCGCCACGCGTTCGGTGGCGCTCGACATCATGGAAAAAGCAAGGACGCTCTTTGACGGCAACACCACCTTGCATGTCGCCGGTTGCGCCAAAGGCTGCGCCCGCAGCGAGCCCGCCGACATCATGCTGACGGGCGCGGACGGCCTCTATCGCCTCGGCTTCAATGCCACGGCTGCCGCTGTCATCGGCGCCCCTCTCCCTCTCTCCGTTATCCACGAAAAACTCGCTGCACACGGGGCCGCAATTCACCAAGAGCGTAAAGCCATGAGCAACCGCCAGAGCTACATTAAAGATGGCGCGGCTATTTATCGTCGCTCCTTTGCCATTATTCGCGCCGAAGCAAGTCTCGACCGTTTCACGCGTGATGAGGAAAAAATCGCCGTCCGCATCATTCACGCCTGCGGAATGGTTGAAGTCGCCGGCGCGATCCGCTTTTCGCCCAATCTCGTCGCCTCGGCCCGCGCCGCGCTCAGCGCCGGGGCATCCATCCTCTGCGACAGCAAGATGGTCGCGAACGGCGTCACCCGCGCGCGGCTTCCAGCCGACAACGAAGTCATCTGCATGCTCGATCATCCCGACGTTGCGGCACTCGCTACCAAAATTGGCAACACGCGGTCCTCCGCCGCGATGGAGCTTTGGGGCGAACGGCTCAAAGGTGCGGTCGTCGCCGTCGGCAATGCGCCGACATCGCTCTTTCATCTTCTCGACATGCTTGACCGTGGCGCACCGCGTCCCGCCGCCGTGCTCGGCTTTCCGGTCGGCTTTGTCGGCGCGGCCGAATCGAAGGACGCATTGGCGCGCGATGGTCGACTGCCCTTCGTCATAGTCGAGGGACGGCGCGGCGGCAGCGCCATGGCGGCGGCAGCCATCAATGCATTGGCGAGCGAAAAGGAATGAGCATGACCCGAGGCACACTTTACGGCGTCGGCGTCGGGCCGGGGGATCCTGAACTGATGACCCTCAAGGCCGCGCGCATCATCGCCGCCGCGCCGGTCATCGCCTATTTCGCCAAACGCGGTGGAAGGGGCACGGCGCGCGCCATCGCTGAAACACATATCGCATCCACCGCCATCGAACTTCCGCTCATATATCCGATCACCATCGAGCTTCCCGCCGAAGGCGCCGAATATCATCGACTGATCGTCGCCTTTTACGACAAAGCCGCCGCGTCGATTGCCGCGCATCTCGCCGAAGGCCGGGACGTCGCCGTACTCTGCGAGGGCGACCCGCTCTTCTATGGCTCCTACATGTATCTTCACGACCGCGTCGCGGACCGCTTCGTGGCGGAAGTCGTTCCCGGCGTCACCGGCATGGCGGGGTGCGCCGCCGCCGCCGGCCTGCCTATGACTTATGGCAACGATGTGCTGCTGATCGTGCCGGGCACGCTGTCGGAACCGGAACTCGAACGGCGCCTCGCCGGAACGCAGGCCGCCGTCATCATGAAGCTCGGGCGCAATTTCCCGAAGGTGCGCCGCGTCCTCCATCGTCTCGGCCTTGCCGACCGCGCCACCTATGTCGAGCGCGGCACCATGTCGAACGGAAGCGCCATGCCGCTGACGCAAAAACGGGATGACGCCGCACCCTATTTCTCGCTTGTGCTCGTACCCGGCCGCGAGCGCCGCATTCTGGCGGAAGCGGTATGAGCGGCCGCCTGCGCGTCATAGGCCTTGGACCCGGACCGGCAGACTGGCTGACGCCGGAAGCCGCGGCCGCGCTCACGGAGGTCAGCGACGTGCTTGGCTATGCGAGCTATCTCGACCGCGTCGCCATCCGCCCGGGCCAGACACGCCACGCTTCCGACAACCGTGAAGAACTCGACCGCGCGCGTCACGCGTTGACCCTTGCAAGCAAAGGCCGCGATGTCGCCATCGTCTCCGGCGGCGATCCGGGCGTCTTCGCCATGGCCGCCGCCGTCTTTGAAGCCATCGAGGAAGGCCCATCGGAATGGCGTGCGCTTGACGTCGCCGTCCTGCCCGGCGTCACCGCCGTGCTCGCCGCCGCCGCCCGCGTCGGCGCACCGCTCGGCGCGGATTTTTGCGCCATCAACCTTTCGATCAACCTGAAGCCTTGGCCCTTGATTGAAAAGCGTCTGGCGCTTGCCGCCGAGGCCGACTTCGTCATCGCGCTCTACAATCCGGCCTCCAAAGCAAGGTCACGGCAAATCCACGAAGCCTTCGACATCCTGCGCGCGTATCGCGCAACCGCTACACCCGTTGTCCTCGCTCGCGCCGTCGGACGGCCGGATGAAAACATCGCCGTCGCGACGCTTGCCGATGCCGATCTCGACACCATCGATATGAGCACGCTGGTCATCATCGGATCGAGCGCGACACGTATCCTCGAACATGGCGACAATCGCAAATGGGTCTATTCGCCTCGCCGCGTGGAGGCGTCCTCATGAATGCGCGCCAGCCAATCCATAACGGCGTCGACCGAATCCAGCGTCACGACGACAGGCAGTACCGGACGCGCCACCATGATAACGGCAATGCCCAACTCACGCGCGGCGACAAGCTTCGCCGCCGTCGCATCGCCGCCCGAATTCTTGCTCACGACAATGTCGATATTTTCAGCACGCAGAAGTTGCCGTTCATCGGCAACCGTGAACGGCCCACGCGCGGCGATAACCCGAGATCGCAATCCTGCGGGCGGCGTGAAATCGTCGATCACCCGTATCAGATAATCATGCTGCTGGGCCGCGATGAAACTCCCTACCTCAAGCCGGCCGATGGTGAGAAAGACGCGCCGGGGCGTTATATCAAGCGCCCGCGCCGCCGCGTCCATATCGACCACGTCGATCCATTTGTCTCCCTCCTGTTTTTCCCAGCCTGCGCGCTCGAGGCGCAACAGGGGCATTCCGATGGCATCGGCGGCGGCGGCGGCATGAGTCGACATCTGCGCCGCGAAAGGATGCGTCGCATCGATCAGCGCCGCGAAATCGCTCCTCTTCAAAAAATCGCGCAAACCTTGAATACCGCCGAAGCCGCCGACACGATGGGGAACGGGTTGCGCCGGAATATTCTGCGTGCGCCCGGCAAAGGAGAGCAGCGGCTCAAAGCGCTCGTCACCGGCGATATGACGCGCCAGCGCGCTCGCCTCGCTCGTGCCGCCAAGGATCAGGATTTTGCTCGCCATGCCGTCTGAACCTCGCGCCATCGACGCGCAAGAAACCACGAAGTCGCGCTGGTTGTCCATCATCGGCATGGGCGCAGACGGCATTGCGAGCCTCTCGCCTCATGCCTGCGATCTCATACGTCAGGCCGAACTCGTTGTCGGCGGCGCTCGCCATCTCAATCTGGCGTCGGCATTGCTCACCGGCGAAACGCTCGCGTGGCCCTCACCCCTGCGAGGCGGCTTGCCCATGATCGTCGCGCGCCGCGGCCAGCCCGTCGTCGTTCTGGCCAGCGGCGACCCCTTCTTCTTCGGGGTCGGTTCGCTCCTTTCTCAGCATATCCCCGCAGCGGAATTTATTTGCCTGCCTGCACCATCCTCGGTTGCGCTTGCGACGGCGCGCTTGGGCTGGGCGCAGCAGACGACGGAAATCGTCTCGCTTCACGGCCGCCCACTTGAAAACATCATTCCCTTTCTGCAACCCCGCGCCCGCATTCTGGCTCTCTCATGGGACGAAACCACACCGGACAAGCTCGCAAGTCTGCTAATGGCGCGCGGCTTCGGCGACTCGCGCTTTCACATACTCGAAAATCTCGGTGGCCCGCGTGAGCGTATCCGCTCGACGACCGCTGGCGAACTCTCGCTGACGGACATCGACGCCCTCAACATCATCGCGCTCGAAGTCACAGCCGATGCCCAAGCGCACATCCTGCCTCGCGTCTCGGGCCTCGCGGATCACCTCTTCGAGCATGACGGCCAGTTGACGAAACGCGAGATCCGCGCCGTCACCCTTTCCGCGCTCGCGCCGCGCGCCGGAGAAATCCTCTGGGACATTGGCCTTGGCGCGGGCTCCATCGCCATCGAATGGCTGCTCGCTCACCCCTCCTGCCGTGCCATCGGCATCGAGCGGGACAAGACGCGCGCCGAACGCGCGCGGCGCAACGCCGTCTCGCTTGGCGTGCCTCGGCTTGAAGTCATCGAGGGCGCGGCGCCCGCTGCCCTCAGCGGATTGCCGGTCCCTGACGCGATCTTCATCGGCGGAGGCGCTACCACGCCCGGTGTCTTCGAAGCCGCCTGGGCCGCGCTGAAATCCGGCGGACGTCTGGTCGTCAATGCCATCACGCTCGAAACCGAAGCTCTGCTCATTCAATGGCAGAGCGCTTATGGCGGAGATATGACGCGCATCGCCATCTCGCGCGCCCAGCCCGTCGGCACGATGCAAGGCTGGCAAAGCGCCATGCCCGTCACGCAATGGAGCACCGTCAAACCATGATTGCCGCTGGAATCGGATGTAGAGAGGCTTGCACGGCGGCGGATATTCTCGCCGCCATCGGTCTCGCTTTGCGCCAAACGAAATTCACCGCGCATGACATCGACAGGATTTGCGCACCGTCTTTCAAATCGCCCGCGCCGGAAATCGCCGCCGCCGCCGAAATGCTCCAGCGACCGCTCATCTTTCTCGATCTGGACACGCTCGCCACGCGCGACGCCGAAACACTCACTCATTCGCCGCATGTCGTCACGCGCTTCGGCCTTTCTTCCATTGCAGAGACCGCCGCTCTCGCCGGTGCGGGCGCATCCTCCCGTCTTTGCGGTCCGCGCCTTGCCTATGGCGGCGCGACCTGCGCCCTCGCCTTCTCGGAGTTACCTTCATGACCGTTCATTTTATCGGGGCAGGTCCCGGCGCGCCGGATCTCATTACCGTGCGCGGCCTCGATCTCGTTTCACGCTGCCCCGTCTGCCTCTATGCCGGTTCGCTGGTCCCGCGCGAGATCGTCGCCAAAGCGCCGAAGGATGCGCGCATCATCGATACAGCGCCGCTGACGCTCGACGAAATCGAAGCCGAATTCATCGCCGCACATAAGGCCGACCGCGATGTCGCCCGCCTTCACTCCGGCGATCTCTCGATCTGGAGCGCGCTCGGCGAACAGCTCCGCCGTCTTGACCGACTCGGCATTCCCTACACCGTCACACCGGGGGTTCCCGCCTTCGCCGCCGCAGCCGCCGCGCTTGGCCGCGAATTGACGCTGCCAGAAGTCGCGCAATCGGTCGTGTTGACGCGTATCTCCGGCCGTGCTTCCGCCATGCCGGAAACGGAGAAGCTCTCGCTCTTTGCAAGTACCGGGGCGACGCTCGCCATCCACTTGTCCATTCATGTGCTGGAAGAAGCCCTCGCCGAACTCGCACCGCACTATGGCGCAGATTGTCCCATCGCCGTCGTCTATCGCGCCAGCTGGCCAGACGAGCGCATCGTGAAGGCAACGCTCGGCACCATTGTCGCGGCGATCGGCGCGGACAAGATCGAGCGTACGGCCGTGATCCTTGTCGGTCATACATTGGGCGCCGAAAATTTCCGCGAAAGCGCGCTTTACGATCCCGATTATCAGAGGCGGTTTCGCGGGAGGATCATGTGATGCCGCCTCTGCCTCGTCTTGAGCCCGGCTCCGTCTGGCTCGTCGGCGCGGGTCCGGGCGATCCGGGCCTGTTGACGCTTCACGCCTACAACGCGCTTCAGCAAGCCGACGTCATCGTCCATGACGCGCTGATCGCGCAAGAAGTGCTCGACCTCGCCGGCCCGAACGCCGTTTTCGAGTTTGCGGGAAAGCGCGGCGGCCATCGTTCCTGCTCGCAAGCCGAGATCACGCAGCGCCTCATCCATCTGGCGCGCGAGGGAAAACGCATCGTTCGCTTGAAAGGCGGCGATCCCTTCGTCTTCGGTCGCGGTGGTGAGGAAGCGCTGGCGCTCGCTGAAGCAGGCATCCCCCTTCGGGTCGTTCCCGGCGTCACGTCCGGCCTCGCGGCGCTTACCGCCGCGGGCATACCCGCGACGACGCGCAACACGAACGCCGCCATCACCTTCGCCACCGGTCACTTCGCCGATGACGGCCCCGGCGACACCGATTGGCGGAGCATCGCGAAAGCGGGGCACCCTCTCATTCTCTACATGGCCGTCCAAACCCTCGGCTCGATTGCCGATGCGCTGATCGAAGGCGGGCTCGCGCCCGATATGCCGGTCGCCGTGATCTCAAATGCCACCACGCCGCGCCAGCATATCCTCGACACGCGTCTCGACCGCGCGCATGACGACGCCATCGCCGCTTGCATCGAAGCGCCCGCTATCGTCGCCATCGGCGAGAATGTGCGTCTCCGCGAAAAGTTGGCCCGACATATGGACGTTTCCGCTTTCGGCGCAACGCTGGAGCAAGCATGACCATCGCACCCGGCCTCATCATCTCTGCTCCAAGATCCGGCTCCGGCAAGACCACGTTGATGCTCGGCCTTCTGCGTGCGCTGACGCGCAGGCGCATCGCCGCGCAGCCCGCCAAATGCGGCCCCGACTACATCGACCCGGCCTTCCACACTGCAGCGACGGGACGGCAAAGCTATAATCTCGACAGCTGGTCCATGCGCTCAGCACTCCTTGATGGCCTCATCTCCGAACTGTCATCGGACACCGATCTTGTTATCTGCGAAGCCTCGATGGGTCTTTTCGACGGCGTTGCAACGCGCGGCGCAAGCGGTGACGGTTCATCCGCCGATATTTCGGCGCGCACCGGCTGGCCAGTGCTTCTCCTTCTCGATGTCAGCGGTCAATCGCAATCGGCGGGCGCGGTCGCTGCGGGCTTCGCGCATTTCCGCAGCGATGTCAAAATCGCCGGAGTGATCTTGAACCGTGTCGCCAGCGACCGTCACCGGCATCTTTGCAGCATCGCCATCAAGCGCGCAGGACTGAGAGTGCTCGGCTCCCTGCCGCGTCAGGAAGGCCATGCGCTGCCCGAACGTCACCTGGGCCTCATCCAGGCGCGCGAGACCTCGGGTCTCGATGCGCAGCTCGACGCGCTCGCCGATTTCGTCGAAAGCCATATCGACATCGACGCACTGCTCGCCGCCGCAAGCGCCTTGCCCGCGATGCGAGAACAAGCCATCGAATTCTTTCCTCCGCCCGGCCAGCGCATCGCGCTCGCCCATGACAACGCCTTCTCCTTCATCTATCCGCATGTGCTGGCGGGCTGGCAAAAGGCTGGAGCGGAAATCCTGCCCTTCTCTCCGCTCGCCGATGAAGGCCCGGACGTGAACGCCGACATCTGCTGGCTGCCCGGCGGCTATCCTGAACTTCACGCCGCGCGCCTCGCCGCCGCCACGCATTTCAAATCGTCGTTGCAAGATTTCGCACGCCATGCGCCCGTCCATGGCGAATGCGGCGGCTATATGGCGCTCGGCGAAACACTTGAGGACGCCGATGGCGTGACGCATGAAATGGCGGGGCTTCTCGGCTTGCGCACCTCCTTCGCCAAACGCCGCATGAATCTCGGCTACCGCTCGGTCATCGCCCTTACCGACAATCCGTTGGGGTGCGCAGGCGCACGCTATCGTGGCCATGAGTTTCACTACTCCACGGTTCTCGATCGCGGTGACGACGCAGCTCTTTTCGCCGTTACCGACGCCAACGGCGCATCGCTCGGAGATGCAGGCAGCCTTCGGGGCAAAGTCAGCGGCTCCTTCTTCCATCTCATCGATGCCGGAGATATCTGATGCAAGACACGCTTACGTTGTTCAATACGTTCGACGAAATTCACCACGCCCTCAATCACCTGCCTGCACCCGACGAAGCGCGCATCGCGGCGGCGCGCACCCGGCAGGAAACATTGACGAAACCTCCCGGCTCCCTCGGCAAGCTCGAAGACATCGCCTGTTTTCTGGCCGGCTGGCAGGCGGAAGGCCCACGGGCGGATGTGATCGACGTTCTGATTTTCGCCGGCAATCACGGCGTCACGCGTCAGGGCATCTCGTCCTTTCCCGCCGAGGTGACGCAACAGATGGTGGCGAATTTCGAACATGGCGGCGCCGCCATCAACGCGCTGGCCGACGCTTACGGGCTTTCGTTGAAAGTCACGGCGCTCGATCTCGACCGCCCGACCGCCGACTTCACGCAAGACGACGCCATGTCGCAGGGCGAATTCCTTGCCGCTTTCAATACAGGCGCGCAAGCCGTCAACGAAAAGGCCGACCTGATCGTGCTTGGTGAAATGGGCATCGGCAACACGACGGCGGCGGCGGCCATCGCTGCGGCGACATTCGGCGGCACGGGTGCGGAATGGGCGGGCTCCGGCACTGGTCTCGACAAGGCGGGCGTCATCCACAAGGGCGCGGTCATCGACAGAGCGATCCAGCGCCATACCGCAAAGCTCAAAGATCCACTCGCGATCATGCAGAGCCTCGGTGGACGCGAGCTTGCCGCCATAGCAGGCGCGACATTGCGCGCGCGCCAGCTCGGCATCCCTGTGCTTCTCGATGGCTACATCGTCACTGCCGCCGTCGCGCCGCTCGCAAGCCTCGCTCCCTTGGCGCTCGATCACTGCATCGCCGGTCACGTCTCGCACGAGCAGGGGCATCGGCGTCTGCTGGCTGCGCTCGGCCTCGACCCGCTGCTCGATCTCAACATGCGGCTCGGTGAAGGATCGGGTGCCGCCATCGCCGCCATGGTCCTGCGCGGCGCGGTTGCCTCCCATCGATACATGGCGACTTTCACCGAAGCCCAAGTCTCGAACAGCACATCCTGATGCGTGCGATGGACGACATACGGCTGGCGCTGGCCTTCCTGACGCGACTGCCAATCTCCGTCGGCGGCGGCGCCTCTGCCCCCGGCGCGCTCGCACGCGCCATGTGGGCCTTCCCGCTTGCCGGCGCTATTACCGGCGGCATCGGCGGTGCAGTCTTCATCGTCGCCGCCGTGCTCGGCCTGCCACCTTTCGTTTCATCGTTCCTCGCTCTCGCCGCGATGGTCGCGGCGACCGGCGCCTTGCACGAGGATGGCCTCGCCGACATGGCGGACGCCGGCGGCGGTGCAACACGCGAGCGCAAACTCGACATCATGAGAGACAGCCGGATCGGCACCTATGGCGTCGTCGCGTTGCTTCTGGCTTTGCTGCTCAGGGCAAGCGTGATGTCCGCATATGCGAACGCCAAAAACATTCTTCCCCTCTTACTGCTTCTGATCTCGGCGGGAGCTGTATCGCGCGGGGTCATCGTTGCCGTGTCTTATGCACTGCCCTCTGCCAGAGCCAGCGGCCTCTCCGCATCGGCGGGACGCCCCACGCTCGCAGCCCTCTTGACCGCAGCCGTTCTCGCATTGGCGGTCGCGCTTCTCGCGCTTCCCCTCCACACCATCGCAATGGGCATGATCGGTTGTGTCGTCGGCGCGGTCGCGATCGTCGTGCTCGCACAGCGGCAATTCGGTGGACAGACCGGAGACGTTCTCGGTGCGAGCCAGCAAGTCGCCGAAATCGGTTTTCTGCTCGGCGCGCTGGCCTCGCTCAGTTGATCGCGCTACTCGGATTTTCGCAACAGATACGTGTCCATGATCCAGCCGTTCCTGTCTCGCGCGTCCGCGCGCGCCACTTCGATCTCGTCCATCACATCGGCAAGCTTGCCTGCCACAAGAATTTCTTCTTCGCTGCCGAGATAAGCACCCCAATAAATATCCAGCCCCTCATCGCCGAAGCGCTTGAAACTCTGCTCTCCGTCCAGCATGACGACGACGCTACCCGCATCTTCGGGAAATCCGCTTGCGAGCTTGCGGCCCGTGGTGATCAGCACCGGTTCGCCGATACGGTTCAGCGGAATGCGATGCGTCGCCGCAAGCGCCTGCACGCTGCTGATCCCCGGAATGACTTCATAATCGAAAACGATCCGTTCCCGCAGCCGCTCGATGATGCGCAATGTGCTGTCGTAAAGCGCCGGATCGCCCCAGACCAGAAACGCCCCGCATTGATCCTCGCCCAACTCTTCCGTCAGTAGTTTTTCATAGCCTTCGCCGATCCGCGCGTGCCAGTCATCAACATTGGCGCGATAATCCGTGAACTCTTTGGCTCGTTCCGGCACCGGCACGTCGACAAATCTATGCGTCCCGCTCTCGATAAAGCGCTCGCAAATATCCATTCGCAGCTTTTGCAGGGCGGCTTTCTCGCTCCCCTTGTTTGGAATAAAAAATACATCGGCCCGGTTGAGTGCCTTAATCGCCTGCACTGTCATGTGCTCGGGATTTCCGGCGCCGATGCCGATGATGAGAATCCTGCGCATGGCTCAACTCGCGATCCGAAATGCGCGCTTGGGGCGGCGCCTTGATGTAAAGCGCGACCCTACCATCTCGCATATGAGCCGTCACCGTTTCCTCGCCGCCTCATGCGCGGCAATCGACGCGGGCTTCATTTCGATGCTGAAGCCTGGCACCGATGGCGCAAGATAACGGCCGCCACGCGTCACGCATGGATCGACGAAATGCTCGTGCAGATGATCCACATATTCGGCAACGCGCCCCTCCATTGTGCCGGAGATGGCGAGATAATCGATCATCGACAGATGCTGCACATATTCGCAAAGCCCGACGCCGCCCGCATGCGGGCAGACGGGCTTTCCGAATTTCGCCGCCATTAGCATGATAGCGAGATTCTCATTGAGCCCGCCGACGCGCGCCGCATCGATCTGCACGATGTCGATGGCGTCGACCTGCATGAACTGCTTGAACATCACGCGGTTCTGGCACATCTCGCCGGTCGCAATGCTGATGGGAGAAATCGCGTCGCGAATTTGCTTATGTCCGAGAATATCGTCGGGCGACGTCGGCTCTTCGATGAACCAGGGCTTGAATTGCGCAAGCTCCTTCATCCACGAAATCGCCTCGCCGACTTCCCAGACCTGGTTGGCGTCGATCATCAGCTTGCAATCGTCGCCGATTTCTTCGCGCACGATCCGGCAACGCCTGATGTCGTCGGCCAGATCGCGTCCGACTTTGATCTTCAAATGCGTCCAGCCATCGGCCCGCGCTTGACGGCAGAGCGCGCGGATTTTGTCGTCGGCATAGCCGAGCCATCCCGCCGATGTCGTGTAGGCCGGATAACCTTCAGCCTCGAGGCGGCGGCGGCGCTCGGCCTTGCCTTGCTGATTGCGAGTCAGCAGCGCCAGCGCTTCATCGGGCGTAATCGCATTGGTGAGATAGCGGAAGTCGATGCAGCGCACGAGTTCGGCGGGCGTCATATCTGCGACAAGCTGCCAGACGGGCTTGCCGACAGACTTTGCCCATAAATCCCATACGGCGTTGACGACGGCACCGGTGGCAAGATGCATCACGCCCTTGTCCGGCCCCAGCCAGCGCAATTGCGAGTCGCTGGTCACATGCCGCCAGAAGGCGCCCATGTCCGCTGCGATATCTTCGAGATCAAGGCCCATCAGGCGCGGCATCAGCGCATCGATAGCTGCGACGCAAAGCTCGTTGCCGCGCCCGATGGTGAACGTCAGCCCATGTCCCCCCGACATGGTCGACGTTTCGATGATCACATAAGCAGCAGAATAATCAGGATCCGGGTTCATCGCGTCCGAGCCATGCAGGCCCTGCGATGTCGGAAAACGGATGTCGCGCGTTTGCCAGCCGGTGATCTTCATGTTGGCAATCGCCTGGGTTTCATAGACAAATCCAGAAGACATATATAAAACGATGACGTCAAGAGCTGTGGAGGGCGGCGTGGCGGAATCGGGCATTCGAACGAGCAAAACACGCCGCAAAAAGCCGGCGGGCGCGTCTCGCTATTCGGCGCCCGCCCTCGAAAAAGGCCTCGATATCGTTGAATTTCTGGCCGAACACCCGGACGGCTGCACGCTTGTCGAAGTCGCCTCCGGCATCGCCCGCACCAAGGGCGAAATTTTCCGTATGCTGGCGGTGCTCGAAGCGCGCCACTACATCGAGCGGGACAGTGGCGACGAACGTTACCGGGTCACCGACAAGCTTTTCCGCCTCGGACTGCGCCAGCCGAAATATCGCGCTCTGATCGAAACTGCCGCACCTTTCATGGACGCCTTCGCGCAAGCGACGCGCTATCCCTGCCACCTCGCCATTCCGAGCGGGAGCCAGATCGTTGTCGTCGCCCGCGCCGAAGGCAGCGACCTTGTCGGCATCACGGTTAAAGTCGGCTACCGCCAGTCGCTTCTCGACACCGGCTCCGGTCTCTGTTTGCTGGCTTTCATGTCCGGGGATGACAAGGACCGCGCGGTCAATCTCCTGCGTGCCGAGCGCCGCAAGATCTCCGAAAGCGAATTGAAACGGATCGCGAAAAGCGGCGGCGTCGTCGAACCGAGCCGGATCATGGAAGGCGTCTGGGATATTTCCTGCCCGATCTTTCACAACGGCGAGGCGGTCGCTGCTTTGACCGTTCCCTACGTGACGCTGAAAATCAACGCGACGAACCGCGAGGCGATTGCGAAACGTCTCGCCGTCACCGCCACGCGCATTTCCGCTGCGCTCCGTGAAGGCGCATGAGCATGTCCTCGCGCAAACGGCGTCTCGGCCGCACCGGCCTCTATCTCACCGAGCTCGGCTTCGGCGCAGCGCCCATCGGCAACCTCTATCGCCCGCTGCCGGATGCCGATGTCGAAGCGTTGCTCGAAAGCGCTTGGGCAGCCGGCCTCCGCTATTTCGACACCGCACCGCTTTACGGCTTCGGATTGAGCGAAACCCGCCTCGGTCGCTTTTTGCAGACAAAGCCCCGCGATGAGTTCGTCATCTCGACCAAGGTCGGGCGGCTGTTGAAGCCGAATGCAGGCTGGCATGAGCAGCGCGATGCCTTCATCGACGCCGCCCCCTTCGAGCCGGTCTATGACTATTCCTATGATGGCGTCATGCGCTCGGTCGAGGAGAGCTTGCAACGTCTCGGCCTTGCCGAAATTGATATAGCCCTGATGCATGACATCGGCACGGCCACGCACGGTGAAGCGCATCCAGAAAAGATGAGGCTCGCAATGACGGGCGGTTATCGCGCGCTCGACGTTTTGCGCGACGAAGGCCGCCTCCGCGCCATCGGCATCGGTGCCAATGAATGGGAAGTCTGCGCCGAAGCAATGAACCACGGTCGCTGGGACGCTTTCCTCCTCGCAGGCCGCTACACGCTGCTGGAGCAAGAACCGCTCGACACATTCTTTCCGCTCTGCGCGAAGGCGGGTGTCGGCCTCGTCATCGGCGGTGCATTCAATTCCGGCATTCTGGCGACGGGACCCGTTGACGGCGCGCATTTCAATTACGGCAACGCGCCCGCCGAGGTGGTCGCCCGCGTCCGCCGCCTCGATGAGATCTGCAGGGCGCATGGCGTGCCGCTGCCCGCCGCCGCACTTCAATTCCCGCGCGCTCATCCGCTGGTCGCCAGCGTCATTCCCGGCGTTGCAACCAAAACCGAACTCTCATCCGCCATGGATTGGGCAGCTCGGAAAATTCCAGCCGCCCTCTGGTCGGACCTCAAGGCTGAAGGTCTGCTCTCGCCCGGCGCACCGGTGCCTGCATGAAGATCGATGCCCACCAGCACTTCTGGCGCCTCTCCAATGGTTTCTACGATTGGCTGACGCCGGGCCTCACAGCGATCTATCGTGACTTCGAGTCCGCGCATCTCCTCGGCCTTCTCGTCCCGGCCAATATCGACGGAACCGTCGCAATTCAGGCCGCCGCCGATCCGCGCGAAACGGAATTCCTTTTAAACCTTGCAGCGGCGCACCCCTTCATCAAGGGCGTCGTTGGCTGGATCGACATGGAAACGCCGGCGGGCATTGCAGAACTTCGCACCTTCGCCCGCAACCCGCTCTTCAAGGGCATCCGTCCGATGCTTCAGGACATCGCGCCCGAAGACTGGATGCTGCAACCTCGTCTCGATCCCGCCTACCGCGCATTGATCGAATTGGGCTTGAGCTTCGACGCGCTGGTGAAGCCACCCCATCTCGGCGCGCTGCTGACGCTCGGCACGCGTTATCCCGATCTCCCGATCGTCATCGATCATGGCGCGAAGCCTGCGATCCGTGACGGCTTTGATGGCTTCGCGCTCTGGGCGGAGAAAGTCGCGCGTCTCGCGGAAATGCCAAATACGTTCTGTAAGCTCTCCGGCCTGCTGACCGAAGCAAAGCCCGGTGCGGGCCTCGAAGATTTGCGGCCTTATCTCGATCATCTTTACGAAAGTTTCGGGCCCTCCCGCCTGATGTGGGGGAGCGACTGGCCGGTGCTTCTGCTCGAACGTGCCTATGCCGACTGGAACGGAATGTTCGTCGCATGGCTCGCATCGAAACCGGCAAGCGAACAGGTCGATATGCTCGGCGGCACCGCCGCACGCTTCTACCGCTTGAAAGCCTGAGCATGACAAAAATCGCCCGTGTCGAAATCCTGATGGTGCCGCTTCTTCCGAAGACGAGGCGCACCGACGCCATTCAGAGTTTCGTCTGTCAAGAAACCGTGCTCGTCCGCATCCATGACGCCGACGGCGCTGTCGGCACGGGCTATGCTTATACGATCGGCACCGGTGGCTCCTCCATCGTCCGCCTCCTCGCGGATCATCTGACGCCGCGCCTGATCGGTCGCGACGCCGACGAGATCGAACGCATCTGGACCGACCTCAAATTCCACACGCATGCGACGACGGTTGGTGCGATCACCGCGCTGGCGCTTGCCGCCATCGACACCGCGCTGTGGGATCTACGCGCCCGCCGTGTCAACCTCCCGCTCTGGAAACTCGCGGGCGGCGCGAAGGATCGCGCACCGCTTTACACGACCGAAGGCGGCTGGCTGCATCTCGACCCGCAAGCATTGATCGACGACGCGCTGGAAGCCAAGCGCCTGGGCTTCGGCGGTGCGAAAATCAAAATCGGCAAGTCCCGTGCCCATGAAGATGTGGATCGCCTGGAGAAATTGCGCGCCGCTGTCGGCGAGGATTTCGAAATCCTGACCGATTGCAATCAAGCCTTCACCGTCGATGAAGCGATCCGCCGCGCGCATATGCTGGAACCGCTTGGCCTCGGCTGGATCGAGGAGCCGCTCCCCGCCGACGACCTCGACGGTCATATCCGCCTCAACCGTGCGACCTCCATCCCCGTCGCGGTTGGCGAATCCATCTATTCGCTGCGCCACTTCCGCGAATATATGCAGAAGGGCGCCTGCTCCATCGTGCAGGTCGATGTGGCGCGCATCGGCGGCATCACGCCCTGGTTGAAAGTCGCGCATGTCGCCGAAGCCTTCAACATGCCGGTCTGTCCCCATTTCCTGATGGAGCTGCATGTCTCGCTCACCTGCGCCGTGCCGAACGGACGCTGGGTGGAATATATTCCGCAACTCGACGAGATCACGACCTCGCGCCTCACTATCGAGAACGGTCATGCCGTCGCGCCGTCAACGCCGGGCCTCGGCATCGAATGGGATTGGGATGCGATCGACAGGCGCAAAGTCGAAGCGCTCGACATTCTAACGGGAGCTGCCTGATGCGAAGAATGGGCATGATGATCGGCGTGAGGCCGGAAAAACTCGCCGAATATAAACGCCTTCACGCCGCCGCCTGGCCGGAGGTGCTCGACATGATCCGCGCCTGCAACATCACCAATTACACGATCTTTCTGCGCGAGCCGGAAAACCTGCTCTTTGCCTATTGGGAATATGTCGGCGCGGATTTCGATGCCGACATGGAGCGCATGAAACGCCACGAGCCGACGCGCCGCTGGTGGCAACTGACCGACCCATGCCAGGAACCGCTCGCCACGCGTGCGCCCGGCGAACAATGGGCAGCGATGGAAGACGTCTTTCATACCGATTGAGAGGAACGAAAAATGACCGGACGACTGCAAGGCAAGACCGCGCTGGTTACGGCGGCGGCGCAGGGCATGGGCCGGGCAACCGCCGAAGCCTTTCTACGCGAAGGCGCCCGCGTCATTGCCACCGACATCGACGACGCGAAACTTGCCACACTGAAAGGTGCGGAGACGCGTCGTCTCGACGTGACGGATCGCACAGCGATTGAAAAACTCGCAAACGATGTCGGCGCCGTCGATATCCTCTTCAACTGCGCGGGCTTCGTCCACCACGGCACGATCCTCGACTGCAGCGAAGAGGACTGGGACTTCTCGATGACGCTCAACACGCGTTCGATGTACCGAATGATCCAGTGCTTCCTGCCCTCGATGATCGAGGCGGGCGGTGCGTCGATCATCAACATGTCGTCGGTCGCGTCTTCCGTCATCGCCGCGCCGAACCGCTTCGCCTATGGCGTGACGAAAGCCGCCATCATTGGCCTCACGCGATCCGTCGCCGCCGACTTCGTGACCAAAGGCATACGCTGCAACGCCATCTGCCCCGGCACGGTGGAGACGCCATCGCTCGATGGTCGCATGCGCGCGCAGGGAGACTACGAAACCGCTCGCGCCGCTTTCATCGCCCGCCAACCTATTGGCCGCATCGGCCAACCGGAAGAAGTCGCCGAACTCATCGTCTATCTCGCAAGCGACGCCGCAGGCTTCATGACCGGCAGCATCCTCACCATCGACGGCGGCTGGAGCAACACATGAAACTCTTGCGATATGGACAGACGGGCGCGGAAAAGCCGGGTCTTATCGACGTTGATGGAAATATTCGCGATCTCTCGAACCATGTTTCAGACATCGACGGCGCGACCTTTGCGCCGGACACACTCGCAAAGCTGAAGGCGCTCGATCCTGTCTCGCTGCCGCTCGTCTCCGGCGCGCCGCGTCTCGGCCCTTGCGTCGGCAAGGTCGGCAAGTTCATCTGCGTCGGTCTCAATTATGCAGATCACGCCGCCGAATCCGGCATGGAGGTTCCCGTCGAACCCGTTCTCTTCTTCAAGGCGACCAGCGCCATTTGCGGGCCTGATGACGACATCGTCATTCCGCGTGGCTCGATCAAGACCGATTGGGAAGTCGAACTCGGCGTCGTCATCGGCAAGGAAGCGCGTTACATCGACAAGGCGCAGGCCCTCGAACACATCGCCGGTTATTGCGTCATCAACGATCTCTCCGAACGCGCCTTCCAGATGGAGCGCGGCGGCCAATGGGTAAAGGGCAAGAGCGCCGACACCTTCGGCCCCATCGGCCCCTGGCTCGTGACGCGCGACGAGGTCGCCGATCCGCAAAACCTCGCCCTCTGGCTTGAGGTCGACGGCCATCGCTACCAGAACGGCAACACGCGCACGATGATCTTCGACGTGCCCTTCATTGTCGCCTATATCTCGCAATTCATGAGCTTGCAGCCCGGCGACATCATCTCGACCGGTACGCCTCCCGGCGTCGGCCTCGGTATAAAACCCGCGCCGGTTTATCTGAAACCGGGGCAGACCATTCGCCTCGGCATCGAAGGTCTTGGCGAACAGCGTCAACGCACTGTCGCTGCATAAAAGCGATCGCACGGCCCATCTCGATGGTTGCGCCGAGCCCCGGCGCACTTCACTCTGGCTCATCCATATTCATTCCATGCGAGCCATCGGCGCGGAGCCTTCATGCCCAATCTTTTCAGCCCCTTTACGCTCAAGGACGTCACCTTGCGCAACCGCATCGTGATGTCGCCCATGACCATGTATCGCTCGGTCGACGGGCTGATGAATGATTTCCACGTGATGATGCTCGGCTCGCGCGGGGCGGGCGGTTTCGGCCTGGTCTTTCCCGAACAATTGGCGATTACACCGAACGGCCGCACCAGCACGAGCTGTGGCGGCATCTATGACGACGCGCAGATCGAAGGCTTGACGCGCGTGACCTCGATCATCAAGGACATGGGCGGCGTCGCGGCTATCCAGCTCGGCCATACGGGCCGCAAGGGCAGCGAGCTGAAACCCTGGGAGGGCGGCGCGCAGCTTCCTCCCGATCATCCTGATGGCTGGCAGGTCGTCGGTCCTTCCGCCCTGCCCTATGGCGGCAAATATAAATATCCAGTCCACGCTCTCACCAGAGACGAGATCAAGACCATCCACCGCAGTTATGCGCAAGCCGCGCGGCGCGCCGCTGAAGCGGGTTTTGAATGGTTGGAATTGCATTTCGCGCATGGCTATCTCGGCGCGAGTTTCTTTTCCCCCATTGCCAACAAACGCACCGACGAATATGGCGGTAGTCTGGAAAACCGCGTCCGCTTTCACACTGAAGCGCTCGACGCGGTGCGCGAGGTCTGGCCCGAGCGGCTGCCGCTGACCATGCGCCTCGGCTCCGACGATCTGAACAGCGAAGGCGTGCAATTCGACGACGCCGTCGCCGCCGTCCGCATCATGAAGGATCACGGGCTCGACTTTGCCGATCTCAGCATGGGCTTCAACACCGACGACATGAAAGAACTGCCCTTCGCGCAAATCGCCTTCATGGTCGAACGCGGCGCGCGCGTGAAACGCGAAGTCGGCATTCCGGTCGGCGTGAGCTGGAATCTGGGATTGCCCGCCGTCGCCGACCGTGTCATCCGCGAGGAACTGGTCGATCTCGTGCTGATCGGCCGCCCGGCCTTGTCGAACCCGCATTGGCCCGTCTGGGCGGCGCGCGAACTCGCACACGCCGATCCCTTCTCGCTGGTCCCGGAAGATTGGGGCTGGTGGCTCAAAAATCGCGCAAACCCAGCCTGCATCGGCTGGCCAGCCGCGAGCGAACCCGCCCGGCGGAAAGAAGTCGAGACGGCTTGACGAAGACCGCTTTCTTCAACCTCGCATGCAGCTTGCCAGATAGTCCGCGATGCGGGCGCCGTGCGCGGCGCCGGCCGCGGCGCCGACATAGCCATCGGGACGGATGAGCAACAGATCGCCGTCCGCGAGGCCGTAGACCGTGGCGAGGCCAAGAGCCTCATCGCGGAGCGCACCATCATCGCCAATCCGATGGACATGCAGATCCCGCCCGGCGCGCGGCAGCGAGGCGGCACTATCGCCATAGACGAGCAGAGTCCAATGCGGCCCTTGCAGCAGATCGAAAAGTCGTCGGCTCTGGCCGCCTGCGCCCCTGAGCCGCGCGTCCGGCGCACGATCGCCCGCCAGCACGCCGCCATGTCGTTCGGGAAGTTCCAGCGATAGCGACGATGACGGATAGCCGAGATCGAGTTGATGCACTTCGCGCCCGCGCCGCAGGTCGCCCTGCCTGGCTTTTTCCAGAAGGTCGGTCGCAAGTCCGAGCATGCTCGCGGCAATCGGACGCCGCTCCTCTTCATAAGTGTCGAGCAGAACATCAGGCGCGCCCGCCAACACCGCGCCGAGTTTCCAGCCGAGATTGTAAGCGTCCTGCAAGCTGGTATTGAGGCCCTGACCGCCCGTCGGCGGATGGATATGCGCCGCGTCTCCCATCAGGAATGCGCGTCCCACCCGGTAACGATCGACAAGACGCGCATTCATGCTGTAGGCCGACGCCCAGGCGACACCACGCACCCTGATGCCGCCGCTGGGCATTCGCGCATCGATGAAGGATTGGAGCCCCTGCACCGACAGATCGGCGTCGCCCTCAAGCGGGATCGGAGCCTGAAGCTGAAACAACTCGCCATGCGGCAAGGGACAGAAGGAAATCTGCTGTCCCATGTCGCCCTCATTGAACCGGTGCCATGCGTCGCGCGCCAATCCATCGATGACGATATCGGCCACGACCGCCCGGACGCCAAGCGTCTTTCCTGGAAAGCCGAGCTGTAGCGCATGGCGAACGAAGGAGCGGCCGCCGTCGCCGCCGACGAGATAGCGGCAACGGATCGTCTCGCTCGTCGCCGCGCCCGCGATTTGCGCGGTAACGCCCTCGCCATCCTGTTCGAAGCCTTTCAACTCGCGCGCATACTCAGGCGCGTGGCCGAATTCGGCGAGCCGTTCGCGTAGCACGGCCTCGACTTGAAATTGAGGCACGAGCAGCGGCGTGCGATAGGGCTCTTCCTCTGTCGGCGGTTCGACGGTGAAACTATGCGTGTCGTCATAACTGCCATCGGCGCGATAGGCTCTTTGCGGCGGATAGTATCCGCCAAGGGCTGCGATCCGGTCGATGACGCCCAGATCTTCAAACACCTCCTGCGTGCGCGGCTGAATGCCCTTTCCGCGCGAACCGGCAAACGGGCCTTCGAGCTTGTCGATCAGCCGGAACGGCACGCCCCGCCGCGCAAGATCGATCGCCAGCGTGAGGCCAGCCGCACCCGCTCCGCAGATAAGAACGTCGATAGAATCCCGGTCTTTCATGCGCGCCTCCTATGTGTATGATGCACATATTCAGCGAAGGAAGCCTGATGTCAATAAATAAAGTGTATAATGCACATATCCGGGCGTCCTTGCCGGAACTGCATCGCTCGCTGATCGACATTGTCGGTGTGATAAACCGGCCCGAAAACGACGTAACAATGCTCGAGATGGCGGGCCTGCCTTTCGAACGCGCCCTGTTCCCGCTTCTCGTGCTGGTCGAGCGTCTGGGCCCTATCGGCGTCGTCGATCTCGCCGGACGCGTGGGGCGCGACTACACCACGGTCAGTCGGCAAGTGGCGCGGCTCGAAGAGCTTGAGTTGGTAAGCCGCCGCGCCAGCCCGGCCGACCGCCGCGTGCGCGAAGCGCTGATCACGCCGCAGGGCAAACTCGCGACAGATGCCGTCGATGCGGCGCGCGAACGCATGAGCCTGACGCTCTTCAAGGAATGGAGCCGGAGCGACTTTGACGAATTACTGCGCTTGATGCGGAGGTTGGCCGATGGTCTGAATGAGGTCGGTCAAAATGCGCTCGCAGCGCCTGATCCGTCTTGATCCTGGCCTTTGCTACGGCATCGGCGCCAAAAGCTGTGCCCTCGACGGAAAAGAAAATCAAATCGTGCAGCCCGACGCTGCCGAGAATCGTCCTTAAATATGGCGTCAGGAAATCCGGCTGACGCGCGCCCTCCCCGGAATATCTTCCACCCGAAGACACGGCGATAAAGACCGGACGGTCGCGCAGCAAGGCCGTTTTTCCATCCGTCGTCAGATCGAACGTCCGGCGAACGCGAACGATGTGATCTATCCATGCCTTCAATGCGGAAGGCACAGTGAAATTATGCATGGGCGTTCCAATGACTAGGCAGTCTGAACTCTCCAGCTCTCGAATAAGCTCTTCGGACCGGAAGAATGAGCCCTCGAGCGACATCTCTGCCGGGGACGGTTGTGTAGCGCCAAGCGCCGTCGCATAGCTTTCATCGATATGTGAAAGAACACCGTCGCCGATCACCCGTTCGACCAGCACCGCCATCGGTTCGCGCTCCAGCAAAAACCCGACGATTTTTCGCGAGAGCCGATAACTCTCCGCCACTTGCCCGCGAGGGCTGCAGCTCACATGCAGAATTTTCGTCATCTACCCGTTCCAGATCGAGGCGCGCCGGAGAAGCTATCAACCTACAAACTGCATGGCCCATATCCCAGATCCAAGACTGGTATTTACAACTGAACCATGATGGGCGTTGATAGACATCGCCCCACCCGCAACCGGACTGGCCAGACCGTGAACGTCGCAAAACCCGGCAAGATTTCGCCACTGGATCCAGCGGCGGCCGAACCTTTTTACCGGCAGATCTACGACCGGTTTCGCAGCGCCATTGCAAGTGGCACATTGAAGCCGGGAGACCGGATACCCTCGGCACGCGCGCTGACCAAAGAACTGGGGTTGGCCAGAGGCACGATTGAGTCCGCTTATTCTTTGTTGGCCGCAGAGGGCTACATTCAAGCCCGCGGTCAGGCGGGCACCATAGTGACGCCGGACCTCAAGCCGCGAACGCCTTCCGCAATCCTGACGCCCGGCCCCAATAGCGGCATCGCTGCGGCGAGCTTTCGGCCGGAGACGATTTTGCCGTTTCAAATGGGTTTGCCCGCGCTGGATATGTTTCCCCGCAAAATCTGGGCGCGGCTGGGCGCGCGGTGCGTCCGCGCGATGCAGCCATCCGACATGGCTCATCCATCTGTATACGGATTGCAGGCGCTGCGTCGCGAGATCGCCGCCTATCTTCAGGTGTCGCGCGGCATCAACTGTGCCCCATCCCAGATATTCGTGACTTCTGGATATCGCCACACCATCGAGCTGATCGGCCATGCCTTGTTGAAGGCCGGAGATCGCGTCTGGCTTGAAGATCCGGGATACCCACCCACGCGAGATTTGCTGGCGCATATGCAAATTACTCCCGTCCCGGTGGATCGTGAGGGCATGGTTGTTTCCCACGGAATAAAATCGGCGCCGAAGGCCCGCGCTGCCGTGGTGACGCCGGCGCACCAGAGTCCGCTGAGCGTGTCTCTATCCCTGCCCCGGCGCCTCGCATTGCTCGAGTGGGCGGCGCGAAACAAGGCATGGATCATCGAGGACGATTACGACGGCGAGTACCGTTATGTCAGTCGTCCTCTACCTGCGTTGAAAAGCCTCGATCGCGATGGCCGCGTGCTCTACGCGGGCACGTTCAGCAAGGTGCTCTTTCCAGGCATTCGGCTTGCCTATCTCGTCGTGCCGGAAGCGCAGATCGAGCGGTTTGAGCAGGTCAGTCAAATCTTTGCCGACGGCAGCCCCGAACTCACGCAAGCGATCGTCACCGCCTTCATTACGGAAGGCCACTTCGCGCGTCATATCCAGCGGATGCGGAAGCTTTATGCGGAGCGCCGGGAGGCAGCCATGGCGGGTCTGGAAAGCGTACTGGGCGAACACATGCACATGGATTCGCAACCCGGCGGCATGCATTTGATCCTGCGGTTGCAAGGCCGCAGGTCGGATCGGCGGCTTGCCGCGCGCATGCGCGAAGAAGGTCTCTACGCGGAAGCTCTGTCGGAATGGGCGATGGATCGCAACGGCGCTTCTGCCTTGCTCCTCGGCTTCACGAATATAACCTCTCAACGCACCGCCGAAACTCTCGGAAAACGCATCCTGAAGCTGATCTGAAAATCGTCAATCATGGACTAGTCTCAAATCCTAATCATGGTCCTTCTAAACTAGACCAAGAAACAGCACGTTAAAGTCCTTCAACAAGCCAATGAGGGACTCAACCATGAGCAATCGCATCGACTACGCCAAGGCCGCGCCGGCTGGTTACAAAGCTTTCGGCGGCGTCTACGTCTATCTCCAGAACAGCGGCCTGCCGCACGACCTGATCGATCTCGTCTATCTGCGGGTGTCGCAGATAAACGGCTGCGCTTATTGCATCGACATGCATTCCCGCGATCTGCTCAAGCTCGATGTTTCGGTGGAAAAGCTGGTGCTCGTGCCGGTCTGGCGCGAAGCGGGCGAGGTCTTCACTTCTCGTGAACGCGCGGCGCTCGCCTGGGCGGAAACCGTAACGCGCATCGCCGAAACCGGCGTTCCCGATACCGATTATGAAGCCGCCGCCGCCGAGTTCAACGAAAAGGAACTCTCCGATCTGACATATGCGATCGGCTTGATGAACGCGTTCAATCGCTTTGGAATCACGTTCCGCACAGCGCCTGCGGCCGCCAAGGCTTGAACAGCAGATATTGACGGAGGCCGTCGCAATGGCATGGATACTCCTGAGCATCGCCGGTATTTTCGAAATCGCCTTCGCTTTCTGCATGAAGTGGTCGGAAGGCTTCACGCGGTTGACACCCGCGCTTTTCACGGTCACCACCGGCTTATCGAGCGTCTTCCTGCTTTCATATTCGCTTCGCACGCTGCCGCTCGGGACCGCCTATGCGGTCTGGACCGGTATCGGCGCGGCGGGCACGGCGATTATGGGGATGGCGTTGCTCGGCGACTCCACTGAGCCGCTGAGAATGCTCTGCATCGTTCTCATCTTGGCGGGTGTCATCGGACTGAAGCTCGTCTCAGGCAACTGAGACCGGTCGAGCGCCCCGGAGCGCGCCGCACGCCCCTCGGCGAAAGAAGGGCCGCGAACGGTCGCCACCATCGGGAAATATCACGCAAACTGGGGAAGTGGCGGGCCACGACCGACGATGATGAGCACTATGTCTACGCCGTAGCCCTATGATACCCGGCGACGATTCTGCGCGATCCGTGGAGATCGGACCTCATTGCGGCTTATGCGACATATCGAGGATCATAAACCGCGAGGCGGTGTCGCACTTTCCGTCCGGGCACCAAATTCCCCAAGCGTATGTACCGTAGTCGAAGAAATACAGTCGTAGCGCCGGACCGGACACTGAAGTCACATCAAGGCGATATCCGTCGGGAAGTCTCGCGTCGGCAGCGAAACCATTGTGGTAAGCTTGATAGGCAGTTTGGAATTCATCCCCTCTGATTTTTTGAACATCGATCTTGGTGAAGTATGACTTGTTTCCGAGCGGAGCCGGATCCTTTTTGACCATTTGTGCTGGTATGAACACCGGGGAATAGCTA
>DASYEM010000124.1:0-40734 GCA_036499025.1 Parvibaculum sp. | reverse complement strand
GCCCTATACGATCGAAAAAGAAGGCAAGTTCAAGCCGCAGGTCTTCCTTCTTTCCGACAACGGCTATCCGGGTTACGCCGCTTTCATCATGGCGACGGATGAAATGATTTCCGATCATCCCGACGTCGTGCAGAAATTCGTCGATGCCAGCATCAAGGGCTGGAACGATTATCTCTATGGCGATCCGTCGCCGGCGAACGCGCTTATCAAAGCCGAAAATCCAGAGATGACGGATGAACTCATCGCGCATGGCATCGCGACGCTCAAGGCTTATGGCGTCGTCGACTCCGGCGACAGTGAGACCAAGGGCATCGGCGCGATGACGGAAAAGCGCTGGCAGGATTTTTATGACGAGATGTCGGCGGCGGGCGTCTTTCCCAAAGGGATCGACGTTCACAGCGCCTATACGCTTGAGTTCGTCAATCACGGCGTCGGTCTCGATCTCAAGAAAGAGCTGACGAAGAAATAAGGTCTGCAGCAGAGTGAGTAACAGCCAAGCGGTGCCGCTGATCGATCTTCAGCGCGTCGGCAAAACCTATGGCAGCGGCACGGTCGCGCTTGAGGACGTCAGCACGCGCATTGAGCAGGGCTCGTTCGTTTCGCTTGTCGGCCCGTCCGGCTGCGGCAAGAGCACTTTGCTGCGGATCATTGCCGGATTGATCGCGCCGAGTTCGGGCAGCATCGGCTGGCCGTCGACAAGTGGCCTCCGCCCGGACGATGTCGGATTTGTCTTTCAGGATGCCACGCTCATGCCTTGGGCGCGTGTCTTCGAGAATGTCTACCTGCCGTTGAAGCTCAACGGCGTTTCCCAAAAAGAAGCCGCACCGCAGATCATGGATGCGCTGGCCCGCGTCGGCCTTTCCGATTTCGCCCAGTCTTTTCCGCGCGAACTTTCCGGCGGCATGCGCATGCGCGTCTCTATCGCACGGGTGCTTGTCACCCGGCCGCCAGTGCTGCTGATGGACGAACCTTTCGCGGCGCTCGACGAGTTCACACGCGAGAAGCTCGACGACGATCTGTTGGCCCTCTGGCAATCCGAAAACTGGACCGTCGTCTTCGTCACGCATAGCGTTTACGAGTCTGTCTATCTTTCCGAGCGCGTGCTGGTCATGGGCGCGCGTCCGGGGCGCGTTCTGCATAACATTGCCATCGACGCGCCCTATCCCCGCGGTCGGGCGTTCCGCGAGTCCCATGACTACGTTGTGCGCTGCGCAGAAATTTCCGCGGCCCTTCGCGGAGGCGCGGAGGTGTGATGGAAAATTCTCGCCTGCTGCGCATTCTCGTTCCAACGCTTGTCGGCATCGGCTTTCTCGCCCTCTGGGAAGTTCTGGTGCGCGTCAACGGCGTTCCATCCTTCGTGCTACCTGCGCCCAGCGCGATAGGCGCGAGCCTCGTTCTGAATTTCGCGTCGTTGATGGGCTCGCTCTGGGTGACGCTCTCGATCACCATTCTTGCTTTCATCCTCGCCGTCATTGGCGGTGTGGGCCTCGCGGTTTTGTTTTCGCAAAGCCGCCTCATCGAGATGGCGCTCTTTCCCTATGCGATCATTCTGCAAGTGACGCCGGTCGTCTCCATCGCGCCGCTGATCCTGATCTGGGTCGGCTTCGACCATGTGCAATTCGCGCTGCTGATCCTCGCCTGGATCGTCGCCTTCTTTCCGATCCTGTCGAACACGACACTCGGGCTTCGCTCCGCCGATCACAATCTGCGCGATCTCTTCCGGCTCTATGGCGCGAGCCGCTGGCAGGTGCTGACCGAATTGCAGCTCCCCTCCGCCCTGCCCTATATGCTCGCGGGCATGAAAATCTCAGGCGGTCTCGCACTCATCGGCGCGGTCGTCGCCGAATTCGTGGCGGGATCGGGCGCTTCCACCGGCCTTGCCTGGCGGATCATTGAGGCCGGCAACAGGCTCGACATCCCGAAAATGTTCGCCGCCCTGTTGCTGCTTTCGACCCTGGGCATCTCGATCTTCTTTGGCTTGTCCTGGGTGGAGCATCTCCTGCTTCGCCGCTGGCATGAGAGCGCGCTGAAGCGGGAAGATTGATCGCCCGAAAAAACGCGGAAATCAGCCAAAAATTTGTTATTCACTTTTGTTTTACGTGGATAATATATTTTTACACTGCGGTTGACGCGCTTTACTAAAAATCCCATCTTACGCGGAAGCCGAAGAGGGTCTAAAAGGGCCCGCTTTCGCACTCGCACACTCAAGGAGGGCTCCTTGGCCCAGCATTCGCGCAAAGGCGCGCAAGTTCAGGCGCTGACCGCCAACCGTCTGACGGACGGGGTTGTCGTCTATCTGACGGCACAGAACACGTGGTCGCCTTCCTTGCAGGACGCTGAGGTCATCGAAGGCAAAGAGGCGGGCGAAGCGCTGCTGGCGCGCGGCCAGCTTTTCTTCGAGCCCGGCAATGAGGTACTCGACGTTTATCTCTTTGAAGTAGAACGGACGGATGCCGGCATTCGCGCCGCGAGTGTGCGCGAGAGCATTCGTCAGGCGGGCCCGACCGTTCGCCCCGATCTCGGCAAGCAGGCGGAACTCGAAGGCGTTCATGCCTGACGCCGACGCGCTAAAGCAGACAAGGACGTTTCATGTATCGGTATGACGAATTCGACCACCAGGTGGTGAACGAGCGTGTCGCGCAGTTTCGTGCGCAGGTTGCGCGCCGTTTGTCCGGCGAATTGTCGGAAGACGAATTCAAAATGTCGCGCCTGATGAATGGCGTTTATCTGCAACTTCATTCCTACATGCTGCGCATCGCCATTCCCTATGGCACGCTGTCGTCGCGCCAGGTTCGCAAGCTCGCCGAAATTGAACGCAAGTATGACAAGGGCTATGGCCACTTCACGACGCGTCAGAACCTTCAGTTGCACTGGCCGGCGCTGAAAGACGTGCCGGATATGCTTCAGGAGCTTGCCTCCGTTGAGATGCATTGCATCCAGACATCGGGCAATTGCATTCGCAATACCACGTCAGACCATCACGCGGGCGCCGTCCCCGGCGAGATCGAAGATCCCCGGGTCATCTGCGAGGTCATTCGCCAGTGGTCGACATTTCATCCCGAATTTTCGTTCCTGCCGCGCAAGTTCAAAATCGCCGTCTCGGCCACAGAGCATGACCGCGCCGCGATCCGCGTCCACGACATCGGCGTGCAGGTCGTGAAGAATGCCGCCGGTGAAATCGGCTATGAAGTCTGGGTTGGCGGCGGTCTTGGCCGCACGCCTATCATCGGCAAAAAGGTTTCGGATTTCGTTGTCCGCGAAGATCTGCTGGCCTATCTGGAGTCGATCCTACGCGTCTACAATATGTTCGGACGCCGCGACAATCTCTACAAGTCGCGCATCAAGATTCTGGTGCACGAAATCGGCGTCGATGAGATGCGTCGTCAGGTCGAGGCTGAATTCGAAGAAGTCAAAAAGCGCGGCGCCTTGCAGCTTCCAGATGAGGAAGTCGAGCGCATTCAGAAGTATTTCGCCGCGCCGCAATGGGAAGCGCTTTCCGACGATGTGCCGGAGATCGACGCTCTGATTGCGAAAGACACGAGATTCGCCGACTGGGTGAAGTCAAACGTCTCCGCACATAAAATTCCGGGCTACACGATCGTCAATGTATCGCTGAAGCCCGTTGGCCTGACGCCCGGCGATTGCTCGGCGGAGCAGATGGACGCGCTGGCCGACATCGCCGACAAATATGCCTTCTCCGAAATCCGCGTCGCCCATGAGCAGAACCTCTGCCTTGCACATGTGCGCAAGCGTGACCTTTATGACGTCTGGAAGGCGCTTGACGCGCAGCAACTTGCGACGGCCAATATCGGCCTCATCACCGATCAGATTGCCTGCCCTGGCCTCGATTACTGCAACCTCGCCAATGCGCGCTCGATCCCGATTGCGCAGCGCATTTCCGAACGTTTCCAGGACATCGAGTTGCAGCAGAAGATCGGACGGCTGCACGTCAATATGTCGGGCTGCATCAATGCCTGCGGCCATCACCACGTCGGCCATATCGGCATTCTCGGCGTCGATAAAAAGGGCGTCGAATATTATCAGGTGACGCTCGGCGGCACGGCGGATGAAACAGCCGCCGTCGGCGACATCGTCGGACCGGCCTTCACCGAAGGCGAAATCGTCGATGCGATCGACAAGATCGTGAATATCTATCTCGATCTTCGCAGGGACGACGAAATCTTCATCGACACCTACCGTCGCGTCGGCGTTCAGCCCTTCAAGGAGAAGCTCTATGCAGCTCATTAAAGACGGCGAATTCGTTGCCGATGCATGGACGACGGTTGCCGACGACGAGGCGTTGCCGGACGGCCCCGTCATCGTCAGCCTTGAACGCTGGAAGAAAGAGCAAAACCTGCTGCTCGCCCGCGACGGCAAGCTTGGCATTCGGTTGAAGAGCGGAGAGGAACCAGCGCAGATCGCCGACAATCTCGACAAGTTCGATGTCGTCGCGCTTGAGTTTCCGGCCTATCGCAACGGTCGCGCTTTTTCCTATGCGCGCCTGCTCCGCGAACGCTATGGCTATAAGGGTGAAGTGCGGGCGGTCGGCGCGGTCTTGCGCGATCAGCTTTACTACCTCGTGCGCGTCGGCTTCAACGCGTTTGAAGTCCGCGACAATGTCACACCGGAGATTTTCCGCGAGTCCATCGGCACCTTTACCTACAATTATCAGCCGAGTTCGGATGGAAAGCCCCGCGTACTCTCCCTGCGCCAGAGGCTCGCGGCAAATGCCCAGCTGAAAGCCGGCTAGGTCGATGCGCCGCCTGCGGCCGACGCTTCGATCGCCTGGTGGCGAACAGCATCTCGTTCCAGCAGCGTGAGGCTTTCTTCCATCTGCCGGATCGCGTCTGCAACGACGGCCAGACTTTCGGGCACGGGTGCATCGACACGCGCATGAGCAAGCGCCGTCCGGTATGAAACGAGCCGATGCGCCAGGATGTCGGCCGTCGTGTCGATTAAACGTCCATTCTCCTCAAGACGCTTCCGCACATTCGTAAATGAGGCGGGATCGTCGAGCGCAATCGTCGTCAGCGCCGAAGGAGAACCGACGAAAGCGTCGGCGCGGGAACGGTCGGCCTCATTCATCTCGTCGCAAATCGGCAAGAGCTGGTTCATCAGCATGGTGTCGGCCTGCACGTCTGCGGCAATCGCGTTCACGAGAGCTGCGAGGCTCGTGGGATGCTGCGCGCGGAGGCGCAGATAATAGCCAAGGCTCGGCGGCGCAACGATCTCCGGTTTCAGCGCACTTATCAGACCGAAGAGATGATCGTCTTCCGGCGCCGGGCGTTGGGAAACGAGGTTTTCCGAGATGCGGTGCAGGTTGGATTCAGTGCCCGTGAGCGGCAACGACGGACCGGCATCATTCCCACTGGAGAAAACGGCGTTGATCCGCTCAAAGGCCGTCGGCTTGTAACGGCCGAGATCGGGGTCCTGCGCGCAAGCGGACAGGAGCAAAGCGGCGATGGCCGCAAGGCTTCTCCTCGTCCAGATTGTCGAACGCTCCAACCACATCATCAAAGCAGTTTAGCTCTCGCTGGTTAGCCGCGCGTAAAGCCCGCCGCGCCACAGGTCTTAAGAAAACCTTTCCACAAATACAAAGCCCGGCACTCTTTCGAGGACCGGGCCTTTACGCAACAGGACTAGCAATAGCTACGACGCGAAACGCTGTTAAGCAGCGCGAAGCTTTTCGAATGCGTCGGTGAACTTCGCGGCATAAGGCGCGGTCGCTTCGCGGACGGCCGACACGGCGAGCTCGTTGATCTCGCGGGCGGCGTCGATATTGCGCTTCACGGCGGCGCGGAAGAATTCGTTCTGGAGTTCGATGGCGGCGCGGAAATCGCCGGACTTCAGGACGGCCTTGGCCGTCTCGACGGTCTCTTCGAAATTGGTGCGCGTGAGCTCGGTGATGATGCCCTGCGCAAGTTCGATCGGGGTCTGAATCTTCTTGGCGGCAGCCTTCGGCGCGGACTTCTTCGCGGCGGGCTTTGCTTTCGCTTTGGCTTTCTTGGCCTTCGGGGCGGTGGTCGCTTCCGTCATGGGTATCTCCTGCTTTGCGTGGGGCGCTACCTTCGAGGGCAGTGCTCTGCACAAATCGAGGCGTAGGATTTGTGCGCTGCACAATCAGATAGAGAGGCATGGCCGTAGCGTCAAGGTATTTTTGTGCAGCGCACAAAAACCCACTCACACAGGCATCACACGAACGAAAACCGCTTGAGATTGAAAGGGCTTAAGTCCAGTTGCGACCGGGTGCCGCAGATGAGGTCGGCAAGGGCGGCAGCGCTTCCCGCGCCCAGAGTCCAGCCCAACGAACCATGGCCGGTGTTGAGGTAGAGGTTCGTGAATCGGCCCGCCTGCCCAATTATCGGGCTTCCGTCTGAGCTCATCGGGCGCAGCCCGGTCCAGAAAGTCGCAGCCTTCGCGGCGTCATTCATCTGTGGAAAGAGATCGATGGTCGCGGCGAGCACCGAGCGAGCACGCGGCATTTCGAGTGTCGTATCGTAACCGCCGACTTCGGCTGTACCTGCCGTTCTCAATCTGTCGCCCAAACGGCTGATGACGATCTTGCGCGCCTCGTCCGTCAGGCTGACGCGCGGCGCGACATCGCCTTTGGCGGGCAAAGTCACTGAGTAGCCTTTGAGCGGATAGACGGGAATACGCAGTTTCGCCAGCCGCGCCAACCGCGCCGTACCCACACCCGCGGCCAGCACCACCGCATCGGCGCCAAAGAGCCAGGCTCTCGTGCGGACGCCGATGATCCTGTCGCCTTGCGTTTCAAGGCCGGTCACTTCCGCACCCGTGATGAAGGCGACTCCCATGCGTTGAGCTTCTTCGGCCAGTCGTACCGTAAAAAGATGCGCATCGCCGCTACGGTCGCTCGGGCAATAGACGCCGCCCGCGACTTCGCCTTTTTGAAAGGCCGGCCCGAGCGCAGGTTCGAGATCGACGCATTCCCGCGCCGAAAATACAACTTGTTCGAGGCCGGCGCGGCGCATCTTCTCGACGCTCGCCGCCGCTTCCTTCAATGCAGGCTCATGATGAAATATCTGTAGAATGCCATTGCGGCTTTCGTTGAATGCGATCGGCTTTTCTTCAAAGCGCGCGGCGATTGTATCCATGCGGCTTTGTGTAAAAAGCGCCAGCCCCAGGTTCGGCAACACGCGCTCCGCCCGCGCCGAAGCCCGGCAACGCATCAGAAAACGCAACAGCCATATCCATTGCTCCGGGTCGGCTTTCAGCTTCAGCCTGAAAGGGGCATCGGCGCGGCCGAGCCAACGCAACACGAGGCCAGGGACCTCCGGCCCGGCCCAAGGCGCGACTTCGCTCGCGCCGAGCTGACCGCCATTGGCGTAACTGGTCTCGAGGCCAGCCCCTTCACGGCTATCCAGCAACGTGACCTGATGGCCGCGTTCGGCAAGTTCATAAGCAGTTGTGATGCCGATGATGCCGGCACCGACGACGACGATTTTCAAGGTGAAACCTCCAGAAGAGCGCACTCTACGCCCGAGGATGCCTGTCATGGAAGCGGGCGCGCGCTTCGGTCATACTGTTGCGACGCATCGGCATGGAGTAGGACGATATGCGCTGGGAAGACGGAGAACAGGGCGGCAATATCGAAGACCGTCGCGGCATGCGGCCGCGCGTCGGTGCCGGCGGTGGCATCGGCCTCGGTGGCGTCGCCATTCTGCTGATCGGCTACTTCGTCTTCGGTATCGACCCATCGACGCTGATGGGGGCCATGCAACAGGATGGCGGCAGCTATACGCAAGAGGCAGGCCGGCAAGGCGCACCGACGGATCGCTCCGGCAAGTTCGTCGATGTCATCCTCACCTCAACCACGCGCGTCTGGACCGGGATTTTACAAAAGACCAGCAAGCCTTACCGGCAACCGCAACCGCTGGTGCTTTATACGCAGGCGACCGGCACGGGATGCGGCATGGGTCAATCGGCAATGGGGCCTTTTTATTGCCCGTCGGACGAACGCATCTACGTCGATCTCGATTTTTTTAATGAACTCTCTTCCCGTTTCGGCGCGCCCGGCGACTTCGCCAAGGCCTATGTCATTGCGCATGAGGTGGGGCATCACGTGCAGAAGGTGCTGGGCACGGCGGCTCAGGTGCAAGCGGCTCAACGGCGCGCGGGCAACCGGGCGAAGGCGAACCGCTATTCCGTCGCGCTGGAGCTTCAAGCCGATTGCTATGCGGGTGTATGGGCTTCAAAAGCGGAAGCCGCGTCCAACGGCGCAATCACCATTAGCCGCAGCGATCTCGAAGACGGATTGCGTGCCGCCAACGCTATTGGCGACGACACGTTGCAAAAACAATCGCAGGGCCAGGTCGTGCCTGACAGCTTTACGCATGGCACCAGCGCACAGCGCATGGATTGGCTCCGGCGGGGATTCGATTCAGGAGATCCGGCGGCCTGCAATACGTTTTCGTCGCTCTGAGCGAGCGGCCTTGGAAAAGAAAAAATGAAGAAGCCCGACTTCTCTTTAACACGCCGCAATCTTCTCGCTGCCGGATCGACCGTCACTCTTGTTTTCGCGGCAGGCGCCATATGGCGCGCGAGGGAGCGCGGCGCTTTCGGCTCTCGTCCTGAAGAAGCCTATTCGCCCTGGGAGTTATGGAATTCACCGGAGGTCAAAGGCTCGCCGCTGGCGCTTGTGGCAGCAGGCATTCTCGCTTCCAGTCCGCATAACACGCAGCCATGGATGTTTCATATCTCGGCAGATCGCATCGAGCTATACGCCGATACCAGCCGAAATCTCGGCGCATTCGATCCCTATTTGCGCGAGATGCATATCGGGCTTGGTTGCGCTGTTGAAACAATGGTGCAAGCGGCAGGTCCGAATGGCTACAAGGTCTCCGTCGAAATTGCACAGGGCTCTCTTCTTACGCTCGCCGAACGCGGCTCGCATATACTTGCCGCAACGCTTTCGTTGTCCAAGCTCTCCAAACCCACGGAAGAGGATGCGCTCTATCTGGATATACCCAAACGACATACGAACCGCGGCCCTTATGACCAGGCACGCGGGCTGCCGGATACAGCAAAGATGATTTTGCAGGACGTTTCAGAAGGCGAAGGCGTGCAACTCTTTCTCTTTGAGAATGGAGAGCCGCGAGCGCTCTTCGATGCGGCGGTCGTCGCGGCGACCCAGGAGATCATCACGGATCGCGACATGGTCGAGGCGAGTAATGTCTGGATGCGTGAAAGTCCGGCTGAGATTCTCAAGCATCGCGACGGGCTCAACTTCGACACGGCCGGCCTTGCGCCCTGGCTGACGTTAACCGCAAAAATTTTGCCTTCGTTGCCTGCAGAAGAGAGCCACAAGGCATGGCTTTCTCAAACACGCGATAGTCAATTGCCCACAGCCCCCCTCACCGGCTTTGTTGCGGTCAAGGATCGTTACGACCGGGCACAGTCCATCGCCGCAGGCCGCGTCTGGACGCGGATGCAGCTTGCCGCGACGACGCTCGGCTTTGCGATGCAGCCGATCAATCAACCGATTGAAACCGTCGACCGCGAACGCCAGCTCGGCAAAGAGGTCAAATCGGAAGCCCGGCTTGCGGCCATTACCGGCGACGCGAGCTGGCAGCCGACCTTTGCTTTCCGCGCAGGTTTCCCGATGCGCGAGGCAGCCGTGAGCCCACGCAGGTCTCTCAAAAGCGTGACGATCTAATCAGGCGATAGCGGCTGTGCGTTCACGCGTCGCCGAGAAGCGGACAAGCGGCCATTTCTCCGCCGTGTAGCCCAGTTCCCAATTGCTTTTGGCGAGAAACACGGGCGCGCCGTCGCGGTCATCCGCCATGTTCCCGCGATGGGCATCGACGAAACGCTTCAGTTCCGCGGGATCCTCGGCGCCGACCCAGCGCGCGGTTTCGAAGGGTGCGTTCTCGAAGCCGACCTTGATTTCGTACTCTGTCTCGATGCGCGCCGCCAATACTTCGAGCTGGAGGCGACCGACGACACCGACGATCCAGTTCGCGCCCAGCTGCGGCTTGAAGACCTGGGTGACGCCTTCTTCCGCCAGGCTTTCCAAGGCGCGGCGCATATGCTTGGCTTTCATCGGATCATCGAGGCGGACGCGTTGCAAAATTTCCGGCGCGAAATTCGGGATACCGGTGAAGGTCAGTTCCTCGCCTTCCGTCAGTGTGTCGCCGACGCGAATGGTGCCGTGGTTGGGAATACCGATGATGTCGCCTGCCACGGCCTCGTCCACCAGTTCGCGATCCTGCGCAAAGAAAAGCGTCGGATTGTGAATGCCTATGGTCTTGCCAGATCCAGAGACACGCAGACGCATACCGCGCTTGAAACGGCCTGAGCAGATACGCATGAAGGCGATACGGTCGCGATGGTTCGCGTCCATGTTCGCCTGCACCTTGAAGACGAAGCCCGAGACCTTCGGCTCATCGGGCTGAACGAGGCGGGCGGAGGAAGGCTGCGGGCGCGGCGTCGGTGCGAATTTCTTGACGGCATCAAGCAATTCCCGCACACCCAATTTTCGGAGCGCGCTGCCGAAATAGACCGGCGTCAGATGACCGGCGCGATAAGCTTCAAGATCGAATGCAGGTGAACCTTCGCGGGCAAGCTGCATTTCCTCACGAAATTCCTTGAGCTCTTCGGCGCTCATATAGTTCGCGATCTCATTGCCGGTGATGTTCGCTGCTTCCTTTCCCTCGCTCATGCGATCATAGGGAATGAAACGATCGCGCTCGGGATCGAAAATGCCTTTCAGCAGTCCACCCATGCCCGCGGGCCAGATCATCGGCGCGGTATCGAGGGCCAACTTCGTGGCGATCTCATCCATCAGATCGAAAGGACTGACGCTTTCGCGGTCGATTTTGTTAATGAACGTAATGATCGGCACATCTCGCAGGCGGCAAACTTCAAAAAGCTTCAGCGTCTGTGCTTCGATACCCTTTGCCGCGTCGATTACCATGATTGCGGAGTCGGCCGCCGTCAGCGTGCGATAGGTGTCTTCGGAAAAATCTTCATGGCCCGGCGTGTCGAGCAGATTGCAGGTGATGCCTTCATATTCGAAAGTCATCACGGCGGAGGATACGGAGATGCCGCGTTCCTGTTCGATCTTCATAAAATCGGAGCGCGCGCGCCGGCTGTCGCCGCGAGCCTTCACCTGACCGGCAAGATGGATCGCCCCGCCCATCAGGAGCAGGTTTTCCGTCAGTGTCGTTTTGCCCGCGTCAGGATGCGATATGATGGCAAAAGTCCGGCGATTTCGAACTTCGGCTCCAACGCCTCCCCGGTTACCCGCCTCGGTCGTACTCACTCTTGTCTCCAGTTCCGATTGGGGCCGGACCCTACTCCATAGAGGGGCGGACTGTCATCTGGGCCAAAAACGCAGCGCGACAACATGGCAGATGCGCCGATTTCCGCCTTCGTCCAAGCTCCGCGCACCGACATTCAGATACGAAGAGAGCATCCCCATGGCCACAGCCCGCGATATCGTGACCGCGCATATAGACGCTGCGCTCAAAGAAGCTGCCGAGTTCCAGATTCCCTCCGATGTTCTTGGAAGGGTCATGTTCGAACAGGTTCTGCGTATCTGGCGCGAAACCCGCACGGAAGAAGACATAAAGAGTGAGCTTCTGACCGCCATCGAGCATCTCGACCCGGACGAGGACTTCATGTTCATGCGACCCTGAGCGGCTAACTCACAGGCTCCTGAAGGAAGTGACGGCCTTCCCGGTCTTCGATTTCGACCACCCAAAGGTCGGGATCGAATTTCCTTTGTCTCTCTATATAAGCGTCGGCGTCCGGTTCGGTCGTCGTCGCCGGGCCTGTTCCGGCCAGCCAGATAAGGGAACCGTCGCCGGCGCGTGCGGGCGCATAAACCGTGGCGGTGCGGTCGAGCCTGTTCACCTTAACGAGCACGACACCGGATGTGGCATCGCCCCGGCGCACGACCATGGCCGCGGCGCCCGCCACTTCGGCACGGCGGATCAGCGCTTTTACCCATATCTCGGCTTTTAGCCGTGGCACCGTCTCCATCGAGGCCCCTCCACACACTCACACGACAAGGTCATACACTTTAAAACCTTTATGCGTTTGCCGAAGTTTAGCGCGGGCACTAGAATTGCAAATGACCCGTTAACAGCGCGCGCAACGCCCTGAACTCGGACGAATTCATACGATCCGAACCTCGGACATGCGCAAGTGCGTCAAATGAGGTCGCGAGTTAGAGGGGAGTTTCATATGTCGAGCGTTTCGAACCAAGGGGCGATGGCGCTTTGCGCGCGCCTGACGCGCGGCCCGGGCATGGCGTTCATGCTCGCTCTGCTATCCGGCTGCACTGTCATCCAGGGCGACACGGCCGCGCTGGACAAGATGAAAAATAGCCCTCCCGTCGCCGCAGCAGCGCCCGCCGTCGCGAGCTCGGCCGCAACACAGCAAACAATGGATGCGCTCACGACAGCCAGCATCGCCAGCGCAGGTATCCCGATCCCTCTTATGTCGCCCCGGCATCGCGATGTGCAGGTCGCTTCGATCGATCCGCGCGCCGGTCTGAGCTCTCTCTCGCAAGGCGTGCCGATGAGCCAGCTCGCGGGTGTCTATCTTAAATATGGCGACGCCATGAAAGTGGCCGAGGCCAGCAAGCTCAATACGCCGAAAGAAGTCCGCCGCGTTCTCAAGACACTCCGCTTCACGCAGCCGGAGAGCATGGCCGACGGTTGGTATGCCGTTCGCGCGATGGCCGCCGCACAGAGCAAGGTATTCGCGGAAGGCGTGCGCAACGAAGTCCGTGTCAATGGGCAAGCCAAGGTGCTTGCCTCACTTCAGGATCCCGCCTACGTGCTGCGGCTTCCCGGTGCAGGCGACGCGATGTCGGCCGTCATGGCTTCCGCAGAAGTAGAAAACGAGCGCATGATGAAGCTGCGCAAGCGCTTCATCGATACAGCTTTCAAATTCCAGAAACAGAAATGGGGCATGAACGAGCCCCTTGCGAGCGAGCCCGTCGTCAAGACCGCCGAAGCCACACCGCCTTCGTCGGCGATCCGAAGCCTTCTTGCCGCCCTTTCGCCGGTGACGGAGGCTCAGGCCTATTCGACCTCGGTGATGACCAAGATTCTCGGGCAGGCTGCGCGTGAGGTAATCGCCGCACCGATCATTCCGATCGCGTTGAGCGGCAAGGATGAAACCTCGACTTGTCTTAACTGGGCGAGGCTCAACCTCAACCAATGCGTCGCCGCCGCCCATTTTCCCTCGGAAGAAGCTTGGTGCACCGGGACGCACGCGATTGAAGAAGTGAGGACCTGCTGGATGACCGCGATGCCGACACCGGTCACCCCACCCCGCTGAAGCCTTTGGCTCACACGCCTTAAAGCCCCGCTGGCTCAAGCCAAGCGGGGCTTTTTTGCGTCTGCCGCGTTAATCGGATGTTGGTTTTGAAGGAAATTCCGCGCTTCGATCAATTTGAATTAACTGAGAATTGGATTTGAAAAAACTCTGAATCGGATTTGAAAAAAATGGGATTAAAATTCTCAGAGTAATTTCACAAAATTCGACATGTATTGAAATCAAATTCCAAGTATAAAATCAGCTCTGCTGAAAGCATACCCCAGACAAATCTCGGTAATTCTCCAGTATTCGATCATTTTATCTTTTAACTTAACTCACTCGCTACAGATCGAACCGTAGCTTCGCGTCAACGAGATGCGAAAGGAGCTGTTCATGTCATTCATTCTCAGAGCCGCGTTCTGGCTTACGGTCCTGTCCTTCCTGCTGCCTGCTGCGGGCTTTCAAGCCACAGCGCGAAACGGCGGTACGGCAGGCGCCACGCCTGCGGCCTATAGGACGGGCGACCCCTCCGCCTCCCCCGCCGATGAGGTGAACGCAGGCGAAATGCTCTCGCTTGCCGCGCAATCCGCCGGTGACGTGCTCGGATTCTGTGGACGCAATCCGCAAGTTTGCGACCGGGGACACGCCGTCGTCGCTCATGTGGCCCGCCAGAGTGCCTATTACGGAAGCCAGGCATTCCTCTGGCTGACCGAAAAGGCAAAGGAACAACAGGAGAAAGGCTTGGCTTCGGATGCCGCACCGACGTCCTCTTCCTCCAGACACACGCAATCCCGCATGACGGGCGCCTGAGACGACATACTGAAGACCTGCCGCGGAAGCCCCCATCCTGAGCTCTTCGGCCCTACTGCGCCGCCCGGCTTCCACCGGGCGGCGCTTGTGCATTCGGCTCCCGGCAGCTATCTCCTGAGCAGCATGAGAGAGCACCCATGAGCATCGAAAGCCTGATTGAGGATTTTTCCTTCCTGGACGATTGGGAAGAGCGCTACCGCTATGTCATCGAACTCGGCAAAGAGCTCGAGCCGCTGAGCGCGGAAGAACATTCGGCAGCCAACAAGGTTCAGGGCTGCGTCAGCCAGGTATGGCTGGTCGGTGAGCCGCGAAAAGAATCCGATGGTCCGCATCTCAAATTTCGCGGCGACAGCGACGCCTTTATCGTTCGCGGGCTGATCGCGATTTTGCTGCGTATCTATTCGGGCAAGACCGCCGCCGAGATCCTCGCGACCGACGCGCGCGACATCTTTGAAAAGCTCGGATTGAACGAACATCTGAGTCCGCAACGTTCAAACGGACTTTATTCGATGGTCGAGCGCGTCAAGGCAGACGCGACAGCACATCTCGCAGCCGTCTCTCGCGGCTAAGCCTATCGTCGCGGCGCATCCTTGATCCCGTAATGATCGGCCAATCTCTCAAGTGCGATCTGCAATACGACCTTTCCCGCGCGTTGGGGCCAGCCAAAGCCCCGCTCGATTTCCTCCAGCCCGCGCTGATTACAACAGACTTCGACCACCACACCGGCAAGACCAGTTCCGACACCAGTGAGAGCTTGAGCAAAACGCTCACGGGCGGCCAGCGCATGGTTCGTTACATCAGCGGGATCATGCGGCCGTCGTCCTTTCCCACCGGGCCTCAAGACCATGGACCAATCGGCCGTAACGCGCGGGTTCATTTGGGCCAGCGTAAAATCTCTCCGCAACCTTTCCCCGGCTTCAAATTGCGCATCGCTGACAAGCGGCTTTCCATCCGCGCCCTTGCGCCGCCGCAACCAACCGAGCGGGGTTTCCGCCTCGTTGACATCCGCAACAGCGGACGTGCCTTCAAAGGAAATCACCCGCCGCGCTCGCAGTTGATGCTGCGCCAGAAACGGTTCGCTGGCGGCATCGAGGCGGCGCCAGAAGGCGTGGCCGGCTTCGCTCGGTCGCCATGCCGCCATTCCTTTCATGCCGTCGTCACAACAAACGAGGTCGCGCCGCTCAAAGGCCAACCAAAGCCCTTCCTTGATCCGTAACACCGGCTTCCGCCAACCATTGCGAGCTATGAAGAGGCCGAATTCTTCTTCGCCGGCACGCATGGCATAGGTTTGGGGTTCGACAAAGCGACGAAAAACGCGACGCACTTCCCGTTCGAATTCACGTTCCGCCATGCCCGTCATTGCGGCAACCCGCTGACGGGAAAAGCGCGGACCGCGAATTCGAGCCGGTCGAGCAGCAGGTCGAAATCCTGATTGTCGCGGCGGTCCTCAATCTGGCGGCAGGCATGGGCCGCAGTCGTTCTGTCGCGCCCGAAATGGCGACCGACCGCCGACAGGCTGAATCCAAAAGCGACATGCATAAGATACATCGCCACCTGCCGCGCATGTGCCACCGGCGCACGGCGGCGCGTCGGGGCCCGCATTTCAGCGAGCGGGACGTCGAGCGCGCAGGCGATCATTTCCTGCGTAAGCGCAACTTGGGCTGCGCGCTCGATGTCCCGCCGCCGTCGATATTCGGCCCTGGTTTTGGCCGGCATGTGCGGCAATCCCGCTATTACGCGGCCCTCACTCCCCTTACCCCAACCCGTCTCCAGCATTTTGACCCTCCCAGCCTGACCCATTGCATTTGGAACATTACAAGAACATAGTGATGTTCCTATGGAAAAATTACGCGTTTCGTACACGCCGGGGATAAATTCATGTAAATTCCGCCGCGTTCGAATGTCGCGAGGGGAGGTCAGATTGTGAGAACCCGAATACGCCACTACCGCCGACTGCGTCGGCTGACACAGTCCGATCTTGCGGCGCGCATCGGAACGACGGCGGCTACCGTTTCGCGGCTTGAGACGGCGGACATGAAAGTATCGATGAACTGGCTGCAGCGTTTCGCCGACGTCTTCAACGTGCAGATCACCGATTTGATCGACGAGCCGAAGGCGCAAGGCCGCGTGCCATGCCTCGGGGAGATCAGCCGCAGCGGCGCGTTCTCCGCGATTCCATCCGACGAAAGCATGGTGACGCTGGAAGCGCCCGCGCGCGATCCGATCGCATTGCGAATCGGAGAAAATGTCGGGGCCTATTGCGCGGGCGATGTCGTCATCGCCGACCGCATGGCGCCAGAACACGCGTCACGAGCGCTGGGGCGGGATTGTTTCATTGAAGTTGATGGGGAGGTCAGCGGCTTCGGACGCTTCGTTTCGTCCGCTGACGGACATTATCTGCTTGTTCCGCCAGAGCCCGGCGCACAAGCCAGATCTTTGCCGACGCCGGACTGGATTGCGCCTGTCGTCATGCTCATCCGATACTTGTGATTATTTATTGTTGCCGCAGGCGACTTTGACTTCTTGCGCTCCAGCCGCCGCGCCATCGCACTGCATGCCAGGGAAACACATGGATGTGGGCGCGCCGGTAAAAGCAAAGGCGATATAGGCGTCGCCCTTATTGGCTTCAACGGTCCCTTCGAGTTCGTAGCGGCGATTTTCTCCCGCAGCGAGGGAAATGGTGTCGCCGACAGTCGGCTCCGATAGCGGAATATAGTGATCGCCGTCAAACATCAGACTGGCATTGCCTCCTGCGGCGACTTCGCACCAGGCGTGAAGCTCGCTTGAGGTCGCAGCACTCGAGGCGATCTTGAATTCCGCAGTCTCGCCTTTTTTGAGAACATGTTCGCCGGCTTCAAGCTTTGCTGGCTCGGCTGAGAAGGCGGGCATTGCCGTCAGAAGCAATCCGCCAAAAAGGACAATCGATCCGATACGCATCTTTATTTCCACCTTCAAGCGACGCCGCCGACATCATTGTCGCGCAACTGGCCGTCCGGTTTCAAGCAATGCGAAGATTGGCTCGATTGACAAGCGCCTGAGCCTTTTCCGATTGCAGAAAGGCGTCATGTCCGAGAATCATGACAATGCGGCCCGTGGCATCGACCAGCGGCAGGCGCAACCAAAACTGAAAGATATGCGGTTGAGCCCAAGGGGTCAGAGGGACAACGCCCTGAGCGGGACGCGCGCCTTCGATGACCTCGCGATAAGCCGCCTCCCAATAGCCGCGTTGATCGCCAAGCTCGAATTCGTCGAGGCGGCGTCCCGTGGTTTCGATGCCGAAGTAATCGCGCAAACGCGTGCCTGCCAGCCGGACACGCAACTCAAGTCCACCGGCCCCAAGAACATCAAGCAGGCTCAGCGACGGCAGCAGCGCCTTCAATTCCGCCGGTTGAATGTCAGCGCGGACAGGAAAGCTCGTCTCCGAGCATTTCGCGCGCCAATAGTCGAACAGCTCGCACTGTTCGGGAATAATGAGCTGCGCTCGAATTGCCTGATCTTGCGGTGTCAGGACGTGCCCCCCTGCGGCTGCGCGCGCCCCGGATGAGGCTTTGCGAATCACGTCCTGCGATGATGAGTCGGCGCGATCAGCTTTGCAAGCACGGCCCCACGGCGCGGGCTATTTCGCGCCCCGCCGGCGACTGCGGCCGTTCTGCCCAAGGCCCATTTTCTTGGCGAGCTTTGAACGGGCTTGCGCGTAATTCGGAGCAACCATGGGGTAGTCCCGCGGCAGGCCCCACTTTTCACGATATTCATCCGGACCAAGATTGTAATGCGTGCGCAGATGCCGCTTCAACGACTTGAACTTCTTTCCATCCTCGAGACAGATAAGAAAATCCGGGGTGATCGACTTACGGATGGAAATGGCCGGCTCGGCCTTTTCAGCCGATGTCTTGGTCGATCCGTCCGCAACTTGCGTGAGTGCCTCGAAAATCCGATGGATGAGCGCAGGCAGGTCGACAGGCGCGACGCTATTGTGGCCGACGTAAGCCGACACGATCTCCGCGGTCAAATCGATTAACTCAGCCCGATCGCTCATCTCGTCCCTTCCGGCCATCCACCGCGGTTTTACTCTCTGGACCGAACAGGTGATGCTTCCAATGCATTCATTATACTGAAATGGAAGTCGGCGTTCTTATATCAATTGGGGCGTCAAGCATCAATAGTCAGAGGCCTCGATTGCGGACCATTCCGAACTAATAAAATAATCATCAGAAAAAATGAAATGAAACCGCACTGAATTCAGATAAAAATGGTGAAAATTCAACCGACATGGACAATATCATTTGGGCACCATTCGCATTGCTTTGTTCGCCCATTCACATAAAGAGCGGTTATATACTCGGGCGAGGCCTCAGCCGGGTTCGGGTGAGCCGGGCCCGCTCGTGGTACAGTCAAGAAGAACGCCACCGGATCGTGAAGCAATGTATTTGAGAGATATCTGGTATTTCGCGTTGCCGAGCGAGACGATCAAGCGCGGCGCGATGAGCCATAAGCTGCTGCTGGGCGAGCCGCTGGTCATTGGTCGGACGGAGAGCGGTGAAGTCTTTGCCCTGCGCGACGTTTGCCCCCATCGCGGCGTGCCGCTTTCCGCCGGGCAATTGCTCGGCGCGCGCAGCAGCGGTTGCGGTGAGACCGTTCTGGAATGCCCCTATCACGGCTGGAAATTCCGCGCCGATGGACGGTGTGCGGAAATTCCGTCGCTTGTGCCAGGTCAGGATATCGAGGTGTCGCGCATCCGCGTACGCCGGTATCCGGTACGCGAGCTGCAAGGCAATATCTGGGTCTATATGGCGGAAGAAAAACGCGCCGACCTTGCGCCGACACACGAGCCGCCGACGATGCCCGATTTCGACGACAGAGCGCCGAACATTCGCGAGACGATGACGTTCTCTTGTCATGTCGATCATGCCGTGATCGGGCTCATGGATCCGGCGCATGGACCTTTCGTTCACCGGTCATGGTGGTGGCGGTCGAGAAAATCCATTCACGAGAAAGCCAAAGCCTTCGCGCCGAGCGAGCTCGGCTTTGCAATGGTCGAGCACACGCCATCGAGCAATTCACTCGCCTATAAAATTCTGGGCGGTGCGCCGACGACGGAGATCGCTTTTCGCCTTCCCGGCATCCGCATCGAGCGCATAAAGGCCGGACGGCATCGCCTTGTCGGCCTGACCAGCGTCACGCCCATCGACGAGAAGACAACCGAGATCACACAGTCCTTCTATTGGACCATGCCGTTTCTGTCGGTGTTCAAGCCAGTGGCACGCCGTTTCATGCGCAGCTTCCTCGGCCAGGACCGCGACATGATCGATCTGCAGCAGCGAGGATTGCGCTTCGACCCGCGCCTCATGCTCATCAACGATGCCGATGCCCAGGCGAAATGGTATCATCGCCTCAAAACCGAATGGGACGAAGCGCTGGAGCAAGGCCGTCCGTTTGAAAATCCGGTCAAGCCCGCAACGCTTCGCTGGCGCAGCTGAGATCAGGCTTTGGCGTGGGCCTGTTCGAAACGCTCGCGCAGAAATGCGCCAAGGGCATCGAGAGCCTGCTCTCCCTCCGCAAGCATCTGGTAAAATGCATGCCAGACGTGGAACATGCGATCCCAAACTTCGAGCCGTACATCGACGCCCGCGTCGCGAGCGCGCTTTGCCAGAACGCGCGCGTCGTCGAGCAGCACTTCATCGTTGCCGACATGGATAAGCAACGGTGGCAGTCCTTTGAGATCGGCGAAATTCGGAGAGGCCAGTGGATCGCGCGGATCGGCACCCGCGAGATAGACGCTCGCCATGGCCCTGATGCCGTCCGGCGTAATCATCGGATCGACGGCGGGACGGCTGACATAGGTTTCCGTATTGCAAGTCAGGTCCGTCCAGGGGCTGATGAGGATAGCGCCCGCAGGCATCGGCAACCCCTGATCGCGCGCCGCGATCAGCGTCGCCGCCGTGAGGCCACCGCCCGCTGAATCGCCGCCAATAGCAATTGTATGGGCGGCATGGCCGTGATCGAGAAGCCAGCGATAGGCTTTGACGCCATCGGTGACGGCCGCGGGAAACGGTCGTTCCGGCGCCAATGCATAATCGACGCTGAGCACGCAGGCTCTCGACACCAGCGCGAGCTGGCCCGTGACATGCCGGTGCGAAAGCGGCGAGCCGATGACATAGCCGCCGCCGTGAAAATAAAGCAGCACCGGCGACGAAGCGGGCGAGAGGGCGTCGGGAATCATCCACTCCGCTTTCAACGCGCCGAGATCGACGGGTTCGATGCGGACGCCTGTAGGCACCGGGAAGACTTCGGTGTTTTTGTCCATCACCACGCGCCGTTCGGCGAGCGGCAATTCACCGCGCTTTCCGCGCTCGCGAACAAGCGCTACAACCTCGTCGACATTTTTCTTGGGCCGCTGACGATCCATGGACATTCGCCCTCCCCTATGCTTCGATCTTCGACAGGGGACCATCATGCCTCGGTCCCGAAAGGATGCAAGCGACGCCATGACGACCGGAGGCCATGTCTCGTGAGCGAGTCTTCCAGCTCGAAACTCAATGCCGATAAAGACCATCAGCGCATAGCAGGCGCGGACGGCAAGACGGCGTTCGTCATTGTCCCGGCGGAAGAATATGCGCTGCTGATGCAGACAGTCGACGCCGCGCGCGAGATGGTGCATGTGCGCGCTGCGCTTGGCGATAAACTGGGCGACAGGCTCGTCGATCGTCTCGGCGGCAAGGACGGCGTTCCGGCGACGGTGGCGCATCGCATTGCCGATGGCGAAAACCCGGTGCGCGTTTGGCGCGAGAGTCGTGGGCTCAAAGCCGTTGCGCTGGCGCGCGCGGCGGGGATCAGCCCTGCCTATCTTTCGGAAATCGAAACCGGCAAGAAGGATGGCACTTTTCGTACCATGGCAGCGATCGCGCGAGTGCTCAGCGTGTCGCTTGACGATCTGGCGCCGCCCGCCGATGACGATAGCCGCAAGGCCCGCGAACGCAGCGCGCTTGTCGAAGGCGTTCGCGCGCAGGTGCGTATGCTGGTCAATCTCGTGACCGGGCCCGTCGATTTCAACACGGCGGCGGTGCGACGCGCGGTGACGACGCTGGCGGCGGACGCCGTCACGCTTAAAGCCAATGGCGGCAGCGCGGAACCGTGGCTCGAGGATGTTCTGACGGGTGTGAGGGCCGTTCTCGATCTGATCGATAAAGCCGAGAGCGATATTATCGCGACGGCGGCGCGGGCGCAGAGCGAGCTTGAAGGTATCGTCACTCAGCCGGGCTTCATGCCTTCGGCGGAACTCGCCACGCGGGCCATGCCCGATGTGGAGACCGCTGCGCCATCCGCGACCGCAGCGGAATAAATTCAGAAGTCCAAAGGAATTTCTGCCTCGGCAGAGATTGCCGAATCCCAGCAGTGCAGAACCAAATCGGCGCGGTCCGTCGAGATCGCGTCGAAGATCGCGGTCAGTCGTTCAACGACTGCCCTCGCCGGCTGATCGACGCCGCGCGACAGCGCGATGGTGACGGCGAGATCGGAGAATTCCTTGCGCGTCAGACCCGTCGCCTTGGCATAGATGGCCAGAGGTTCGCCGCCGAGATCGCCGATGATGCGGAATGCCGTTTCGGGACGAATGCGGCCCGCGAGTGCGAATTCCGCCGTGAACTCATCTCTCAACTGCATGTTTGCGAGATCCGCGAGACGCGCGAGATGCGCCTTCGGCATCGCGGTCGGCGGCCGAATGAGCGATAGCGTCGCCTGCAAAGCATCGTCGGCGCCGTCGGGCGCAACGGCTTCCAGCACGTCGTTGAGCGCCATGTGCAGCACGCGGCGTTCAATCGTGTAGCGCGCGAGAATTTCCTTGCGGGCTTCCGGCGATACCCACCAGAACATCAGTTGCGCGAGGCGTATCGTCAGTTCGGGCCGCGCCATCACCAGTGGCTGGAAAGCCGGTTCGCTGGCGCTGCGGCGGACAAGCGTTTCGATTGAGCGCGGCGCAATTTCGGCGGCGGGATTGGCGAGCATCCCGCACACGGATTCAGAGCTGCCATAGTCGATCAATGCATCGACGACCGCGCCGGGGAGCGATTTACGCTCGGAAATGGCGAGTTGATGCGCAGCGCCCGCATCGCGAATGATCTGGATGAGATCGCTGGCCTTCAAGCCAAGGCTGTTGCGCAAGACGGGTTCCGCCACCTCAATCGTATCGCGCGCCAGAGCCAGCGTCAGTTCGGCGGGGCCCTCGGGAAGTTGCGCGATGCGTTCGGCAAGACGGCGTCGGCTCCACTCATCAAGACGCGAGACGGCAGAGGCCATCACCGTATCGATAAGATCGCGCTCCTGCGACGTCATGCGACCCGGCGGAATGACGGCGAGATCGGCAAGACGGCGCAGCAAAACATCGCGCTCGCCCGACGAGGACGAAACCTCGTAGGCCGCTGCCGATACCGCCTGATTTCCGCTTGCTGCCATGGGGCATCCGGGTTGCAAATGCGTTGGCGCGCATCTGAACACCGCGTGCGTTAAAACCTCGTAAACTATAGTGGCGCGGGGCCGGTCCGCTTCGTATGCTCGCGCGCCTTCAGAGTTACCCCAGGAGTTGCCGAAATGGCGAGACGTCTCAACAGATTTGCCGGTTTTATCGTGGCCGCCGGCCTGGTGCTGGCGCTTGCCGGTTGCTCGATGTTCGGCGACAGCAAATATGCCGAAGACCCGCTTTACGGCACCGGCTACACCGACGGCTGCGGGTCCGGCACGGCCTATATGCCGGGCAAGCCCGAGACATTGCGACGCGATCCCGAAGGCTGGGCGAACAGCAAAGCCTATCGGGCGGGCTGGAAGAAGGGCTTCAACGCTTGCAAGGTCACGGCGGGAAACCAGTCAAGCAACATGCCTGACGACGCCTATGGGCGCCGCAACGGGCCGAGCGGGTACTAAAACATGCGTGTTGTCGTCTGGTTGATTGTTGTCGGAATTGTTGCCGTTGTTGTCGTGCCAGTCGCCTGTTATGGCACTGTCGACCCTTGCCGGATGCTAGCCAAGAGTATTGCCGACGAGGGCTATCAGAATCTCGCCAATGCGGTCGGAGCAAAACCGGGGAAAACTCCCGAAGCGGCGGAAACCCTCGGACGGATGATGGTGAGCCAGTATTCGCAGGGCGAGTGCGTAATGAAGCTCAAGGATCGCTGGCTCGGCCTCGACAAACCTGCTCAGTAGACGGACGTTTTCCTAGACTGCAAGAGGCAAACCAATATCCGGCGCGCCGGTTTCGGAGGGGTCGGCGATTTCGCGCCAGGTGACGCCGTCGATCGCCTCGACGAGCGCCGCACCGCCGACTTCGGACGGCCAGTGGAATCCGGGTTCCATCTTTCCATCGAGCAGAACGCGAGCGAGGAGAAGCGCGGCATCAGCTGTGTAGAGAAGCGCGGCGGGCGCTTCGAGGCGGGCGCGGCAGATACTGCCGTCGGGACCGCGCGCTTCGCCCCAGACGATGGAGCGCGATCTGGCGAGCTGGCGTTTCGTCGGGCCTTCGCCGCGACCCGCGATCTTTCGCTTCAGCGATGCGAGGCGCATGCCGCGACGAAACATCCAGCGGCGCAGGCCCGCATGCGTTATCGCGCGCGCGAGGGCCGGGGGAAGAACTTCAAACGCATCGACTGTCGCATATGGACCGCGACGTCCGGCGGCGAGGCTTTCGCAGCGCCATGGGGCGAGGTGGGCTACTTCCTCGCCATTTCCGAAATCAACGTGTACGGATCGTTCCGCCGCTCCCGGCGCGCGGCATGCTTCGACGAGATCATCTGCCTCGGCGCACGTATAGGCACTCCGGTTGACGGCGATGGTCAGATGCCGCGCTGCGGGGAGCATGGCCGCGAGGCGGGCCGACATGGCGTCGGCGGCGGCAACGTCAAAATTGGCTCCGGGGACAAGAACGATCCCGGCGCGCCGAGCCTCGGAATCGCGCGCCAGAACCTGTGAGAGATCGCGGCCTTTCGAGCAGAGATCGAGGTAATGCGTGCGCGTGGCGAGGCAGGCGTCGACCAGAGCCGGGGCCGTTTGAGAAAAGCGGGGAGAACAATTGACGAGGACGGCCACGTCGTCGAGTTGGGACGCGAAGCGCGCCTTATCCCCCAATCCGAAGATGCGCGGTTCGACAAGCCCCGGATGAGCCTTCGAGACGGCATTGGCATGGATGGCGACCCCGGCTATGTCGTGACCGGCCGCGATATGGACAAAGCGGGTCGCGGCGGCGCGGCGCGAGATCAGCGCACCGGCGAAGTCGTCGACGCCATAGAGAAGCAATCGCGTCTTCATCGTTTCCCCACGGAGAGCCTTTAAGCCAGGCTTCCCGCTCCCCATTTCGATGGTCCATTGTCGCGGGCGGGAGGAGACCCTGCAATGTATCTTTCGATCAGGTCCGGCGCGGCGGCGGCTTTCACCGCCATCGCCTTAACCATTATGACCCCCACGGAGGGATTTTCCACCGGGACCTCGCGTATTTCGACGGGTCAGGATCTCTATGAGGCCTGCCGGGCGCTGGCGGATCACGGGCTGACGCCCGAGACCCCGACGCCGCGCCGGGGGCTTTATTGCCGGCAATTCATCGCCGGTTACTTCGCGACGCTCAAATATGTGCATGACGATCACGGCGCGAAGGAGGCGCTGGGCGTGCCGCTTTACGCGTCCGACTGCATCGACATCGCAGGACCGCGATCCTATGAGCAACTGGCGACGAAGGTGGTGCGCAGCGCGGAATGGCACCCGGAACTGATGGGACAGCCCGCGATCGATTTGATGCGAAGCGCCTTCGGGTCTTCCCCGCCTTGCGGTAAGTAGAAAAAATCTGGATGCTGACGTAATCCGAATTTGGGGGGGCGCGAAATGGATATGAATGCCGTCGAGGCCACGAGGGCGAGATTTCGTCCCGCACGGATCACCACCTTATTTGTCGGCGAGTCCGCTCCTGCCAGCGGCGCTTTTTTCTACTACGACAACAGTGCGATGGCGTGTCATATGAAACGCGCCATAGAATTGGCTTTCGGCAAGAGCGCCGACTTTCTAGAGAGCTTTAAAGCTTATGGCTGGTATCTCGACGATCTCGTTCTGATGCCCGTGAACAAAAAAACGAAATTGGAACGCCAGAAAGAATGTCGGATGGCACAAAACTGTCTCGCAGAGCGGATCGCGAAATATCGACCGCTTGCGATTGTGTCCCTGCTCCTCTCTATCGAGCCCAATGTAGATGCCGCAGCCGACAAGGCGGGCAGTAGTGTCCCGCGGTTTCCCCTACCGTTTCCCGGCATGGGGCATCAAGCGCGTTTCCAAACCGAGATGGCGGCTATCATTCGAAAGCTTCCGAAAAGCTGACCCGATCCGCCAACTGTGGAATTCGCCGCCCCACCCGATCCACTTTGCGGATCGTCTCCCGACGAGAAGAAGGAGAAGAATGGGCCTCGTCCTTCGAGACGCCGCTTCGCGGCTCCTCAGGATGAGGAGCAAAGGTAAGGCGCAGAGCGACGAAGCAATCCAGTCTCGCCGAGTATGCCGCTTCTGGATTGCTTCGCGGAGCCTGTCCTTGGGCCGCGCTTTGCGCGGACCCGAGGGCTCGCAATGACGGTTGGGCTCAATTCCACTGGGTAAACCTGCCGTGGAAGTCGGCTTGGCCGAGGGTTCTGGTTTCGCCGGTGGGCCAGAGGGTCAGGGTGATGGCGGCGGTGGGAGACTGATTGTTTTCGGGTTCGACGCGGAGCCAGGCGATGGGAGCGTCGGGTGTTGCGGTGGCACCCGCTTTTTCCATGGCGGCGGCGATGCGCGCGGCGATGTCGGCGGGGAGGTATTGCCAGACGATCGAATGTATCAGCAGGCGGACGCCGCCGGGTTTACCGGAGCCTGCGAAGTGGCGTTCCACCCAATCGGCGGCGTCGGCGTTTTCGACATGGGAGCCGGAGCGGGCGGCGCTCACCAGTGCGGCGGCGAGGCGTTCCTTGCGCTCGGTTTGATCGGGCCAGCAATAGGCCATCAGACGTTCGCGGGTATCGGCTGAGGAGGGGTCGAGCGGGTTCTGGTCGCAGGCCTGACGCGAGCGGATCGTCAGCGGCGCGTCGAGCGGCGGGAGCGCGCCGCTCCATTGCTGCTCGATGCGGACGCCCTCCTCCGCCCTGCCCCAGCTTTTGTCGCCGAGATTGTAGGCGTAGCGGTCGAAGCCGAGATTGAGGCCCGCGCTGGAGCCTATTTCATAGAGATCAATCGGCAGGTGCGTCATGGCGGCGAGATGCAGCGCGCCGCCGAGAAGGCTGCCGGAGCGCGCGACTTCGTTGGTTTGCGGCGGGCTGTCGAGGAAGCTCGTGAGGAAAGCGTCATGCGTGTCGATGGCCTGCGCGATGGCGGCACTGAGCGTGTCGTCATCCGCCTCGTGCGGCGGATAGGCGGCGGTGAGCGCGGGGCAGCGGCCTGAACGGCTCAAGGCGTTGAGAGCGCCCGCCGCGCGGAGCGGGAGCGCGTCGCGTTGCGGCTGGCCTTGCCAATTGAGGACGCTGTGGCCGAAGGCGGTGTCATCGGTGAGATGCTCGGCGAGCAGCGCGCAGACGCGTCCGGTGAAGGGCGAGCCGAGGGCCGTGCAGGCGATGGACTGGCGGCGGAAGTCTTTGCGGATGTGGTCGTGCATGGCGGGCTCGCGGCGGTGTTGGGGGCTCTTGCTTCGAGACGCGGGTGTTGCCCGCTCTTCAACATGAGGGTTGAGGTGGTGGTTGCGAGAGAAAGGCCCTCACCCAACCCTCTCCCAGAGGGAGAGGGCTTAGAAAGTCTGTTTTTTGGCGAAGGCGCGTGGCCTAAGCAGCCGCTTCGTCGTTTGGCCATTCGCCGATGTAGACGGATTGCGGGCGGATGAGGCGGCCGACGCGTTCCTGTTCCATCACATGCGCAGTCCAGCCGGCGACGCGGGAGAGGCAGAAGACGGCGGTGACGGCGGAGCGCGGGATGCCGAGGGCTTCGAGCAAAACGGCTGTGTAATATTCCATGTTGGTGTCGAGGCGCTGATCGGGCTTGGCTTCGCGCAAAGCGGCCAGCGCGCCGCGTTCGACATCGCGGGCGAAGAGGACGCGCTCATTGCCGTTGGTCAGCAATGTCACCGCCTTGTTGAAGACGTCGGCGCGGGGATCGCGGACCTTGTAGACGCGGTGGCCGAAGCCCATCAGGCGTTCGCCCCTGGCGATCTCGCGCTTCAGCCAGGGCGCGATGTTGTCGCGCGTGCCGATGGCGTCGAGCATGTCGAGGACGGGCCCCGGCGCGCCGCCATGAAGCGGGCCCTTCAAGGCGCAGAGCGCGCCGACGACCGAGGAAATCATGCCTGCTCGCGTCGAGGCGATGACGCGGGCCGTGAAGGTCGAGGCGTTCATGCCGTGATCCGTCACCGTGACCAGATAGGCGTTCAGCGCGTCGATCTCGGCGGCGCTCGCGGGCTCACCCCGCAACATACGCAGGAAGTCGGCGGCGTGGCCGTGATGGGCGACGGGGGCGACGGCGGCCTCGCCCTTTTCGCGGCGGCAGAGCGCGGCGACGAAGACGGGCACGGCGCCGACGGCGCGAATCTCGGGCGCGAGGTCGCCATCATCCGCCAGAAGCGAGAGACCGGCACGGAGACCCTCCGTCACCGTCAGGCCGCGCGTGGAGGCCAGCAGATGCGGCACGAGGCGGAAGGCCATGAGGCGGGCTTCGCCGAGCTGGGCGCGAAGACTGTCGGCCGAAGGGGCCGGGTCGCGGCCCGCTATCCGCCACAGGAGGGCGGTGGCGGCTTCGAAGTCGTGGTTGGCGACCAGATCTTCCAGATCATAGCCGGCGATCACCAGACGGCCCGCTTCGCCATCGACGCTGCTTAGGGCCGTTTCGGCGGCGACGACTTTGTCGAGACCGTTGGCGCTGGCGCGGTTCAAAAACTTGCTCTCGGACATCGGATTACCTCGTTTTCGCTTGGGAGCGCCTCGGAAGCGCTCGCCTGAGGGGTAATCTGGTTCGCAGTTGCAATATCGTCAATCTTGATTAAGCTAATCAATATATCAAAAAGAGCCGATCATGCCGACGAAGCTCCACGTCCCTGAGAATCTTTATCTCTCCGCCAAGGAGGCCGCCGCCGAATTGGGGGTGAGCCTCGCCACGCTTTACGCCTATGTCAGCCGCGACATGATCCGCTCAGAGCCGGTGCCGGATACGCGGGCGAAGCGCTACCGGGCCGAAGACGTCCGTGGACTGAAGGAACGCCGCGCCGGACAGGCGGCGGCGACACTGCAGCCCGGCGGCGCGTCGGTGATGAATTTCGGCGGCGTGCCGGTGCTCGACAGCGCGATCACGCTGATCGCCGACGGGCGGCTGCATTATCGCGGCTCGGATGCGACGGCGCTGGCGCGGAATTCGAACCTTGAACAGACCGCCGCCCTGCTCTGGGGTTGCCGCGACGTGCAGCCCTTCACGCGCGACGCCGTGCCCGTGATGACGCCGCTGCTGGAGGCGCTCAACGCAAAACTTGCCGATGCGCCGCGCATAGAACGCTGCCTGTCGCTGCTGCCGGTGGCGGCGCTCTCCGATCCCGGCGTCTACAACATGACGGATCGCGGATTGGCGGCGACGGGAGCGCGCCTGCTGCGCTTCGTCGCCGCCGTCATCTCCGGCGTCGCGCCTTCGTCCGAACCTGTGCATGAGGTGCTCGCCCGCGCTCTCACCATGGGCGACAAGCGGGCCGCCGATCTCATTCGCGCGGCGCTGGTGCTTTGCGCCGACCACGAACTCAACGCCTCCGCCTTTACCGCGCGCTGCGTCGCGGGGACCGGGGCAACGCTTTATGCCTCCGTGCAGGCGGGCATTTGCGCCGCCGAAGGCCCCCGGCATGGCGGCTTCACCAACCGGGTGGAGAGTTTCCTCACCGACATGGCGCATCGGCAGGACCTTGAGGACGCAGTGCTGGCGCGGCTTCGCAACGGCGACCCCGTGCCGGGCTTCGGGCATCCGCTTTATCCCGACGGCGACCCGCGCGGGCGCGTGCTGCTGAAAATGATGCAGGAAAGTTATGGCGACGATCCGGCGTTTCTGCGCTCGCGGCGGATCATCGATGTGATGGCGGATGCGGGCGGCGTCAAACCCAGCATCGATTTCGCCATTGGCGCGATGGGGGCTACGCTTCGGATGCTGCCGGGCGCGGGGCTCGCGGTCTTCGTGCTTGGGCGCACGGCAGGCTGGATCGGCCATGCGATCGAACAGCATCGCGCGGGGCAGATGATCCGCCCGCGCGCCAGATATACGGGGGAGGCGCCACGATGAGCGAAACCAGAACGGCATTGATCGCGGGAGCGAGCGGGCTTGTGGGCGGGCACGCGCTGACGCGGTTGCTGGCCTCGCCCGCTTATGGACGCGTGATCGCGGTGACGCGGAAGCGACTTCTAATCGAGCATCCGAAGCTGTTGCAGATCGTGACGTCGCTCGATGCGGTGGAGAGCGCGGTGGCAAGTTTCGGCACGCGGGTCGATGACGCTTATTGCGCGCTCGGGACGACGATCAAGATTACCGGGAGCCAGGAGGCTTTTCGTCACGTCGATTTCGATTATGTGGTCGGCTTCGCGCGGGCCGCGAAGAAAGCGGGTGCGACACGGTTTCAGCTTGTCTCGGCCATGGGCGCGAGCGCGAAATCGACGATCTTTTATTCGCGCGTCAAAGGCGAGGCGGAAGAGGCCGTGTCGGCGCTGGGATTTGTGGCCTTGCATATTTTCAGACCGGGGATGCTGCTTGGCGCGCGGGCGGAGCCGAGGCCGCTTGAAGCGATCGTCGGCGCGCTGACGCCGCTGCTCAATCCGCTGATGATCGGCGGGGCGGCGGCTTATCGCAGTATCGGCGGGGATGCGGTGGCCGACGCGATGGTCGCGGCGGCGCTGGGCGATGGCGAGGGACGGCGGGTGCTGACGTATCGGGAGATGGTGGGGCCGGCGGGATTAAACTGATGATGTCATCCCGGCCTTGTGCCGGGATCCAGAGCCGCAAACTCCGAGCGCGGGATTCCTGGACCCCGGCACAAGGCCGGGGTGACAGTGAGAGTTTGGAGCGGCGCAGCGGGAGCAATTCAGCGCGGCAACCCTAGGTGACGCCGGGATATGTTGCGCTCGCGCGTGGATGGTTGACGCCCTCGCTCATTGCTCGCAGAATTTTCGCGGGAGGAGACAGGATGACAACGTCGAAGGACGGGCTTCCGGTTGCGGCGAGCGTTGCAGAAGCGAAGCGGCAGCTTATCGATCACGGTTTGACGATCATCGAAAATGTGCTCGATGCCGATGGCATTGCCGCGACGATGAGCGCGTTGAAGCGCGGCATCGCGGCGGACCAGACGCAGGGCGTCCAGCTGCACGGATTTTCCTTCGATCCCGATACGCGCAACACGCGGGTTTTCGATCTTGTCGGCAAGGACCGCGCGTTTCGCGATCTCGTTGAACATCCCATCGCCATCGAGCTTGTGAAGCATCTGATCGGCGACCAGTTTTTGCTGTCGAATTTTTCAGCCAATGTCACCGCGCCGGGATCTGGCGCGATGGGGATGCATGCCGATCAGGGCTATGTGCCCGCGCCGTGGCCACCCTATCCGCTCGCCATCAATGTCGGCTGGGCGCTTGACGATTTCACGGTTGCGAACGGCGCGACGCGGTTCATCCCCGGCTCGCACAAAAAAGATCACGGGCCGGATTTTCAGGCGGTCTATGCCAATGCGGTGCCGATCACCTGCAAGGCGGGTTCGATTTTCGTGATGGACGGACGCGTCTGGCATCAGACGGGGCCGAACATCAGCGCGGAGACGACGCGGGCGGGTTTGTTTGCCTATTACGTGCGGCCTTTCCTCAGGCCGCAATGGAACTGGTATCAGTCGGTGAAGCCGGAACTGCTGAAGCAGGTGAGCCCGCTGATGCGCGAGATGCTGGGCTTCGGCGTTAATCCCACGAGCGATTTGCAGACGCTCTATCTCGAAGAGGCGTGAGGACATGCTCAAGGAAGCGACGAGAGACGCCGCATTGCCGAAGCCGACGCGCGATCTGGCGCAGGCGGCGCGCGACATCAAGGCACATGGGCTCTGCATGGTCGAGGGCGTGCTGGAAGGCGACAAGCTGGCTCGTGTGCGCGAGGCGCTTTACCGCGCGGCGGATGACGACAGGGCGCGGGGACGCGAGCGCAAGTTCGGGCTCGACTATGCGCATGATGAAACCAACCAGCGCGTCTGGAATGTGCTGAGCCGCGATCCGGTTTTTTCCGATCTCGTCGAACATTCGGCCGCGCTTGAATTGCTGCGCTCGGTGATCGGCTGGCCGGCGCTGCTCGGCAATATATCGGCGAACATCACGGGGCCGGGCGGCGGCGAGATGGTGCTGCATGCCGATCAGATTTTCGTGCCTGAGCCCTGGCCCAGGGACCCGCAGGGCGTCAATATCTGCTGGTGCGTCGACGACTTCACCGAAGCGAACGGCGCGACGCGGATGGTGCCCGGCAGTCATTTGCTGCACCGAACGCCGACGGCGGAGGAAGCGGGCATCGCGACCGTGCCGATGGAAGCGCCCGCGGGCACGATGATCGTGATGGAGTCGCGCGTCTGGCACAAGACGGGACATAACAGCACCGCCAATGCGCGGCGCGCCGGGATTTTCGCCTGGTACACGAAGCCGATCTATCGCACGCAGGAGAACTGGTTTCTGGCGCTCGATCCGTCGGTGAAGCAATTCGCGTCCGACACGATGCTGGAATTGCTGGGGTACAAGACGGCGGGGCTGGGGCTGGTTTACGGGGCGTCGCCGGTTTGACAGCCCAAATTTCAAATTAAAAATTTCAGGCCGCGTCGATCTTCTCGCTGCGGACGATGCGATCCGAAGGCAGCGAGACGCGCACCGTCGTACCCTGCCCCAACTCGCTTTCGAGCGTCAGCGTGCCGCCATGCGCTTCGACCATCGCTTTCGTCAGCGGCAGGCCGAGGCCGGTTCCGGCGCGGGTGCGCGTGAAGGAATTTTCGACCTGTTCGAAGGGCTCCAGCACCTTGTCGAGTTTGTCGGGCGGGATGCCGATGCCTGTGTCGGCGACGCTGACTTCGAGACCGCTTTCGCATTCATGCGCCGACAGGGTGATGCTGCCGCCCGCGGGCGTGAACTTGATGGCGTTCGACAGGAGGTTCACCAGCACGCGGCGGACCTGCTGCTCGTCGGCGCAGATGAGCGGCAGGGCCGAAGGCATGACAACGTTCAACTTCACGCGCGCGGTTTCGATCGACTGGCGCAGCATGCGCAGGACTTCGGTGCCGATGTCGCGGAGGTCGATCACGTCTTCATGGAGATCGACGTGGCCCGCCTCGATCTTCGCCATGTCGAGAAGCTCGTTGATCATGTGCAGGAGATGGACGCCGCTGTGGTGGATGTCGTTCACATAGTCGAGATAGCGCGGCGGCTCCAATGGCCCGAGAAGCTGCATGCGCATCAGGTCGGCAAAGCCGATGATGGCGTTCAAGGGCGTGCGCAATTCGTGGCTCATGCCCGCGAGGAACTGGGTCTTGCTTTCATTGGCGGCTTCAGCGCGGCGGCGCTGGCGCTCAAGCTCCTCGGCGCGGCGCATGATGATATCGGCGGTGACGCGCATCAGGGTGGCGGCGGAACCGAGCCCGAGATAGCGGCCATTCTCTTCGACGATGAAACCTTGCAGCGGCGAACTCTTTGTCGTTGCGAAGAGACGGGCGTTGATGTCCTCGCAGTTCATGCCCGCATCGACGATGACGGGGCTTTTGTTCATCAGCGCGGTGATGCATTGGCGGCCATAGATTTCGCGGCCGAACATGCGGACATAAACGAGGAGAAAATCCTGACGACTGACGAGGCCCAGAGGGCGGCCGTTTTCGACGACCGGAATGTTCAGCAGATCGCCCTCGTCGAGCAAGCGCTCGAACACCTCGGCGCAAGACATGCCGGGGGCGAGCGGCACGACCGGCTCGGCGAGATCGCGGGCTGTGGGATTGCTCATCTGGAACTCGGGATACTGACGAAACGGCGGGAACTCGGACCCTTTATGGAGACGCGCGCTTAACGGAGACTGAAATCCCGCCCTCTCCGGCGGCCTGTCAAAAAAAATTCACAAAGGAGGCGCGCCGGAAAACGAGTGCTATAGTTTCCGTCACAATAATTGCGCGACGCCAGAATCGCGGGGGGAGAATTTTCATGAACGCGCCGGGGAGCCTGGCTCAACCGAAGAGCGATGTGGCGGAGGCCCGTGCGCAGCGCCTGCGGCTTTATCTCGGCGGACAGGCGAGCTGGTATATCAGCCTCGGCATTCAGTTCGTCATTTTTCCTTTTCTGGTGACGCAGGTCCTGCACGAGCCCGCCGCGCGGCTCGGCATCGCGCAGATGTCGCTGATGGCGCCGTCGCTGCTCTTCATGCTGCTCGGCGGCACGACGGCGGATCACGGCGATGTGCGGCGCATTCTCATTCGTGTGCATGTTCTGGCCGCTTTGCCGCCGCTGATGCTGGCCGCCGTCTATCTGAGCGGGCATCTGAGCTATGCGCTGCTGATAGCCTATGCGCTGGCGATGGGGACGCTTGGGGCTTTCGCCATGCCGGCGCGGGATTCGGCGCTGACGCGGATCGCGGAGACAGGCATCCAGCAGGCGGTGACGCTGGCCATGGGCGTGCAGATGGGTGGCCAGCTTGCGGGCATGCTCATCGTCGCCTTTGCGGGCGTGGTCGGCGCACCTGCCTTGCTGCTCTTTCAGTTCGTCATGCTGATCGGCGGCGGCTTTGCAACGACGAGACTGCAACCGCTGCCGCCAGCCCATGCAGCGGGTGGCGAAAGCCGGTTTGCGCAAATTCTCGACGGGATAGCCACGGCGCGGGCGCACAAGATCACTTTCGCGGTGATCGGGCTTAATTTCGCGGTCGGGCTTTTCTACGTGGGCAGCTTCATGGTGGTGCTGCCGCTGATGGTGCGCGACGTCTATCACAGCACGGTCAGTGAATTCGCGGTGAAGTTCGCTTTCATCAATATCAGCTTCTGGGGCGGGACGATTTTCGCCACGATGGTGCTGCTGAAGATCGGCCATATCGCGCGGCGCGGGCGCGTGATGATGGGGGCGCTGAGCAGCGGTCTCGTCATTCTCGCATTGCTGTCGCTGACCATGCTCTTTCCCGTTCTCTGTTTCCTGTGTTTCCTGTGGGGCATCGGCGCGGGAACGACAATGACGATGGGGAGAACCATCGTGCAGCTTGCCGCGCCTGCGAGCCACCGCGCCCGCGTGCTGGCGCTTTACCAACTCGGCTTTTCGGGCGGCGCGCCCATCGGTTCACTGATCATGGGCTTTCTCGTCGGTTGGCTCGGCATTCATCATGCCGTGCTAGTGCCCGCCGCCATCATGGTCGGCATTGTCGGGCTTCTCTTTCTGTCGCCGATCTGGCACTACCACGCGGAAGAGGGGTGAGCGTGGACGGCAGCGACAACATGGAAATCGAGGCGGAAGAGCCGCGTTCTGATCTCGCCTGGTATATGGGCGGGATTTGGCTCTATTTCATCTCGACCGGCATCCAGGGCGTGATCTTTCCCTGGATCATCGCCATCGTGCTGCATGAAAGCTCGACCCGCGTGGGCTTTGCCCAGATGATGTCGATGGCGCCGATGCTGATCTTCACGCTGTTTGGCGGCGCGCTGGCCGACCGCGTGGAATTGCGCAGCCATTTGCGGCGTTTGCAAATTTTGCAGATGGCCCCGCCGCTGATGCTGGCGGCGCTGATTTATACCGGACACCTCACCTACGGCATGATGCTGTGCTTCGCTGTCGTTCTCGGCGTGCTCGGCGCTTATGTGATGCCGACACGTGACGCGATGCTGACGCGCATCGCCATCGGCAGTCTCAAGGGCAATATCCAACGCGGCGTGGCGCTTGCCATGAGCGGACAGTTTCTCGGCCAGGTGGCGGGATTTCTCGTCGGCGGCATGGCGATGTTCGTCGGCGCGCCGGGGCTTTTCGTCTTGCAGAGCGTGCTGCTCGGTTTCGCGGCGGTGACGACATCGAAACTCACCCCCGCGCCGCCGATGGCGAGCGACCGCATTCGTACGTCGCAGCTTTCCGACATTAAAGAAGGTCTCGTGGTGCTGTGGCAGAGCGACCGCCTGCGGCCCGTCATCATCATGATGTTCATGTCGGGCGTGCTGTTCATGGGCGTCTTCATGGTGCTCTTCCCGATCATGGTGCGCGACGTCTATCACGGCAGTTCGTTCGAGATCGCCGTCATCAATATGAGCTTTTTCGGCGGCATCGGGATTTCGTCATTCACGCTCAGCCGCTTCCGGCCGATCCGCCGTCAGGGCCGCGCGATGATGCTGGCCATGTGCACGGGCTCCTGCGTGATGGTCGTCATGCATTTCGGCTTTCCGATCTATGTCGTCGATGCGCTGGCGCTGTGCTGGGGGCTTGCGGGCGGCGTCTCGATGACACAATCGCGCGCCGTGGTGCAAGAGTTCGCGAGCCCGCATATGCGCGCGCGACTGATCGCGGCGTTTCAACTCGGCTCCATGGGCGGCGGGCCCATAGGGGCGGTGCTGACGGGCTATCTGATCAAGTTTCTCGGGCCGCTCGACGCGGTGCTCGTGCCCGTGGCGCTGATGGTTGTGCTGTGGCTGTCGGTTTTCTTCTTCACGCCTTTGTGGCGGATGGAAGCGCCGAGGGTGGGAGAGCGGGTTTAGGGTTCGCCGTCAGCGAGGCCCGAGACGAAACGGGATTGGAAAAGATGGATTGCCACGGCCCTTCGGGCCTCGCAATGACGATGAGGGAGAAAGACGTGGATCCCCCGGTCAAGCCGGGGATGACGAAAAAGGGGCGGACCGAAGTCCGCCCCTTTTTGTCATTTGTATTCGCGCTTCGGCCACCAGGGGAAGAAGGACGGCATGTTCTTCGAGACTTTGTCAGGATATTTCGCCGGGCGCTTTTCGAGGAAGGAAACGACGCCTTCCTTGGCGTCTTCGGTACGGCCACGCGCATAGATGGCGCGGCTGTCGATCTTGTGGGCTTCCATCGGATGATCGGCACCGGCCATGCGCCAGATCATCTGACGCGTCAGTGCGACGGAGACGGGGGCTGTGTTATCGGCGATTTCGCGCGCCAGCGCACGGGCGGCAGGGAGAAGCTCTTCCGGCTTGTGGAGCGAGCGGACGAGGCCGCCGTCGAGCGCTTCCTGCGCGGGGAAGACGCGGCCCGTATAGGTCCATTCAAGCGCCTTCGAGATGCCGACGACGCGATTGAGGAACCAGCTCGAGCAGGCTTCCGGCACGATGCCGCGACGGGCGAAGACGAACCCGAATTTCGCCGTGTCCGACGCCATGCGAATATCCATGGCGAGCTGCATGGTGACACCGATGCCGACAGCCGGACCGTTGACGGCCGCGATGACGGGCTTCAGGCATTCATAGATGCGCAAAGTGAGACGACCGCCGCCGTCGCGTACGGCTTCATGGCTCCAGTCGATCGAGCCGTCGGCCTGCACGGGGTTGCCCTGCTTGTCGGGACGGTCGGAACGCTTTTCATAATCGAAGGTCTTGGCGCCGGCGGAGAGATCGGCGCCGGCGCAGAAGGCGCGGCCTTCGCCCGTGACGATGATGGCGCGGATATTGTCGTCGGCGTCAGCCTTGTCGAAGGCGTCGATCATTTCCTGCATCATTTCGCCGGTGAAGGCGTTGAGCTTGTCCGGGCGGTTCAAGGTGATGGTCAGAATCTGGTCTTCGACGTCATATTTGATCGTCTCGTAGGCCATTTTATTTTTCTCCCTGTTTAGCGGCAAATGCCGAATTTCTTGCGCCGTCGCCCGCGCCGCCCTTGCGTCAACCCTTCGTCCACTTTGTTGAAGTTGACGCGGCGACAATCTTGCGCTCCTTTGCAAGGGAACGGGGCCCGACGGCTTGTCCTCGGCCCTGATATAACAACGGACCCACAAAAAAGCGAAGTACCCGAAAGGGTCGAAACGCTTGCGGTTCTCGGTTCCGGCGAAATGCCCCTTGGGAGACGACCTGATGCACCCTTCCGTTCATGCCAAAACCACGCCCGACAAGCCCGCCTACATCATGGCGGCGACGGGCGAGGCGGTGACCTACAAAGAACTCGATGAGCGCTCCAACCAGACGGCGCATCTGTTTCGCGATGCGGGCCTGAAGCGCGGCGACGCCATTGCGATCTTCATGGACAACAATGCGCGGTTTTATGAAATCTGCTGGGCGGCGCAGCGTTCGGGACTTTACTACACCGCGGTCTCGTCGCGCCTGACGGCCGGCGAAATCGCCTATATCGCGGCGGATTGCAACGCGAAGATGTTCTTCACCTCGGCGGCGCTGGCGCCGGTCGCGGCGGAATTGATTTCGGGCAACCACCTGCCGAAGGTCGACCGCAAATTCATCGTCGGCGGCACGCTTGCGGGATATGAATCCTACGAAAAGGCACGGGACAAATTTCCGGTGACGCCGATTGCCGACGAGTCCTCGGGCATCGACATGCTTTATTCGTCGGGTACGACGGGACGGCCCAAAGGCGTGCGCCATACGCTGCCCGATACGCCAATCGACGAGCCCGGCGCGCTGGTCGGTCTCGCCATGATCCTTTACGGCATGGACAACAACTCGGTTTATCTGTCGCCCGCACCGCTTTATCACGCCGCGCCCTTGCGCTGGTCGATGTCGGCGCAGAAGCTCGGCGGCACGGTCGTCGTGATGGAGCATTTCGACGCCGAAGAATCGCTGAAGCTCATTCAGAAGCACAAGGTGACCCACAGCCAGTGGGTGCCGACGATGTTCGTCCGTATGCTGAAAATGCCGGAGGCGACACGCAAACAATACGACGTGTCGTCGCTGAAGGTCGCGATCCACGCCGCCGCCCCCTGCCCCATCCCGGTCAAGGAACAGATGATCGCCTGGTGGGGTCCGGTGATTTACGAATATTACGCGGGCTCGGAAGGCAACGGATTCACGGCGCTCAATTCCGAGGAATGGCTTGCGCATAAGGGTTCGGTCGGCAAGCCGCTCAACGCCATCGCGCATATTTGCGACGACGAGGGCAACGAGCTGCCCGTGGGCGAAGCAGGCACGATCTATTTCGAGAGCGACGCGGTGTTTGAATATTTCAACGATCCGAAGAAGACGGCGGAGTCGCGCCATCCATCTCATCCGACATGGTCGACGCTCGGCGATATCGGCAAGGTGGATGCGGAGGGCTATCTCTATCTCACCGACCGCAAGGCCTTCATGATCATTTCCGGCGGCGTGAACGTCTATCCGCAGGAAGCCGAGAACCTTCTCGTCATGCATCCGAAGGTCGCCGACGTCGCAGTCATCGGCGTGCCCAACGAGGATTTCGGCGAAGAGGTGAAGGCGGTCGTGCAGCCGGTCGATTGGGCCGATGCGGGCCCCGCCCTCGAGGCCGAACTGATGGAATACTGCAAGTCCCAGCTCTCGGCGATCAAATGCCCGCGCTCGGTCGATTTTGAGGAGCAACTGCCGCGCCATCCCACGGGCAAGCTCTACAAGCGCCTGATCCGCGACCGCTACTGGGGCAATCGCGATTCCAAAATCGTCTGAGCCGATTTTTCGGGCCGGGGTGGAGCAATAAGCGAAGCGGGACGTTATGCTAGGGTCGCACTTCTGGAATCAGAGGAGATCCTTCCATGACGTTCCCGCGCTCGGTCCTTGCGGCCGCCGCCTTCGCCGCCGCCCTTGCCGGGATGGTGAGCATCGACACAACCGCCTCGGCGGCCAATGAGGTTTATTCCACCGGCCAGCGCTGCAACAACAAGCAGGGCGCGGGACGGGAATTCGCCCAGGACAATTATGTTTATTTCGACAGCAATTCGAGCCGCGTCCGCGCACGGGACCGCGACAAGATCGAACGCATCGTCGGCATCGCCAAGGGCCATCAGGCGCAGCAGATATGCCTGTTCGGCAAGGCGAGCAAGACGGGCGATGCGAAGTCCAACGGCAATCTGGGCCGCAAACGGGCGGTGAATGTCGCGCGCGAACTGGAGGCGCTGGGCTGGCCGCGCTCGCGTATCGTCGTCGGCACCGAAGGCGAAGCCTGGGGCTGGCTGCAGGATACGCTGACCTCGGATTCCGAGGATGACCGGCGGGTGCTGATACGGCTGTCGCAGTAAACGGCGGCTCTAATAGCGGTTGGCGGCAGGGCTTCTCGCGGCTAACTTGTCGGCCAAGAATGCACCCCACAAGACGAACGGGAGACGCCGGATGCGCATGTTCAACACTGTTGCCGACTACATCGCCGAAAAGGGCAATGAGATCGGCGTGAGCGAATGGGTCGAGATCGATCAGGATCGGATCAACAAGTTTGCCGACGCAACCGGCGACCATCAGTGGATCCACATCGATCCCGAGCGCACGAAGAAAGAGCTCGGCATGCCGACCATCGCGCATGGCTATCTGACGCTGTCGCTGCTGCCGTTCCTGATGAGCAAGGTCAGCGGCGTGAAGAGCGCGACGCGCGGCATCAATTACGGTTCGAACTCGGTGCGCTTCACGCAGATGGTGCCGGTCGGCTCCAAGGTGCGCGCTCGCGTCAAACTGAAGGATGCGCAACCCAAGGCCGGCGGCTATCAGGTCACGAATGAAGTGACGATGGAAATCGAGGGCCAGGAGCGCCCGGCCATGGTCGCCGAAACGCTAAGCCTGATTTTCGAATAAGCAAAAACCGCTTCCGAAAGCCGCGCCGTTTCGCTTGATTGCGACCGGCGCGGCTTTTCTTTGCCCATCGTCTTTGACCGGAACCATCCCGGCTGACGAACGCTATATCCATGTCAGGTTTTGATCGGCATATCGCCGGATAAGCCGCATCGCAGTTAACATCCGCTCACCGCGTTTCTGATCCGAGGCCCTAGAAGGCCGCACGGACGGCTCGCGTTCGGCAAATGAGGAACAGCATCATGACCACCGACGTCAAACACGACATCAAGATTCTCAACGGTCTTATCGAGACCACGCTGGATAGCGCACACGGCTATGGCGAATCCGCCAAGGAAGCGAAAAATCCCACATTCAAGTCGCTGTTCGAGCGCCGCTCAATGGAACGCAAGCAGTTGACGGCTCAGCTTCAGGCGCAGGTCCGTACGCTTGGCGGGACGCCGGAAGACGACGGCACCGTTCTCGCCGCTGCGCATCGCGTCTTCCTCGACCTGAAGAGCAAAGTGACCGGAGACGACCAAAGCGTCGTCAATGAAGTTGAACGCGGCGAAGACCACATCAAGGCGAAGTTCGAAGATGCCTTGAAGGACAGCGCGCTATCGGCGCCCGTGAAGCAGGCGATCACCACGGCCTATGCTTCGGTGAAGGCCGATCACGACCAGATGCGCGATCTGAAGCATGAGATGAAAAGAGCCTCGTAGGCTTTCCTGCTCGACATGACGGGCCCGGTGTCACAGCCGGGCCCGACTTGTTTTGGGACCTCTGGTTTTCGCCTTGGGCCGAGGCTATCTTTCAGGGGCATTCATCTACGCCGGAGTTTTCGATGACCGACAGGCCGCACCCCAAGATCGTCAAGACCGATGCGGAATGGCGCGAGGAGCTGAGCCCGGAGCAATATGCGGTGACGCGTGGCGCGGGCACGGAACAGGCATTCTCAGGCCCAT
>DASYEM010000123.1:0-2680 GCA_036499025.1 Parvibaculum sp. | reverse complement strand
GGTCGCGGAGATCGCGGGCTATGAAGAAAACGATATCGTCTTCAGGCGAATAGGACGCGGACAGAAGCACGGGAATGTCGCCGCCGTCCTTGGCGAGCAGATGTTCTTCCATCGCACCTCTCGGCGCCCCGGTGATGACGTCTCCGAGCGCTTTGCGGGAGGCGTCGATGCGGTCCGCATCGATGAAATCGCCGACGTTGCGGCCGATGATTTCCTCGCGCGTATAGCCGAGCAGATCAACGCAATTGGGGCTGACTTCGACGACCGTTCCATCCGGCTTCAGCTCCGCGACCAGATCGAGCGAGCTGTAGATGAGGCGGCGGAATCTCTTGTCCTGTTCTTCGATATGAAGCAGCAGGGCGCGTTCCTTGTCGGCGCTTTCAAGCCTCGCCTCGATGGCGGAGCGCTCAAGAAGGCTTGCTTCCATCAGCCGGCTGACGCCGAAGATCAGCGCGATGCTGACAAAGAGCGCCAGTCCCGAGACGACTTCGACATCGAACAGGGGAGCCGGCATAGACGCGCCAAGCCTATGGGTCTGCGCGAGCATAGCCGCGATTTGTAGCAGCGCAGCGGCAAGGCTCAGTATCAACGCAGGACGGCGCGGCAGGATGATGAAAAGAAAAAGGCAAAGCGGCGCGCCCCAGGCCAGATGCACGAAGATATGTTCCGCCTCCGGCGCGAACAGCGCGACCGACCATGTGTTGGCGACGACATAGGCCCAGGTGATCAGCGAAACGGGATAGGCGAGTGTTTTCGGCGCCGCGTCCGGCTTCCGGCGTACATAGAAAAAGACGAGCGCGGAGAAAGGAATATAGGCGACCGCCGACCAATATTCGACCGGCGTCAGATGGCCTTCGCCACCGACCAGCACGCCGTAAAGCGCGCCAAAGCCGGTGAGAATGGCGGAACCTTGAAGAGCGACGCGGCCGAAACGGTTCTCGCGCGCGACATGCGCGCTCCATTTGGACTCCGGGTATAGGCGGGCGTCAAAACCCATATTTTATCCCTGCGGCCTTCCCCCGGGGAAGGCTTCTATCTTCCGTTCCATGAATAGTCTATGCCGATTACGGGCGCTTGCGGGAGTCCGGCGCGCGCAGCAAAACGGGGTGGCCTGACGACCACCCCGCAATGCCGTGGCAAAATGCCGGTTTTAGAGGCTGCTGAAGCCCTTGCCTTCGGCGACAAGCTTTTCGAGGAGCTTGGCCGGCTTGAAGTCAGCGCCCATCTGGGCTTCGAACTGCTTCATCTTGGCCAGCACCTTATCGAGGCCGATCGTGTCGCCATAGAACATCGGGCCGCCGCGATAGACCGGCCAGCCATAGCCGTTGATCCAGACTATATCGATGTCGGACGCGCGGATGGCTTTGCCCTCTTCGAGGATTTTCGCACCTTCGTTAATCATCGGATAGATGCAACGCTCGATGATCTCCTCATCGGAAATCGTGCGGCGGTTGATGCCCTTCTTCGCGGCGAATTCGAGGATGATGTCCTCGGTGACCTTCGAGGGTTTGGCGTTGCGGTTCTCGTCATAGTCGTAGAAGCCCGCGCCGGTTTTCTGGCCACGGCGGTCCATTTCGCACAGACGATCGCGGATGGTTTCGCCTTTCGACTTTTCCTTCGACCAGCCGATGTCGAGGCCGGCAAGATCTGACATGGCGAAGGGTCCCATCGGGAAACCGAAATCGTAGAGAACGCGATCGACGTCCCAGGGCAGCGCGCCTTCGAGGATCAGCTTCTGCGCTTCGCGCTGGCGTTGGGCGAGGATGCGGTTGCCGACGAAGCCGGGGCAGACGCCGACGAGGGCTGCGATCTTGCCGATCTTCTTGGCAATCGCCATCGAGGTGGCGATGACCGGCTTTGAGGTTTTGTCGGCGCGCACGACTTCGAGAAGGCGCATGACGTTGGCGGGCGAGAAGAAGTGCAGGCCGATGACGGCTTCCGGGCGCTTCACCGCGGTGGCGATTTCGTCGATGTTCAGAGCCGATGTATTGGTCGCAAGGATCGCGCCGGGCTTTGCGATCTTGTCGAGCTTGCCGAAGACGTCCTTCTTGACGTCCATGTTTTCGAAGATCGCTTCGATGATGAGATCAGACTGGGCAAGGTCTTCAAGCGCCAGCGTGCCTTTCAGCATCCCCATGCGCTTTTCGACATCGTCCTGGGTGATGCGGCCTTTTTTCGCCGTGTTCTCGTAGTTTTTGCGGATGACGCCGAGGCCGCGATCGAGCGCGTCCTGCTTCGTCTCGACGATGGTGACGGGGATGCCCGCATTGAGGAAATTCATCGCGATGCCGCCGCCCATCGTGCCCGCGCCGATGATGCCGACCGTGTTCACCGGAATTTGCGGCGTATCGGCAGGCACGTCCGGCAGCTTCCAGACCTGACGCTCGGCAAAGAAGACATGGCGCTGCGCCGCCGACTGCGTGCCGGTGACGAGTTCACGGAAGAGCTTCTGCTCGACCTTGATGCCTTCGTCGAAGGGCAGGTTCACCGCCGCCTCGATGCACTGGATGTTGTATTCGGGCGCAAGGAAGCCGCGGAACTTGCGGGCGTTGGCCTTGCGGAAGTTGGCGAAGATCTCGGGGTTGGCGCGGTCGGCCGACGTCTTGTCGTCCAGGTCGCGGACCTTCTTCAGCGGGCGGTTCTCGGCGAGGACCTTGGCGGCGAAGGCCAGGGCGCCCTC
>DASYEM010000122.1:0-4616 GCA_036499025.1 Parvibaculum sp. | reverse complement strand
ACGGCGGCGAGCGCCGCGCCCATCACGAAGGTGAGCGAGATCGTGCGGTCCACATTGACGCCCAGCAGCGCCGCCATGGTCCCGTCCTGCTCGCAAGCGCGCTGAGCCCGGCCCAGCGGGGTCCGGTTGATCACGCCGGTAAAGCCCACCATCAACGCCACGGTCAGCAGGATGATGAAGATCTGGAGATAGGTGATCTGGACTTCGAAATCGCCGCTGTCGAAGAGCACGAAGCCGCCGCTCACCACCGGCGGGATCGCCTTCACCCGCGCGCCCTGAAGAAGCTGCACATAGTTTTGCAGGAAGATCGACATGCCGATCGCGGAAATGAGCGGCGCCAGACGGAAAGACCGGCGCAGCGGCCGGTAGGCGATCCGTTCCACCGTCCAACCATAGGCGGAGGTAAAGACCACGGTGACGATCAGCACCACCATGAGTGCCAGCGGAACCGAAGTGACCCCAATCGTACTCAGGGTCAGGAAGCAGATGACCGAGATGAAGGCGCCGATCATATAGATCTCGCCATGAGCGAAATTGATCATCCCGATGATCCCATAGACCATCGTGTAGCCGATCGCGATCAACCCGTAGGTCGCGCCCAGCGTTATGCCGTTGATGAGCTGTTGTAGAAAATAGGCCATGTGCCCTCACGGGCTCCCCGTCCGCCTGTCCGTCCCCCGGCGCGGCTCATAAAGCAAGAGACGCGCGCGGGCAAACACTGCCATTCAATCGCCGATAGAACAAGCAGTTCAATGGCTTGGCTAAGGATTGGGCAGACGGGCGGAGACTTTAGCGCCCCACGGCGGCAAGCAGCGCGGAGACCGGGCGCGGTTCGCCGGCGGCCGGCGCGGCGCCCGCGGCTCCGGCCGGAGGCGTGACGCCGAAAAGGCCGCGTTCGCCCGGCAAGATGCGGAAAGCGTCCGAAATGCCGATGACGGTTTCAGCGCCGCCGAGGCAGAGGAAGCCGCCCGGCTTCATCACCTTGGCCATGCCGGAGAAGACGCGCTTGCGCGTGATCTCGTCGAAATAGATCAGCACGTTGCGGCAGAAGATGAGATCGAGACCGGTAAAGCCCGCCGTCGCGCTCGGATCGCCGAGCAGATTGTAGTTGCGGAACTTGACCATGCCGCGCAGGCGGTCGCTGATCTTCCAGCCTTCGCCGTCCTTCGTGAAGTATTTCCTCAGCATCTCCGGCGTCATGCCGCGCTGAACCTCGAAGGCCGAATACCAGCCCTTGCGGCAGCGTTCCAGCATCTCTTCGGAAATATCGGTGCCGATGAGCTCGACCGTCCAACCGTCGAGCAGCTTGCCGGCTTCGGCGAGCAACATGGCCAGCGAATAGGGCTCCTGCCCGCTCGAACAGGCCGCGCACCAGATGCGGATGCGCTTGGTGTGCTTGTTCGCTTCCATCATGTCCGGCAGGACTTTGGCGGCGAAGCGGTCGAAAGGCCAGCGATCGCGGAAGAACAACGTCTCGTTGGTCGTCATCGCCTCGACGACCTGAATGGTCAGCGCTTCGTCCGACGTCACGCGCATATGGGCGATGAGATCGGTTAGCGATTTGAGCTTCATCTTGCGCGCGATGGGCGCGAGACGGCTTTCAAGGAGATAGCTCTTGTCCGGCGTCAGGGCGAGGCCCGAACGGTCATAAAGAAACTTCCGAAGAAAATCGAAATCGGCGCTGTTCATAGCGGCTCTCCCCTTGCGATCCGCCCAATCGCCTGACCGATCTGCGCCAATGGCAGAACGGCATTGCAAATTCCAGCCTGCGCGACGGCGCCCGGCATGCCCCACACGACGCTCGACGCCTGATCCTGCGCGAGCACCGCGCCGCCCGCCTCGGCAACGACCTTGCAGCCTTTGAGGCCGTCATAGCCCATGCCGGTCAGGATCACGGTGAGGAGCTTCTTTTTGTAAATTTCGGAAAGCCCGCGCAGCATCGGATCGACGGCGGGGCGACATGAATTCTCAAGCGGCCCGTCGCTGAGACGAATGACCGTCTGCGCGCCCGACGCCTCGAAGAGCATGTGGAGCCCGCCCGGCGCGATATAGATGTGACCGCCGCGCACGATCTCGCCGTCCTTGGCTTCCGTCGCCGGACGCCCTGCATAGCGGTTCATGTGTTCGGCTAGAATGGCCGTGAAGGTCGGCGGCATGTGTTGCGTGATGACGATGGGCTGCGTGACCCCGTGGCCGAGATTTTTCAAGACCTCGGACAGGGCTTGCGGACCGCCGGTCGAACTGCCGATGGCGATCATCGCCGGACGCTCGATGGCGGCTTTGCGCAAGACAATGGGACCCGACGGCGCGATACCGGCGACGCGGGCCGCCTGCACGATGGGCGCGGCGGTCTGCGCGTCGGAAAGCTGCGTCACCCGCAGGCGTTGCGCGCGTGCGCTATGGGCGATGACTTTCGCGAGCAACTCGGCGCGGAATTCATCGGCGCTGCCGAGGCCGGAACTGGGCTTGGGCACATAATCCGCCGCGCCGAGAGACAGCGCGCGAAGCGAGACCTCGGCATTGCGGCGCGTCAGCGCCGATACCATGATGATCTTGACGCCGGGACTGATCGCCAGAAGCTGCGGCAGCGCGACCATGCCGTCCATCTGCGGCATCTCGATATCCAGAACGACGACGTCGCATTCGATCGACGGCAGCATCTTGATCGCCAGCGCGCCGTTCGAGACAGACGCCACGACCTTGATGCCCGGCGATGCTTCCAGCGCGCGCGTGATGATGCCCCGGACGACGGAGCTGTCATCGACCACCATCACGCGGGAGGCTTTGTCGTCGGCCTTGTTTGCCGTCCTCTCTTGGGCGGCGGGCCGGGCCTTGACCAGTTCGTCGGACATTTCGGTCGCGCCTGTTACTGCGGGAAACGGCGTCAGGCCGCTGCCCCATTACCTATTTAATCTCAGACGCGGGTAAGAAATCGTTAAGCAGGCGTTCAGGCGAACAACTGATCGACGAAATCCTGTTCAATTCCCTCACCCTCGAGGGCGGGGCCATTGAGAAGGGCCGCATCGCTATGCGGTGCGGGAGCGGGCGCTTCAGGCGCGACCGAAGAGGCGCCGGCCCAGGCCGTTTCGAGTTGTTCGATCTTGGCTTCGACGAGCTGCAGGGTCTTCAGCACGTTGGCGATACGCTGGCCCGTGATGTCCTGAAAGGAACAGGCCTCGAAGATACGCATGCAGCCGGCATTGACCTGCTCGGTGGCGAAATCGGGATCGGAGAGATCGAGCGCCATCATGTCTTCGGCGGCGAGCATGATGTCGTTCGTGGCGCTTTCGGTCATCGACAGAATGGCGCCGATTTCCTCGCTGGCGCGGGGAAGATGCACTTCGCGCAATTCAGGATCGTGCAGCTTTCCCATCTCGCGGCGGGCGACGAGAATGGTGCGGACGATATCGACGCATTCCTGCGTCAGCTTTTTGATACGGGCGGTATTGGCTTCATCCGACGACATCAGAATTCCCCCAGAACGGCTTTGAGCTTCGCCTTCAGAACGGCGGCGCTGAACGGCTTGATGATGTAATTGTTGACGCCGGCCTGGCGGGCCGCGACGACGTTTTCGACTTTCGATTCCGCCGTCACCATGATGAAGGGCAGCGTCTTCAGATCGTCATCGGCGCGCACGACTTTCAGAAGTTCAAAACCCGTCATCGGCTGCATGTTCCAGTCGGAGATCACGAGGCTGTAGGGCTTGTTCTTCAGCATGGCGAGCGCGGTCTCGCCATCGGCGGCTTCGTCGATGTCGGTAAAGCCGAGCTTGGAGAGCAGATTGCGAACGATACGGAGCATGGTCCGATAGTCGTCCACGATCAGGATCGGCATATTCATTTCTACGGCCATAATTCAAACTCCCAGAGATAGACCCGTCGTGAGCGCTCAGGCTTCCGCGCGGATGGCGCCAAGGACGGCAGCAATGTTGAGAACGATCAGAAGCGATCCATCGAGACGATAGAGGCCATCGGCGATCTGACGCCACTTGGCGTCGAGCGTCGCGGGGTTCTTGTCGCGCTGGCTTTCCGACAGGCGCAGCACTTCGCCGACTTCATCGACAAGGAGGCTGTAGGGCTCGTCTTCATATTCGACGACGACGGCCATCGCCTTTTCCGGGAAATCGCTCGGCGGCAGCTGAAGACGCTGGCGCATGGTGACCGCGGTGACGATGCGGCCGCGCAGGTTGAGCGATCCGGCGATCTCGGCGGGCGCCAGCGGCACGCGCGTGATGCGCTGGGGTCCGAGAACGTCGCGGACATGCAGGACCGGGATGCCGAAGGCTTGACCGGCGACCGTCATGGTCACGAAATCCTGCGTCGGGCCGGTATTGTCGGTGTCTTTGAGAATATCGGCGCTCATGCTGCGTTCTCCCTTTCGGTGTTGTCAGCCGCAAGGACGCGCGACAGCGACGTCAGCAGAGCCTTGGGATCGAGTTTCGTCACATAGTCGGTGAAGCCCGCATTGCGTCCGCGTTCGAAGTCTTGCGGATTGGCATGGCTCGAGAGAGCGACCATCGGAATATCCTTCCAGCGATCGTCGCCCCTTAGCGTGCGGGCAAGATCGAAGCCGCTGAGGCCGGGCATCTCGATGTCGGAAACGATGATGTCGAATTC
>DASYEM010000121.1:0-24501 GCA_036499025.1 Parvibaculum sp. | reverse complement strand
AGTGATGGCGTCCTCCCAAAGCTCGACCGAACCCCAGGGCTTCCAGAGAAAGTCCAATGCGCCGCAGAGAATGTCGTGGCGCGCGGGCATGCAGGGGAGCGAGCCTGTGTAGTGCTTCGTGAAGCGCGTCGAGCGGGCGGCGAAGCGGTCGAGATTGGGCGTTGCGAATTCCGCGCCGCCATAGCTGCCCAGCATGTGACGATTGAGGCTGTCGAGCAGGATGACGACGGCGTTTTTGGGCTTCGGCGGCGTGAGGTTGGATTGATCGGCCATTGATGTCTGCTTTGATTTTGAAGGCGCGACAGGGTCGGCCATTGCGTGTGCGAAGTCAAAATTCCAGATCGTTGACCTTCCCCTCACTGGAAGGATTGCAAATGCCCCAGGCTGGACGATCACCGTCGGATATCGCCGCCAGATTTCCGCCACGTTTCATTCAGGACCGGTTCAAGGACGCTCATACAGGATAAGCCCGAAATTATTCGAGGCGATGAGCCCGCCTCGTGGGGTATGCGGAGACATCCATGACGAAGCTCGTAGACATCGCCTTCATGGCGCTGGTGGTTCTGGTCCTGATCGGCGGATTTATGGAGGCGCGCGAGAAGCAGAAGCTGCGCGCTATTCACCGCTCCGCTTGAGTAAGAGCGGAACGAAGATGGGCGCCGGGCATTCTCCTTTATAGAATCCCGAACACCGAGGACAACGTGGCCGATACGTATTTCGAGGCGCCTAGCGACGCTGCCCGCCAGTCCTCGCCAAAAAATCAATTACTCTCGCAGTACGAGACCGTTCGTTCGTGGAGCGAGGCGCTTTCAGCCCGTCTTTCTCCCGAAGATCACATGCTGCAATCGATGCCCGATGCGAGCCCCGCCAAATGGCATCTCGCCCATACGACGTGGTTCTTCGAGACGTTCATTCTGGAAGGCCTGGTCCACGGCTATCGGCATTTCTCGCCGGCGTTCCGCGTGCTTTTCAACTCTTATTACAACGGCGTCGGCGAGCAGCATCGGCGCGACCAGCGCGGCTTGCTTTCACGCCCCTCCCTCGATGAAGTCATGGATTATCGCGCGCATGTCGACGAGTGCGTTGCGCTCGCCATCTCTTCCGCGCCGGAGGACGTGTTCGGCGAAATGTGGCAGCGTCTCGTGCTTGGCCTCAACCACGAGCAGCAACATCAGGAGCTCTTGCTCACGGATATTCTCCATGCCTTCGCTCAGCATCCAGAGAAGCCCGCCTTCATCTCCGCGATGCCGCGCGCTTCGTCCAGGGCGACACCGCAACGCATGCTCGACATGCCGGGCGGGTTGCTCGAGCTTGGCCACAAGCAAGCGGGGTTTTGTTTCGACAATGAAGGTCCGGTGCATAAGGCATGGCTTGAACCTTATCGTTTGGCGCAAAGCCCCGTGAGCAATGGCGACTGGATCGCCTTCATCGAAGATCGCGGCTACGAGACGCCGGGGCTCTGGTTATCCGATGGCTGGGCGCAGGTGCGGAAAGACGGCTGGTCGAGGCCTCTCTATTGGGAAATGTGCGACGACGCGTGGCACAGCATGACGCTTGGTGGATTTCTCCCCCTCGATCTTGACGCGCCGGTTGCGCATATCAGCTATTACGAGGCCGACGCCTTCGCGCGCTGGAGCGGCAAGCGCCTGCCGCGGGAATATGAATGGGAAGCGGCGGCGCGAGACGTGCCGGTACACGGAAACTTCGCCGAAAATCTGCAACTGCGCCCCATGCCCGGCGAGCCGGGCCCCGAACTTCAGCGCGGCCCACGTCAGATTTACGGCGACGTCTGGGAATGGACGCAGAGCGCCTATTCGCCTTATCCCGGTTATGCGCCGGCGGAGGGCGCACTGGGCGAATATAACGGCAAGTTCATGATCAATCAGATGGTGCTGCGCGGCGGTTCTTGCGCGACGCCCGGATCTCACATCCGCGCCAGCTATCGCAATTTCTTTTATCCGCATCAGCGCTGGCAATTTTCCGGCCTTCGGCTTGCTGAAGACGGCGTGGCGAGCCGCAATTGGCAATCCGCTCCGCGTCTGTCCGACGAACGTTTCCGGCGCGACGCTCTCGAAGGACTTTCGCAAAAGCAGAAGACGCTGCCGAGCAAATATTTCTACGACGAGGAGGGTTCGCGCCTCTTCGACGCGATTTGCGAGCTTGAGGAATATTATGTGCCGCGCGTCGAAGCGCCGCTGCTTGCGGAGGCCGCGCGCGACATGGCCTCATCCCTGTCGCTGGACGACGTCGCGCTTGTCGAATTCGGCAGCGGCTCTAGTCTCAAAACCAGAACCTTGCTCGGCGCAATGCCGGCCATCAGCGCCTATGTGCCGATCGATATTTCCGAAGAGCACATGAAGAATGCGGCGCGGATGCTGAGTGAGATTTATCCAGATATCGAAATTCATCCTTTGGTCCGTGACTTCACGCGATCCTTCGCTCTGCCCGACGCCATCGAGCGCCGCCCGGCCATCGGCTTCTTTCCGGGATCGACGCTCGGCAATTTCACACCACCGCAGGCTGTTTCGTTTCTTCGCTCGGCGCGCCTTTCTCTCAATAATGGCTGGTTTCTCGTCGGCGTCGATCTGGTTAAAGACACAGAGCAATTGATCGCCGCCTACGATGACAGCAAAGGCATCACCGCCGCCTTCAACATCAATCTTCTGGCCCGGCTCAATCGGGAGCTCGGAACGGAGATCGACCTCGGCTGTTTCCAGCACCGGGCAATCTGGAACGCGGAGAAAAACCGTATAGAGATGCATCTCGTTTGCGAGCGTTCGACGGCCTTCCAGATTTCCGGGCGAACGATCGTGCTCAAGAAAGGCGAGACCATCCATACCGAGAATTCCCACAAATTCACGGAAGAAGGCTTCTCCGAACTGGCGCGAGACGCCGGCTGGCGCGTTTCAAAACAATGGATCAGCGCCGACCCGGCCTATGGGCTTTTCCTGCTCGCGGCTGAGGAGCGAGATGATTGAGCCGACCGGGCCTGCTTGAGGTCTTTTACGAATTCGCGATAGGCGGCTTTTCTGGCGTCGGGATCCGGCATGCGCAAGAGAGCCGAGGGGTGAACGGTGACGAAGAGCGTACCGCCATCCTCCAGCGGTAGCGGCTTCCCTCTGACGCTCTTGATGGTGACGGATTTTTTCAACAAGCTTCTCGCGGCCGTCGCACCCAACGCGACCACTACACCCGGCTTGACCAATTGACGCTCCAGATCGAGCCACATGCGGCAACGTTCGATTTCGCCCGGATCGGGGCGTTTGTGAAGCCTGCGTTTTCCGCGTTGCTGAAATTTGAAATGTTTCACGGCATTTGTGATGAAGGTCTTGGCGGAATCTATACCCGCCTCTTCGAGTGCGCGATCAAGCAACCGGCCCGCCGGACCGACAAATGGACGTCCTTCGATATCTTCCTTGTCCCCCGGCTGCTCGCCCACCAGCATGAGACGCGCCTTGGCGCGCCCTTCCCCAGCCACGACCTGCGTCGCATTCCGATATAAGGGGCAACGTCGGCAATCGGCTTCCTCGCTGGCCAATTCGGCGAGAGCCTTCGAGGGAGACATACGCGCGCGGGCTTTCATGACACGCGCGTCGGTTGCTTCGCCACAGGCGGCGACTTCGGGCCGATGTCGCGTTTGAGAAGCTTGCCGACTTTCTCGACCAACGCTTTCGCGTCCCGAGGGGCCTTCACCTTCATATCGTTGTCGAAATAGACATAGACGTCTCGTGCGGTCCGCTTGCGCGGCTTCTTAACGGATGCCCTGTCTCCACCTCTCGGCTCGACGCCGCGCGACCAGACGGAGACGCGGCGCGCCCAATCGCCAAGCGCGCGGGCACTGTAGCCGCTGGCATAGAGTTCCTTCGACCCATGCAAACGGCAATAGATGAAGTCCGCTGTGACATCCATCAGCCTCGGCCAATCGACGGTATCCGCGCAAACAAGCGCCACGCGATATTTTCGCAGCAACTTGATGAAGTCCGGCGAGATGAAGCTCTCATGGCGGATTTCGATGGCATGGCGAAGCCGGCGGTTGGTTTCGATTCTGATTTTCCCACCGCCGAACCCTTGTTCATGCTTGCGCGCCAGCCTGGCGGCGGCGCGCGCATCATGCGGCAGAAGTTTGAGAAACGCCTCCATGAGTTCCACATCGAATTTGAAATTCGGTGGAAACTGCCAGAGGATCGGCCCCAGTTTCTTGCCGAGGCCGAGGAGACCGGTGGCGAAGAAATTGGCAAGCGGTGTCTCGACATCCCTCAAGCGGCGCGTATGAGTGATGTAGCGTGGGCCCTTAATGGCGAAGACGAAATCCTCCGGCACCTCGTCTGCCCAGCGCGCAAAACTTTTCGGGCGTTGAGAGCCGTAGAATGTGCCGTTGACTTCGACCGAACGGAAGCTCTCGCCGACAAAGCTCAGTTCGCGCTTGTGAGGCAAGCCCTTGGGATAGAACTTTCCCCGCCAGGGTGCATAGCTCCACCCGGAAATGCCGATCCGAATGTCGGATTTGCGCGTCATAACAGCTTAACGCCGATCAAATGGCGTCGTTCCGCGCGGGCTCCGGCAGAAGAAGGGCGACAGGCAATTCACTGAAGATATCCCGCAAGAGGATCGTGCCCTCGACAGGCGTGTGACGCCGGTTCGTCAGCGCGTCTCTATAGGTTTCGCTCACCGGCGCAGGCAGAACGACGCTCGTCTCCTTCCAATGACCGGCGGCTATGAGCGGATTTTTTCCGTCTTCCAGAAGCTCCGTTGGAAATCTCGAGGCTAAGGCCAGCGTCATATCCTCACCGTCCGGCGCGGCGCGGGCAAAAGCGATGGCGTGAACCGCCGCCGCGCCTTGCAGCGTGAGCGGTTGATATTTTCCATCTGAAAAGAGCGAGGGCTTTTCCGCCCGGACCGCCAGTATCGAGGCAATGAGCGCCTGTTTTATTCTGCCGTCCATCCAATCGCCGAGAAGATCGGCCGGCTGGTTTGCTTCGGCGAGCGCCGCCGCGCGCAAGCGGAAATCGACGGGGCGGCGATTGTCGGGATCGACGAGGCTCAGGTCCCAGAATTCCGCGCCTTGATAGAGGTCGGGTATGCCGGGCGTCGTCATGCGCAGGAATGTCTGCACGAGGCTGTTGATAGCAGCGGCGGGCGCTATCGCGTCGACGAATTCGTTCATGCCGGTGAGGAAGACTTCGGACTTCGCCGGGTCGAGTATCTGCTCCACGAAGGCGCGCGCCGCTTCTTCATAAGCTTCATCCGGCGCGATCCAGCGCGAGCGGCGTTTGGCCTCGCGGATCGATTTCATGAACCAGCCGAGAATGCGTTCGCGAAAAGAGACAAGCCATTCATGCCCGTTGCGTTCGATGGACACCGGCCAGGCGCCGACCAGCGTTTCGTAAAGCATGATCTCGTCGCCCGGCTCGGGCGCGACGCCTGCGGACAGCGAAGCGCGGAACGATGCATTAAGCAGCGTCCAGCGCCGCACGGCCTCAGCCCAGCGATCGGGGATTTCACTCAAGGTGGCGAGGCGCATGCGCGCATCTTCGCCGCGTTTGTGATCATGTGTCGCCGTTGCCAGCATCGCGCGCGGAAAATTCCGCTGACGTTCGACGCAGGCGGCATGGAAGCGGTCGCGTTCATAGGCAAAGTCGGCAGGGCTCGATCCGACCTCGTTGCGCGACAGAAGCCGTCCGTAGCGATAGAAAGCCGTATCCTCGACGGCCTTGGCCGTCAGCGCCGACGACAATTGCTGGAAGCCGACAATGGCGCGGCGCTGTGCAGCGCGTGCGACGCGGCCCCGGGCCATCGCGCCGCCGAGCCAGTCATTAATCAGATCGAGAATATGACCGTCAGCGTCGAGCAGTTCGCCCCGCGCATCGGCGATCGCCTGCGCGAAGAGGCGGTTGTCTTCTTCGGAGCGTCCCGCAAGCGTCGCGTAACTGCGATAGACGGAAAAATGAACCAGCAACTCTGTCAGAGCGCGGCGCAGCATGGGGATCGTGCAATCGCGGGTCGCCGGATCGAGACGCGCGAGCCTGTGCAGCAGATTCACCACCTTGTCGCGCTCGCTATAGAGATTTTCATCAAGGATAAGCCGCCGCGTCGATTTCGCTATGCTGCGAAAATCGCGACGGTCGCCTGTCATCTCGGTCCAGAAGCTTGTGAGCGGCGCTTCTCCACGCGCGTTGTGGAGCAGGCCGGAGACTTCATCCATGAAGTCATAGCCGGTCGTGCCATCGACCGACCAGTCGGAGGGCAGGCGTTCGCCCGCGCCCAGAATTTTCTCGACCAGAATCCATGCCCGGCCCTTCGGTGCGCTTGCGGGCCGCTGCTTTGCCAATATGTCGGTGTAGCGCCGGAGCCGCCGGCAATAGGTGCGCGGATCGGCAAGGCCGTCGATATGATCGACGCGGAAACCGTCGATGACACCTTCGGCATAGAGATTCAGCATCAAGGCATGCGTCGCCTCGAAGACATTGCGTTGTTCGATGCGAAGCCCGGCGAGATCTGTGATGTCGAAGAAACGGCGCCAGTTGATTTCGTCGGCGGCGGTGCGCCACCAGGCCAGACGATAATGCTGCACTTCGAGCAGAAGGTGAAGGTTCCGCAGTCCGTCTGCCGTTCCCGGATCGAAACCCGCCAGTGCGCCTCCCGAGAGACTGCCGCCAAGCTCTTCGATGAGGGCATGAGACGACGGCGCGACCGGAAAACGATGTTCATAGTGGCGTATGGAAAATTGCCCGGCCTGCGGATCAAAAGCCAGATCGATATTGCCGTTAGCCAGCGCCTCGCCATAGGGCTCGCCCAGAAACGGGAGATGGATCTTGTTGCGCAAGGCAGGATCGCGCGATTGCCAGTCTATGTCGAAAAAGCCTGCATAGGCGCTATCCGCCCCCCATTCGAGCACATCGTTCCACCACAGATTTTCAGAATCGGATACGCACATGTGGTTGGGAACGATGTCGGCGATGAAACCGAGATCGCGCTCGCGCAATGCCGCGACGAAGCGGCGCAATCCGTCTTCCCCGCCGAGCTCTGGATTGATCGAGCGATGATCGACGATGTCGTAACCGTGAATTGAACCTGCCCGTGCTTTCAAGATTGGCGAGGCGTAGATGTGGCTGACGCCGAGCGCCGCAAAATAGTCGATATGGAGCATCGCGTCCGCGAAGGTAAAGCCCTTGTGGAATTGCAACCGCAGCGTGGCGCGCGGCGCGGTCATGGCTTTCCGGCCGGGCGGAGACGCGCGAGTGCACCCAGCCGGGCGCGCAGGCCCGGATCGTCGAAGATGTCCTTTGCCGAACCGGGCAGACGCTGCCGCCAGTTCGGATGCTCGTCGAAAGTGCCGGGCATGTTGGCCTGTTCGGGAAGAGCGAGCGCGTCGCTCAGCGGCAATATGACGAGAGGCGACGGCGTCATGCCGATGAAGGCGGTCGCCGCCTCCACCGCTCTCTCACCTTCCGTCCAGGCCGGGCAGCCTCCGTCCGCGGCTTCGCAAGAGACGAAGGTCCGCCACAAGGCGGCGCGATCCGCCTCGCGCGTTTCGACTTCACGGGCCGCTTCGGCCTCGCTGATAACGCTCGCGTGTTCACGGTCGGCGATGTCGCTGCCCTGCCACCACCCCACGACAGTCGGCAGATCATGCGTTGTGGTCGTCGCCATCGCTTCGGTGGAATAGATATGCGGCGAGAAATAGCCGCTCCGATCCCGCTCGAACCACATGACCTGCATGCCGAGAATGCCGGCATCGCGGAGCGTGTCGCGGAAGCCGGGCGGCACCGTTCCAAGGTCTTCACCCATGACGATGCAACGGTTCCGCCACGATTCGAGGGCGATCAGGCGGAAGAGATCGCGCGCGGGGTAGGACAGATAGGCGCCGTCCGACGCCGCAGCGCCGTTCGGCACGATCCAGAGGCGCGCCAACCCCATTGCGTGATCGATGCGTATGCCGCCCGCATGTTTCATCGTTGCCCGCAACGCATCGAGAAAGGCGCGATAGCCGCCGCTCCGCAAAGCATGTGGCGACAGGGGCGCGATGCCCCATGACTGGCCATGCATGTTGAAGAGATCGGGCGGCGCGCCGATGGAGAGGCTCTGCAGCATGTCCGCCGGACGACTCCACGCATAACTGCCATCCGCCGTCGCGCCGATGGCGAGATCGGCCATGATGCCTATTTTCATGCCTGCGTCGCGGCCCGCCTTTTGCGCAGCGGCGAGGCTGCGGTCGCTCAGCCATTGCAGAAATATGTGGAAAGAGACTTCATCCGCATGTCGGCAGGCTAAGTCAGCGACGCCCTGCCCGCGCGGGTCTTGCAAATTCGCAGGCCAGTTGCGCCAGTTGCCGTGCAGCGGGTCTTGCGGCAACAACGCCGCCTGAATGGCTTCGAAGCGCGCATGATCTTCAAGCGCCTGTCCGCCTTTTTCGCGGAAAGAAGAATAATCGACCGTCAGGTCTTTCCTGTTCAGAAAGCCATCGAAAGACTTGCGCAAAAGACGCAGCTTCACCCGGCTCGCCGCAGGCCAGTCGATGAGCGCGAGCGCTTCCAGCGTATCGAATTCTTCCGGCACCCCGCCTCGGGCCGCGGCTGCGCCCAAGACGCTTGCCGGGTCGGCGTGAAGAGGGTTCAAAAACGCGCGGTTGGAAGGGGCATAAGGGCTGAAGCGTTCCGGCATCGCGGAGAAAAGTGCATGCAGCGGGTTGATCGCAAAAGCATCGGCTCCCAGTTTTGCCGCGGCAATCAGGCTTTCCGACAGTCCGCCAAAATCACCGATGCCTCCATCGCCTTTTCGCCGCAATGCATAGACGGCTGACGCGACGCCCCAGAGACGCGGCGTGTCGCCGGTGCCGATATCGTGGATCGTGAAGCAGCGCGGGGGGGCGACGGCGAGCGTGGCATGGCCACCGGCGAATGAAAGCTGGTGATAACCCATGTCGCCGACAGCCGGCAGGGTCCAGGTCCCGTCTTCGCCTCGGGTCGCCACGCCGTCGATGAGCGCCCCACCCTCCAATTCGATCCGGTAGTTTCCATCGGCCATGCCGCTAGGACCATGAAGGCGGATCGGTGCGCCTGCATCCGCAATGAGGAGCGGCGGCAAAGCGTTGCCATCGGTAAAGCCGTTGGCAGCTTGCCTCAGTCTTTCAATGCCGTCCGCAATGTCCCGGTCGTTCGCCGTGCCGAGATCGAGGGCGGCGAGGAGCGCGCGCAACGTTTCTTGAGACACGGCATGTTGCGCACCGGTCGCGTCGGTCCATGTGGTGGCGATGCCGGCGAGCTGCGCCAGTTCATGAAGAAGCGCCGCGCTCATGGCCGCTCTCCAATGATGGCGACAAGGCTGCGCGGCGGCAGAGCGCCGTTTGCGAAGGAGGTGGCGGCGCCTTCACAAGATTCAAGGAGAAGCCTGCCGGCGGGGGACATTCCCGCCGCGCTTACGCTTCCCAGATTGAGCGCGAGAGAAAGCGTGGTTCCATCGCCCATGCGCCAATGAGCGGCAGCGGCCTTATCGGACAGGATGGCGACGCTCTCGTTTCGCGCGCCTTCGAGCCGGGGCATGATTTCCCTGCGCCGGATGTCGAGCAGCGTCTTGACGAGAATGACGCGCGCCTCATTGGCCGGATCATGGACACCCAGATAGTCAGGCGATGAGGCGAGGAATGTCTCCATCGCGTTCGGATCTGGAATAAGGGCGCGATGAGCCGGGTCCTTGAACGCGGGAAAGGCTGCGAATTCCCGCTGACGCCCTTCACGCACCGCTTTTGCGAGCTCCTCGTCATGATGCGTGAAATAGAGGAACGGGGCATGAGAACTCCACTCCTCGCCCATGAAGAGAAGTGGAATTTGCGGAGAGAGCAGCACGAGTGCTGTGGCGGCATCGATCGCTTGCGGATCGGCGAGACTGCTCAAACGCTCGCCCAGCGCCCGATTGCCGATCTGGTCGTGATTTTGAAGGAACAGAACAAACCGCGTTGGCGGCAGATGTCCGCTCGGCTCGCCGCGCGGCGCGCCGCCGCGATGCGCAGACGGTTCACCCTGATAATCGAAGCCGGAAGACAGGCAGCGCGCCAGATGCGCAATCGGCTTATCCGCGTAATCGCTGTAGTAGCCATAGGTTTCACCGGTCAGCAGAACATGAAGCGCATGGTGGCCGTCGTCATTCCATTGCGCGTCGAAACCCTGCTCGAGAAGGCGCGCGTCATTGTCGTCATTTTCGACGACGAGATGAACATGCCGGCCCGGTTCCACGGACGCCCTGACGCGCGCGGCCAATTCGGGAAGAAAATCCGGCTGCGCTATGGCGTGAACGGCATCGAGCCGCAACCCGTCGAAACGATATTCCATCAGCCAATAGATGGCGTTCTCGATAAAAAAATTACGCACTTCGGCTATACGAAAATCTATCGCCGCGCCCCAAGGCGTCGAAATGTCTTCGCGGAAGACGGATGACGCATAGGCGTGCAGATAATTTCCGACCGGCCCGAAGTGGTTGTAAACGACGTCGAGAAAGACCATCAGGTCCAATGAATGCGCCGCATCGATCAGGGCTTTCAGCTCGTCCGGCGTCCCATAGGCCGATGAGGGCGCATAAGGCAGCACGCCGTCATAACCCCAATTGCGCTCGCCGGGAAATTCCGCCACCGGCATCAGCTCTATGGCCGTGACGCCGAGAGAGGCGAGATAAGGCAGGCGCTCTTTCACGCCGCGATAGCCGCCGAGAGCCCCGACATGTACCTCATAGAAAACAGTTTCGCCCCACGGCCTCCCCTCCCATTCGGGGGTTTGCCACTCATAGGATTTCGGATCGACAAGCCGGCTATACCCCGGATCGAGGCCAAACGTTTGTGCGCGTGCGGCGGGGTCCGGCACGGCAAGCCCGTCGGGCCCAAGCTTGAAGCGGTAAAGAGCGCCTGCGGCACAGACTGTTTCGCTCTCAAACCAGCCGCCGGAGACGCGCTGCATCGGCACGTCGCCTGTCCCCTCAATCTCGAGCGCCACGGCATCGCGGTCCGGCGCCCAGAGCCTGAAGCGGGCGCGGCCGCCGTCGAGCATTTCCGCGCCGAATGGACTCTGATGCGCGAAATGCCCTTTCATCGGCTGCCGCTCGACACATGCGATGCGACGAGGAAGAGGCTTCGCGCCGGAACGGTCAGCAGATCTCCGACGGGGTCTGCCTCAACCAGATAGTCGCGTGCGCTATCGAGGATCAGTGTCCACTCACCTGTCTGGCCGGAAGGCATGGCGGGCAAGCGAAACTCGCGATCCGCTTCGCCCGCATTGGCGAGAACGACGAGAATATCGATTTCCCGGCCGGCTTCCTGCCGGAGCGAAGGCCCGGCAAGGCGCAGCGTCAATGTGCGCTCCGCCGGATCGTTCCAGCGTTCGGGCGTCATCGGCTCGCCGTCGGGCGCAAACCAGGCGATTTCCGGCAGATCGGGCGCCGCCGTACGATGCGAGTGGAAAAAATGATCCGCGCGCAGCAGCGAGAAGTCGCGCCGTATTTTTGCCAGACGTCCGACAAAAGCAGTGAGGCTCTTGCCGTCCGGCGTTTCGGCATTCTCCCAGTTCAGCCATGACAGCTCGCTGTCCTGACAATAGGCGTTGTTGTTGCCATCCTGGCTGCGGTTGAACTCGTCGCCCGCCAATAGCATGGGCGTGCCATGCGCAACCATGACCGTCGCCAGCATGGCGCGTTGCAGGCGGCGGCGCGTCTCGTTGATCGCCGGGTCGTCGGTTGGCCCTTCCGCGCCCCAGTTGGCGCTCAGGTTCTCGCTATGGCCATCGCGGTTGTCTTCGCCATTCGCCTCATTGTGCTTCTCGGAATAGCTGACGAGGTCGCGCAGCGTGAAGCCGTCATGCGCGGCAATAAAATTGACCGACGCCCATGGCTTTCGAAAGCGCCGTTCGAAAAGCGCGGCCGAGCCGGAGATATGACTTGCGAGAGCCGCGCGCTCGCCTTCGTCGCCGCGCCAGAATTTGCGCACGCTGTCTCTCGCGCGGTCGTTCCACTCGCCGAATCCCGGCGGCATGTTGCCGAGCTGATAGCCGCCCGGCCCGACATCCCACGGTTCGGAGAAAAGTTTGACGTGAGAGAGAACGGGGTCCTGACGGATCGCATCGAAAAACCCCGACCCCACATTGTAGCCATCGCCCTCGCGGCCCAGCGTCACGCCAAGATCGAAGCGAAATCCGTCGATGTGAAACGCTTCCACCCAGTATCGTAGGGAATCCATCACCATCTGCAAGACGCGGGGGTGCGAGATGTTGAGCGTGTTGCCGCATCCGGTTTCATTGATGTAGTGCCGTTCTTCACCTGGAACGAGCCGGTAGTAACTGGCATTGTCGAGACCGCGGAAGGACAGCGTCGGCCCGTTTTCATTGCCTTCGGCAGTATGGTTGTAGACGACGTCCAGAATGACCTCGATACCGGCCTCGTGAAGACGGCGCACCGCGATCCGCAGATCGTCGAGCGATCCGCCGGAAAGATAGGCGGGCTCGGGCGCGAAAAAGGCCAGCGAATTGTAGCCCCAATAGTTGCGCATGTTTTTCTCGACCAGATAGCGATCCTGCACGAAAGCATGGATCGGCATCAGCTCCACAGTGTTGACGCCGACCTTCAGCAGATGATCGATGAAACGCGGATCCGTCAGCGCGGCGAAGGTGCCGCGCTCCCCGTCGGGCAGATCGCTGCGCAGCATGGACGCGCCGCGCGGATGAAGCTCATAGATGAATGTGTCTCGCGGGTGAACGGCCGGAGACCTGTCGTCGCCCCAGTTGAACGCGCCATCCGTCACAATGGCTTTCGGCATTGCCTGCGCGCTGTCGCGCCGGTCGAAGGAGAAATCGCCGCGCGTCGAATTGAGCCGATAGCCGAAGAGCGAATCCTGCCAATGCAGATTTCCGGTCAGCTGCTTTGCATAGGGATCTAGAAGAAGCTTGTGCGGATTGAAGCGATGCCCCTTCAAAGGCTGATAGGGACCATGCGCACGATAGCCATAGACGAGGCCGGGTCGCGCGCCGGGCAAATAGCCATGCCAGATCTCGTCGGTGCATTCCGGCAATGCGTGGCGGGCGATTTCGCGGCGCCCGGAGGCATCGAAAACGCAAAGTTCGATCTTCTCGGCGTTGGCGGAGAAGACGGCGAAGTTCGTACCAAGGCCGTCCCATGTCGCGCCCAGAGGATAGTTTCGACCGGCCGTGAGGCGCTGCGGCTTCATTCAGAACTCCCCTGACGCAGAATGATCGTGGCGAGAGGCGGCAAGGTGAGCGAGAGCGATGCCGCGCGGCCATGCGAGGGAATGTCGTCGGCCTCGACCACGCCTCCGTTCCCGAGATTGGAGCCGCCATAAATTTCCGCATCGCTGTTGAGGCACTCGCGCCACGGGCCGCTCGCCGAAACACCGATGCGATAGCCGTGGCGCGGGACGGGCGTCATATTGGTCACGGCGATCACCGGCGGCGCACCGTCGGCTTTGCGCTCGAAAGCGAAGACGCTATTGGCGGCATCGTCCGAAACGAGCCACGAAAATCCGCCGGTGTCGCAATCTTTCGCATATAGCGCCGGATCGCTCGCGTAGAAATGGTTCAGGTCGCGCACCAGACGTTGCAACCCGGCATGCATCGGATCGTCGACCAGCGACCATTCGATGCCGCGATCGTGATTCCACTCGTGACGCTGGCCGATCTCTCCGCCCATGAAGAGAAGCTTCTTGCCGGGATGCGCCCACATGAAGCCGAAATAGGCACGAAGATTGGCGAATTGCTGCCAGCGGTCGCCGGGCATCTTGGACAGCAGCGAGCCTTTTCCATGCACAACTTCGTCATGCGAAAGCGGCAGAACGAAACGCTCGCTGAACGCATAGATCATGCCGAAGGTCATCTCGCTGTGATGATACCGGCGATGGATCGGATCTTGCGTCATATATTGCAAGGTGTCGTGCATCCAGCCCATGTTCCACTTATAGGCAAAGCCGAGACCACCCTCTTCGACGTCCTTCGTAACGCCGGGCCATGCCGTGGATTCTTCGGCAAGGACGATCACGCCGGGGCAACGCTCGCGGACCGTTTGATTGAGACGGCGCAGCAGCGCGATGGCCTCGAGATTTTCGCGTCCGCCATGGATGTTCGGAATCCACTCGCCCGCCTTGCGGCTGTAATCGCGATAGAGCATCGAGGCGACGGCATCGACGCGCAGCCCGTCGATGTGGAATTTCTCGATCCAGAAAATGGCGCTGTCGATCAGGAAGTTGCAGACTTCCTGCCGGCCGAAATTGTAGATCATCGAATGCCAGTCGGGATGAAAGCCCTCGCGCGGATCTTCATGCTCGTAAAGCGCGGTTCCGTCGAAACGGAAGAGGCCATGCGCATCGTTCGGGAAATGACCCGGCACCCAATCGAGAATGACGCCGATATCCGCCTCATGGAAACGGTCGACAAGGCGGGCAAAAGCTTCCGGCGAACCTTGACGCGCCGTCGGCGCAAACTGGCCGAGCGGCTGGTAACCCCAGGAGCCACCGAAGGGATGCTCCACCACCGGCATGAACTCGACATGGGTGAAGCCCATGCGCTTGACGTAAGGCACCAGGCGTTCGGCGAGCTCGTCCCAATCCGGCGTCCGATTGTCGGCATCGCGAAACCATGAACCGGCATGCACTTCATAAATGGAGATGGGCGCATCGGCGCCTTGACGTCCGCCGCGCATGCGCAGCCATTCTCCATCGGTCCATTTGAAGGACGAAGCCTTGGCGACGATGGAAGCGGTCGCCGGCGGCACTTCGGTGCGCCGCGCGAACGGATCGGCCTTCAGCGGCAGGATGCTTCTGTCCGGCCCGACGATTTCGTATTTGTAGCGCTCGCCGGGCGCGAGCCGAGGAATGAAAAGCTCCCACACACCGGCTGCATGACGCAGCCGCATCGGGTGACGCCGTCCGTCCCAGACATTGAAATGCCCGACCACCGAAACCCGTTTCGCATTGGGTGCCCAGACGGAGAACAATACGCCGGGCACACCCTCGATTTCGGTAACATGCGCGCCGAGACAATCGGAGAGATCGGGGTGAATGCCGGCGGAGAATTGTTTCAGTTCCTCCTCATCCAGCAGCGTTCCGAATGAATAGGGATCTTCAATCTCCTGCACCGCCTCCGGCCAGACAATCTTGAATTTATACGGCACGTCTTGCGACACGAGGCCCGAGAAGACACCCGCATTGTGAATGCGCGAAAGATCTCCCAGTTTCTTGTCATCGCCGCGCGCATGAACCGCGACCTGCAAGGCGCCCGGCAGGAATGAGCGGATCATCACGCCATCGGGCGTCACATGCCGGCCGAGATAGGAAAAGGGATCGCTGTTGCGGCCATGAACGAGCGCGTCCAATGCGTGCTGGTCTTCCATGCCGCGAGTGTGAGTTCCTTCAGCCATCGGATAGCTCCCTGGTTGAAAGCGCTCCGGCACGTTCGGCGAGCGCCGCGAGACCGCGCACGGGAATGCCGATCCAGTGAGGACGATTTGCCGCCTCATAGAGAATTTCGTAGGCCGCTTTTTCCAGCAGGAAGAGTTCGATCAGGACGCTGCGGCCCTTGCCGCTCACCCAGGCGCGGCTCGCTTGCGCCAAAGCGTCGTCATAACCTTGCAGGAAGGCCGCCGTGGCGCGCGTTCTGAAGTCCGCCACAAGAGCGGTCCGCGTTTCGATGGCAGCTTGCGGCAGAGGCTCGCCCTGCGCACTTTCCACCGAGGCGGCCGCATAGTCGAAGGATCGCAAAATGCCGGCCACATCGCGCAGCGGGCTCGCCTTGCCGCGCCGTTCGGCCAGCGGCCGCGCGGGTTCGCCTTCGAAGTCGATGAAAAAGGCGTCGCCCTGCGAAACGAGGATTTGGCCCAGATGCAAATCCCCGTGAATGCGTGTGCGCAAAGCACCTTCGCCGCCACGGGCGAGATCTGGAATGGTGGCCAGCAACGCATCGCGTTGCGTCACCAGAGCACCGGCGAGAGCCTGCGTTTCGGCATCCGGCCATGTCTGCTGAGTGGCCAGCCGATCCAACGCTTCACCGAGAATGTCCGTTACCCTGGACTCCCACTCCCTCAAATCTGCGGCGCTCGCCGTTTCCGGCTCGAAATCGACACTATCCGAAGGCGCTGCGAGAAGCGCATGAAGCTCACCGAGACGGCGGCCAACAATCGCGGCGAATTGGTCGTATTCATCGAGCGGATCGATTTCCACATCGGCGCTGGCGTCGGCCAGCGCGCGCTCCGTCAAGACCCGATTGAGGAAGTCGAGCGTCCACGTCCAGGCATCGCCCTGATTGGGAATAAACCCCTGCAGAACGGCGATTGTCGCGCTCTCGCCGTTCCGGCTTGTGCGGATGACATCGCCGAAGAAAGGCGGGACGTTCTTGAAGCCGAGCTGCGTCAGCTGGCGCGACATTTCGACTTCTGGATGAACACCCGTGGCGATCTTGCGGATGAGCTTCAGGACCGCCGTGGAATCGACGATCAGCGAGCTGTTCGATTGTTCCGTCGTCAGCCAGCGCAGCGCCTCGCCGGCGATGTTGCCGGGCAAATCGGGAAAGAAAGGCGAGGGGCGGAAATCGACCCTGTTGCCATCTCCGACTTCGAGATTGGCGGATCCGCGCATATTGTCCAAAATCGTGTTGGCGAAATCGCCGAGCGAAAATGCGTCGGTGAGATAACCAACGCGCCTGCCCTGCCGCACGCGGGCCAGCGCCATCTGTTGCGGCAGCGGCGAGACGATGTCGTCTTCCCAGATGATGCCAAGCGGCAGCGCATAGCGCTCCGTCTTGCCCGCCACATCGACGTCGATCCCCGTCATCAACATTTCGCATTTGCCGTGATGCAGGGCGACGGAGCCCGCCAGCCGCACGTCGGTGATCGGATTGTCCTTGGAGGCGAACCAGCGACGCAGAGGCAGATATTCCGGCAGAATGTTCTTTTGAAGCTCGTTGAGAGACGCGCCCTCCAGCACATCGGCCAGACCGCGCCGCAGAACGAGCGTCGTGAATTCCTTCATCTGTTCCGGCGCGGGTTTTTTCCAGCTTGGCCCTTCAGCGGTTTGCGACAGCTCGAACCAATAGAATCCGTAAGGCGGCAAGGTCAGAAGATATGTGAGCTGGCCGATTTCCGGGAAAGGCGACGCGCCTGTCATCTCGACGGGCACATAGCCCGCGAAGCGCGACAGATCGAGTTCGACCGCTTGCGGCGTACGGCTGAGATTGACCACGCAGAGGATCGATGTCCCTTCATGCTCGCGCAGATAGGCCAGCACCTTGCGATTTCCGGGGCGCAGAAAAGTCAATGCGCCACGGCCAAAGGCCTTCTGCTGTCTGCGCGTGGCGAGCATCCGGCGCGTCCAGTTCAGCAGCGAATGCGGATCGCGCGATTGCGCTTCGACGTTGACGGCCTCATAGCCGTAGAGCGAATCCATGATGAGCGGCAGGACAAGTTTTTCCGGATCGGCACGCGAGAAGCCGCCATTGCGATCGGCGCTCCATTGCATCGGCGTGCGCACGCCGTGCCGGTCGCCGAGATGGATATTGTCGCCCATGCCGATTTCATCGCCGTAATAGATGATCGGCGTGCCCGGCAGCGAAAGCAGAAGACTGGTCATCAGTTCGATGCGGCGGCGGTCACGTTGCAGCAGCGGCGCGAGACGCCGCCTTATGCCGAGATTGAGCCGCGCCTTGCGGTCGACCGCATAGGTTTCCCAGAGATAATCGCGTTCCTTGTCCGTCACCATTTCGAGCGTCAACTCGTCATGGTTGCGCAGGAAAAGCGCCCATTGCGCATTGTCGGGAATGGCGGGTGTCTGGCGCAGAATATCGGTGATCGGAAAGCGGTCTTCCTGCGCAATCGCCATATACATGCGCGGCATCAGCGGAAAATGGAACGCCATGTGACACTGGTCGCCCGTGCCGAAATAGTCGCGCACATCTTCCGGCCATTGGTTCGCCTCGGCAAGCAACACGCGGCCGGTATAATGCTCGTCGAGATGGGCGCGGATTTTCTTCAACACCACATGGGTTTCGGGCAGATTTTCGTTCGACGTACCCTCGCGCTCGACGAGATAGGGAATGGCGTCGAGCCGTAGCCCATCGACACCCATGTCGAGCCAGAAGCGCATGACGTTCAGCACCTCTTCCAGCACTTTCGGATTGTCGAAATTCAGATCCGGCTGGTGAGAATAGAAGCGGTGCCAGAAATAGGCGCCCGCCACCGGGTCCCATGTCCAGTTCGATTTTTCCGTGTCGCAGAAAATAACGCGCGTACCCGCATAGGCCTGATCGTTGTCGGACCAGACGTAATAGTCGCGATGTTTCGAGCCGGGCTTAGCGCGGCGGGCGCGCTCGAACCAGGGATGCTTGTCCGATGTGTGGTTGATGACGAGTTCGGTGATGACGCGAATGTTGCGCGCATGAGCTTCTTTTATGAAGCGGCGTACATCGGCCATGTTGCCATATTCGGGATGCACGGCCTTGTATTCGGCGATGTCATAGCCGTCATCCAGGCGCGGCGATGGATAAAAAGGCAGCAGCCAGACGGCATCGACGCCCAGCTCCGCGATATAATCGAGCTTCGCCGTCAGCCCCGGAAAATCGCCGACGCCGTCGCCATTGGCGTCGAAAAATGACTTCGGATGAAGCTGATAAATGACGGCGTCCTTATACCAAAGCGGATCGCCGATCGCTTCGAGCCTGTCATGCGCCATCAATTGCCCCCTGCGGGCTTTACCCGCCAGACGGCATAAGGCAGATCCGCCGGATCGAGCCGGAGATGCTGGTTCTTGCCGTATAAAGTGAATTTGGTTTCGTGGACCAGGTCCTCCACCGCGAGCGCGGCGTCGTCGCCAAGGCCCCATTCCCAGAGCGGAAGTTCGATGTCGGCTTCCTGCACATGGAACGGGTCGAGATTGATGGCGACGAGAACGACATTGTCGCGGCTCGGTGTTTCTCTGGCGAAGTAGAGAATCTGGTCGTTATATGCGGTATGGAATTTGATTCCGAGATGGGATTGCAGCGCCGGGTTCGCCTTGCGAATGCGATTAAGCGCGGCGATTTCGGCGATGATGTTGCCGGGTCTCTCCCAGTCCCAATGGCGGACTTCATATTTTTCCGAGTTCAGATATTCCTCGCGCCCGGGCACCGGCGTCGCTTCGCAAAGTTCAAAGCCGCTATACATGCCCCAGACGCCGGAAGTGAGCGTCGCCAGAGCGGCGCGGATCAAATGCCCGGCGCGGCCGGAATTCTGGAGGAAAGGCGGATTGATGTCCGGCGTATTGACGAAGAAATTCGGCCGGAAGAATTCGCGCACCTCGTCTTGCGACAGATGCGTCAGATAGTCGGCGAATTCCGCCTTGCCGTGACGCCAGGTGAAGTAGGTATAAGACTGCGAGAAGCCAAGCTTGGCGAGGCGATACATGCGTTTCGGCGCGGTGAAGGCTTCGGCGAGAAAGATCACGTCTGGATGGCGCGATCGGACATCGGCGATCAGCCATTCCCAGAACGGAAGGGGTTTGGTGTGCGGATTGTCGACGCGAAAAATCTTGACGCCTTCGCCCACCCAGAAAAGCACGATGCTTTGCAGCGCAAGCCATAGTTCGGGAATAGGCTCCGGCGCATAGAATTCGACATTGGTGATGTCTTCATAGGTCTTCGGCGGATTCTCGGCATAACGGAGCGAACCGTCCGGCTGCCATTTGAACCAGTCGGGATGTTCCTTGAGCCAGGGGTGGTCGGGCGAACACTGGATCGCGAAGTCGAGCGCGAGTTCGAGGCCGTGGCGCATGGCGGCATCGCGCAAATGCCGGAAATCCGCAAGCGTGCCAAGCTCGGGATGTATGTCGGTATGCCCGCCGTCGTGGCTTCCGATCGCATAAGGACTACCGGGCTCGCCGGGTTCCGCCGTCAGCGCATTGTTGCGGCCCTTCCGGTTCGTGCGCCCGATGGGGTGGATCGGTGGAAAATACAGAACGTCGAAACCCATGTCCCGAATGGCGGGCAGCCGCGCGACCACATCGTCAAATGTGCCGGGCCGTTGGGGGTCGGGGCTTTGCGAGCGCGGAAACAATTCATACCAGCTTGCAAACTGCGCCTCACGCCGCTCGGCCCATATGCCGAACGTCGCGGGATAACGATGCGTGAAATGGCGCGGGGCCGCGACGGCCATCGCCGCCGCGAGTTTCGGCGCGGCCAGAACAGCGACGCGGTTGTCGTCGCTTTCCGCCGCATCCAACCTCGCCAGCGCGTCTTCGATAATGACTCTCTGGGCCGTGTCGGCGGCGGCATGAGCTGCCGCCAACTGCCTGCTCGCGTCGGCGAATTCATTTTCGAGCGGCTTGCGGGCAGCATGTTTTTTACCGAGGCGCACAAGCAAGGTCGCAAAATCATCCCACCAGGCTTCAATCGTGAACTGATAGACGCCGAGCCGTTCCAATGAAAGGTCGGCCTGCCAACGATCGTTGCCGGCAAGCGTCATCGGCGCATAAGTCCAGTTGCGCGCATCGCCTGTCCGCCAGAGCAGACGCACAGCTAGTTCATCATGCCCGTCGGCAAAAACATCGGCTTCGATCCGCACCCGTTCGCCGACAATACGCTTCACCGGAAAGCGTCCTCCATCGACGGAAGGTTGAATATTCTCGATGGCGATGCGTGGCGCGCTCACCGCCGCGTCGAAACTTTTGCGGCTCCGGCTCGCCACGATGATGGGTTTTGATTTTGTCCCGGTGAGGATACGCGTCTCGCCCGGCGCAAGACGCAGGGGCTCTTCCGTCGCCATGGGAGCGTCGCCCCCGAGCGGCGTAAAATTCCCGAAGGAACCAAGGCGCATCAGCACGGTTCCCACATCGATTTCACTGAAACGATCAAGATGCGCGTTGGCGAGATAGAGCGAAGCGCCTTCGCTCGTCGCATCCGCCCTCATCAACGCCACGACATCGCCGCCGGGCGTCCCGACATTCGAGAGGGCTCCGCCGTCCGCCGCCCTCTCGGCTGCCCAGCCGTTGATCTCACCTATCTCGGCGGAGAGATCGAAAAGCGGCTTTTCATCCAGCGCCGCGCCGCCATGCTCGAAGCCCGAGGGAATGAGCAGCCCGTCGCCCGTAAAGGCGGCAAGCCACAAAGCCCTGCGGTAGGCCGCTTTGGCCGTTTCGACGCCGTCGAATTCGGGCGTCGCCCGGCGCGGACCGGGCGCTTCCGGGAAGGCGATGGCCGGGGCGATGGAGCGCAACGACGCTATGTCGTCCAGCAACCAGTCCGAGCGAAAGTCCCACCAGCGAGCGGAGGTAAAAACGCCGTTGAACCCGCAGCCCCGCAGGGCCTTTTGCTGATCGCGGGTGAGGCCCGGCGTCCAGGCGAGGAAACAGCAGGCGGGATCGGCATCGTGCGCAAGCTCCATGAGTTCGCGCCAGACTGTCGATGACACTTTGTGCGAATTTCGAAAGCAGAACCCATCGACGCCAAGATCGATCCATGCCGCCATGCGCTCGGCCCACCAATCCGTCGCGGCGCGCGCCACGGCGGCAATCTCAAATCGGATTTCGGCAACCGGCTCTGCATCGGCCGACATATGCCGGGGATCGATCGCCGCCTCGCGGCTTCGGTCCACGAGATGAACCCATTCGACGCCCGCTTCCTCGACACCTTCCATCGGCGGGCGATCGATGGCGAGGTCGAGATAGAGCGAAAGCTTTCTGCCGTGGCAGGCGCTCGCGACGACGCCGATATAGTCGTCGCCAGTCCGGTCTTGCGGAAAAGGCATCAGGATCGTGTCAAAACCCATCGCCACGCAGCGATCCAGCGTTTCGACGGCCCGATCCGCAACGTTGAGGAGAGCGTCGTCAAAAGCATAAATGCGCCAAAACTTGCGCGCCGCGGACGCCGGCGCCTTGGCTGTTATGTCAGCAGACATCTTCATGCAGAAAAAGCACCGGCGCGTTTGGGGAAAGCCTCAGCTATTCAATCCCGGCGCGGTGAATTGGTTCCGACGAGCAGCCGAGGCGAAGCGGCATGCTCTGTGTGATCCAGAAAAAGAAACGCCCGTATCTTGCCGATACGGGCGTTCGATCTCTCTTCGACTCTCCAAAACCCGAAGCGCTTCAGGCGGCTTCCAGCAACGCCACCGTTCCCTGCCCGCCATCCGCGCAAACCGAAACGATGGCGCGCGAGCCGGACGGCATGGCGCTCAGTTCCTTTGCCGCCTGGCTGAGAATGCGCGCGCCGGTCGCCGCGAAGGGATGACCGATGGAAAGCGAACCGCCATGCGGATTAACGCGATCCCACGGAAATGCGCCGAGATCGAAATCGACGCCCGCCTTCTCGCGGCGATAAACGGGATCGGACGCCGCCTTGATGTTGGCGAGGACCTGCGCGGCGAAAGCTTCGTGAATTTCCCAAAGCGCGATGTCGGAAAATTTCAGCTTGTGGCGCGAGAGGAGACGCGGAATGGCGCGGGCGGGCGCCATCAGAATACCCTCCTCGCTGTAACGCATCGCCGCGATTTCCCAATCGATGAGCTTCACCGCCGGCGGCTTGCCGAGACGCTTCAGCCCTTCGCTGTCGCCAACCCAGATCGAGGCCGCGCCATCGGTGATCGGCGAAGAATTGCCTGCCGTCAGCGTGCCCTTGTCACTGCGATCGAACACCGGCTTCAGCTTCGCCAGTTTCTCAAGCGAGGTATCGCGGCGCGGGATCGTGTCGTGATCGACGCCGGCGACCGGAATGATGAGATCGTCGAAGAAGCCTGTGTCCTGCCCCTTCAGCGCGCCCTGGTGGCTCAGCAGCGCACGGCGGTCCTGCTCCTCGCGCGGAATGGCATAGAGCTTTGCAGTGTCTTCCGTATGCTCGCCTTGCGAACGTCCGCTCTGCTTGTTGGCCCAGCCCCCTGTCGGCAAATTGAGATCGTCGGGGTTGATCTTCGCCAGAGCGGCGAGCGCCGCCGCCGGGTCCGTTGCGAATTGCGCGATGATCCGGTCGGCCGCTTCCGTCTTCATCGAGATTGGAATATGGCTCATCGTTTCGGCGCCGCCGACAAGCGCGAGATGCGTGCCGCCATGCCCGATCATGCCCGCCGCCTGAATGACGCCGACAAAACTCGTGGAGCAGGCCAGAACGGTCGAGAAAGCCGGGATGGTCGGATCGAGCCCCGCTTCATAGACGAGTTCGCGGGCGATGTTCGACATGGTGGGATCGGGGATCACCTGACCCCAGATCAGAAAATCGGGCCGCGCCTTCGCATGCATCGCCTGCGCGACGGGAATTGACAGCGACATAGCCGACTGCTTCACAAAAGCGCCGCCGCCTTTCACGAAAGGCGTGCGCAAACCCGGTGCGAGCCAGACGTCGCCCATCGTCGATTTCGTATCGGCCATCGCCATCTCCTTCAATATATGTCGCTCAGCCTATTCGCCGTGACGCCCAGCCTCGAAGAGGAACCATATGCGGCGCTCGGCCTCGTCGATCCAGACTTCGATCAGGCTCGTCGTCGCCACATCGCCATGTTCGGCGCAAAGCTCGTGCGTCTCGCGCATAAAGGACGTCAACTGCTTGTTGTCCTCGCGCAGTTCGGCCAGCATGTCGAGCGGCGTCACATAGTCGGCATCGTTGTCGAGAAGACGCTGCAAGCGGCCGATTTCGCCAACCGAGCGCAAGGTCATGCCGCCGACCTTGCGCACGCGTTCCGCGATGACGTCGGTCGTTTCGTAAATCTGCGCCGCCTGTTCGTCGAGCATCAGGTGATAGTCGCGGAAGTGCGGGCCCGAGATGTGCCAGTGGAAATTCTTGGTCTTGAAGTAGAGGGCGAAGACGTCGGCCAGCAGGATGTTCAAGCCGCCGGAGATGTCCTTGGTCGCGTTGGCCCCGAGATCGGTAGGCGTCGCGAGGTTGGCCGACTGGCGGGATTTGACGTTCTTGCTCATCGCCGAAGCTCCTTGGATAGCACTCGCGGCGAACAGTAGCCCCCTTCCAAACCGGATGCCACCGCGCTCGTTGCGCGTTACGATCCGCCGCAATGAACGTCAGTCGAACCGAGCTCTTCCTGGGCTTTGCCAAGATCGGCCTTTTGGGATTCGGCGGGGTCGCGCCATGGGCACGCCACGTCATCGTCGGCGAGAGGCGCTGGCTCAGTGAGCGCGAGTACGCCTCGATCCTCGGTGTCGGCCAGGTGCTGCCCGGGCCCAACACGGTGAACTCGGCGATCATCATCGGCGATCACTTCCAGGGTACCGTGGGGGCACTGCTCGCCGTCTTCGGCCTGCTCTGCACGCCGATCACCGTGCTGATCGGCATTGCCCTGGTCTACGACCGCATTTCCGGCCTGCCGAACGTTGGTGCGGCGATCGCCGCAGGCGCGGCCGCTGCTGCGGGCCTGATCATCGGCACGGCGCTGAAGATGGCGCGGCGCCTCAAGCCCAACGTCACGGCACTCGCGATCGGGCTCGCGGCCTTCGCCTCGGTCGGGCTGCTGCATGTACCGATGGCGCTTGCCATCGCCGTGCTGGGACCGATCAGCATCGCG
>DASYEM010000120.1:0-7012 GCA_036499025.1 Parvibaculum sp. | reverse complement strand
GAAGACCGTTCCGTCGAAGTCGAGTTCGAGATCGACCACCTGCGGCAATTGCGGCGTCTGCGCCTGCGCGTTGCGCGGCATGTCGAGCTTCACCGCATGGGTCTGGATCGGAATGGTGATGATCAGCATCACCAACAAAACCAGCATCACGTCGATCAACGGCGTGGTGTTGATCTCCATCATCGGTTCGTCGTCTTTGGCCGCTCCGACATTCATCGCCATGCCGTCACTCCCCTTGCGATATTCATTCCGCCGAGCCCCGGTCGGGCTCGGTGATGAAGGCCACCTTTTCGATGCCGCCGCGCTGGCAATCGACGATCACCTTGCCGATGAACTCGAACCGCGCCTCCTTGTCGCCGCGCACATGGATTTCAGGCTGCGGCTGCTTCACCGCCACCTCCTTGATCCTTGCGAGCAGTTCCGCGTTGTCCGCCATCTTCTGGCTGTTCCAATAGACCGTGCCGTCATGGTCCACCGCGACGACGATGTTTTCCGGCCTGGTCTGCGTGGCGACGTTGTTCGCCTTGGGCAATTGCACGGGCACCGTCTGGATCGCCACTGGAATGGTGATGAGAAAGATGATGAGCAACACCAGCATCACATCGACAAGCGGCGTGGTGTTGATCGCGGCGATGACCTCGTCCTCGCCGCTGCTGCCTATGTTCACGGCCACGTTCAGGCGGCCTTGACGAGCAGGCGCGCCTCGACCTCGGTCGCAAAGCGCCGCACCTGATCGAGCGCCGCCTTGTTGCGGCGGACGAGCCAGTTGTATCCAAGCACCGCGGGCACGGCGACGGCGAGACCGATGGCCGTCATGATCAGCGCTTCGCCCACGGGGCCTGCGACCTTGTCGATGGAAGCTTGTCCGGCAAGGCCGATGGCGATCAGCGCGTGATAGATGCCCCAGACCGTGCCGAAGAGGCCGACGAAAGGCGCGGTCGAGCCGACTGTGGCGAGGAAGGCGAGGCCGCCCTGAAGATTGCCGGCCACGCCGTCAATGGCGCGCGCCAGCGCCATGCTGGTCCAGTCGAGCAGGCTGACCTGCGCCCCGAGGCCGCGGCCATGCTGCGCCGCTGCGGCGACACCCTCCTCCGCGACATGGCGGAAGGAAGAATTTTTCGACAGGTTCGCAATCGCTTCATCGAGCGTCGCCGCCTGTTCGAGGCGTTTGCGCGCGGCCCGGCCTTGCGCGAACAGCCCGCGCTGTTCCCAGAGCTTGATGAAGAGGATGTACCAGCTTCCCATCGACATCAGCGCGAGGATCAGCAGCGTGATCTTCGCCACCAGATCGCCCTGCCCCCACAAAGCCGCAAGCCCGTAAGGGTTCGCCTGCGGCGCGACGGCGGTTTCCGCCATCGGCCCCTCAGAGGAAAGAGACCCAGCCGGCGAGACCATCGGGCCCGATCCCGCTTCGCCGCCGAGGGAGGAGACGGCGGCGGCATTGTCCACCTGCTGCGAGGCGGAGGCGGACGAAGAAAGAGCCGTTGCAGAGGATGTCTCCGCCGACTGGGCAAGGGAGGGAAGCAAGCAGAGCGCCGATGCGGTGGCGATCACCGCCAGAAGCGAAAGCGCGGTCGAAGTCCTTTTCATGAGACATATCCTCTTGTCTGTCTTGTTCTGCGTGACGCCCGGATACTCCGGCTAAACGGCGTCCGGCTAATCGGTCATCCGAAACGTCACGGCGAAATGAAACCAGCTCGCAACGGCTGTCCCGGCATCCGTCGCTGGTAGAAATTTCCATGTCTTCAGCGCTTCCCTCACGGCGGCGCGGTCCAGTTTTGAAAAGCCGCTCGACGTATCGACGCGCGCTTCCTGCACCGTGCCGTCGGCGCGCAGATAGAGCAGAAGCACCACCGTGCCCTCGTCTCCCATGCGCCGCGATTCCGGCGGGTAGTCGGGGTGGCGCGGCGGATTTTCTGGATCGACCTTCGCCGAGCGCGCGCTTGAAACTGCTTTCGTCGACTGCACCGCCACGATTGCCTTGGTGGGCGGGGTCTCGTGGGGCAGGTTGATCGTGATTTCCGGCGGCGGCACGAAAGGCGGTGGCGGCTGATCCAGTGCCGGAGGCGGCGGGGGCGGCGGCTCGTCGTGTTTCGTCTCGGGCGGCGTATCGATGATCTTGGCGATGATCGGGCCTTTCACGGCCTCGACGACTTTCGCACCGAGCCCATTGGCCAGCGCCCAGATCAGCAGCACATGCAGCGCAATCACAAAGCCGAAGCCGATGATCCGGCCGGAACCACTGCGTTCGGAATAATGTGACATCACGGACTATCTCAAACTGTTTGGCCGGGCTCGAAGGCGTCGGGCCCAGGGCCGGAGAGATCCCCGCCCGGCGAACCGGGCGGGGATGATTTTCAGATCGGCTTAGAAGCTGAAATCGGCCGTCACACCCACCTGACGATAGGCGTCCGGCGTCAGGAACTGGCTATAGCCGCCGCCTGATGCAGGAACGGGCGTTCCCATGATGAGCGCGGAGAAACGCTTGTTCAGGAGATTTTTGCCGAAGAGCGAAACGCGCCAATCGCCTTCCTCGCTCGCCAGGCCGACGCTACCGCCGAGAATGCCGTAGCCGTCCTGGTAGGTTTTCGAAGCAAGCGCGGGGTTCAACTCGTTGGCGTAGTTGGAGCCGCTGCGCCAGTACCAGTTGGCCGCAATGAAGCCGGTTACGCCGGCAAAAGCGGGGCGCTCGTACATGCTGGAGACCGTGTAGGTCCAGCGCGACTGGCCGGGCAGACGCATGCCCGACGTGTCCGTGCCGACGCCGCCGCAATTGGTGCAGCCGTCTCCATAGTAGGCGTCGACATAGCTGACGCCGCCGTTGAGGATCAGACCTTCGAGCGGGCGCAGCGTGGCATCGACTTCGACACCTTTGGTTTCGAGGCTGCTCGCATTCACGATGGTCGACGACGCGCCCGTTCCGGTAAGCAATGTCGTGCCGTTGAAGACCTGTGTCTGGAAGTTCTTATAGGTCGTCTGGAAGAGCGCGACGTTGAACAGGAGCTTGTGATCGAGCAGCAAGCTCTTGAAGCCAATTTCGTACGAGGTCGGGATTTCAGGCTTCACCAGCGCCTGATCGCCCGGCGCGATGTAGAGAACGCCGCCGACGCCCGGACCCTTGTAGCCGCGCGAGACGGTCGCATAGGTCATCACGTCCGGCGTCACGTCATATTGTGCGCCCAGTTTCCACGACAGGTTGTTGTTGGACGTCTTTGTCGTGAAAGCATAGGGCGTCGTGTTGACGATCGGCAGCGCGAATGGCGGGAACGGGATCGGCGTCGTGAACGCGCCATGCGACGTGCGGTCGAAGTCGAAGGATAGCTCATCGCGCGTCACGCGAGCGCCGGCGATCAGCCGCAGGTCGTCGCTTACATGGATCGTGCCTTGGCCGAAGGCCGCATAGCTGTCGGTCTTCATGGAGTCGATCATGGTCACGTCGGCGCGTGTGCCGGTCGGCGTGCCCGAAAGCGCGCCGCTGTCGCCCTCCTGATAATTATTGCCTTCGATCTGCTGATGCCAATAGTAGAGACCGGCGACATAATCGAAGAGCTTGCCGACGGGCGAGGTCAGACGCAATTCTTGCGAGAATTGGCTCTGACGCTGCGCGCCGGAATTCTCGCTGAGATAAGGCTGCGACGTCTGATCGGCATCGACCGCGTCATCTTGGCGCCATTTCCGGTAGGCGCTGATCGACGTGAAGGTGTAGGCGCCCGGCGTCCAGTTCATTTCGACCTGGCCGCCCATGGTGGTCGAGCGCGAATAGACCGGCCCGTCCAGCGTCACCTTGTCGTTTTTCGGTCCGGGCACGATGCCCGCCGCCGACTGCGCGATGTCGATATAGCTGCCCGGCGTGTTCTCGCGCGTCGTCCAGACACAGCAACTGGAGTGGGTATGGCTCCAGTCGCCGATCGCGTAGAAGCTGAAATCATTCGTCGGCTTCCAGAGATATTTGACCTTGCCGCCATACTGGTTGTCGTCGTTCAGGTCTTCGCCCGTCTTGACGTTCTCGATATAGCCGTCGCGATGGCTGCCGAAAGCGTCAATGCGGAGCGCGGAGTCTTTCGACACCGGAAGATTGGCGATGCCATTGACCAGCGCGTCATTGCCGCTGGCGTAAGAGGTGTGCATCGAGGCCGAGTATTCGCCGAGCACCGGCTTCTTGCCGATAACGGAAATGACGCCCGCCGCCGCGTTCTTGCCGAACAACATGCCTTGCGGACCGCGCAGCACTTCCACGCGCTCGATATCCGTGAAATTGCCGAGGCCCTGCCCCGAGCGCCCCATGACGACGCCGTCGATGACGGTCGCAACACTCTGCTCAAGGCCCTCGGCGAAGGACTGCGTGCCGATGCCGCGAATGGAGAAGCCTTCCGTGCGGTTCGAATTCGCACTCGTGAACTTCACGCTCGGCGCGACGTATTTGATCGACTCGGTGTCGTTCAGATTGCGCGCCGCGAGGTCTTCGCCGCTGATCGCGGTGACGGCGACCGGCACCTTCTGAATGTTTTCCGAGCGCTTCTGCGCCGTGACGACGATGGTTTCCACGCCTTCGGAAGGCTTGGCCGCCGCCTTGGTTTCAGCCTGCTTGGCGTCCGCCTGATTCTGGGTCGCGTCGCTCGCCGGCGCCGCCGGTGCTTCCGCCGCCTGCACAGGCGACAGACTGACGCTGAGTGCGGCCATAACCGCGCTCGACAATATCCACGTTCTCACTTTGAGCCCCCCTTAACGCAAAACAGTGATTCCAGGCCCCTCCTGGTCACAATGGGGCGACTCCGTAACCCAATATGACAACGCTGTCAATTCATGGCAATCGAGACGTCGCCGCTTTTCGCCGAAGGTCGTGGCTATTTTGCGCGGCTGGCGGAGTCGCGGATGATGATTTCGAGGGGAAGCAATTGCTGCGGCTGTTGATCCTGAGCCTCGCCGCGCAGCGACGAAATCAACAAGGCGGAAGCGCGCGCCGCCAGATCCCGCACCGGTTGCCGGATCGTCGTGAGGCCCGGACAGAGCTTGCGAGCGATGTCGGCGTCGTCGAAGCCCACCACAGAAAGATCGTCGGGCACTGCAAGCTTTCGTTGATGAGCGACGCGGAGAACGCCGGCGGCCATGTCGTCATTGCTGGCGAAAATCGCCGTCACGTCGGGCGCTTTGTCGAGCAACAGACGGCTCGCCGCCTCGCCCGAAGTGAAACTGTAATCGCCCTGTGCGACGAGATCGGGTGAGGCCACGAGGTTCGCTGCCTTCAACGCCGCGACATACCCGGCATGTCGATGCGCGGCCGAGTTATGCCGGGGATGGCCTTTGATGAAGCCGATCCGTTTGTGGCCGAGATCGATCAGATATTTCGTCATCCGAAAGGCGGCGTCGAAATCGTCGCAGGACACAAACGGCGAGCGGTGATCGTCGAGCACGGCGGTGACACGCGCATATGGAAGCTTTATGCCGTCGAGAAAATCCAGGAGCTGCGTCCATTCCGAAAAGAAGGGCGTCAGAATGACACCGTCGAGATTGGAACGCTGAACGACCTTTTCGATTTCCGGCAAGACGCTTTCATTGCCGCTCCCGAAAGGATGGATGAGAAGTTCGTAACCCTGGTTCCGGCAATAGGCGAGAACGCCTGCCTGAATGCGCGTGATGTAGCTCGAATTCTGCCGTTCGTAAAAAAGCCCGATCAGAAAAGACTTGCGCCCCGCAAGCCCGCGCGCCGAGCGGTTCGGCACATAGTCGCAGCGACGGATCGCGTCCTGCACCTTCTTGCGCATCGCCTCGGTGACATTGGGTTCATTGTTGACGACGCGCGACACCGTCTTGATCGAAACGCCTGCAAGCCGCGCGACGTCCTTGATCGTGGAGTTGATTTCGCCCTGCGGCGCGTCCCCGGTTTCGCCGCCAGCTTTTTTCCTGCTCATCCCGATCGTCCACCCAGCGCTGGCCGGTCATGCGATCCCTCAAGGGATCGCCGCGCCCCGCAAGCCTCTCTTATGCCCATTGGATCGGCGTCGATCAATGGCGGCGAAGGCGCGCAAGCCCGGACGGGGCGGGACATGGATTTCAAGGCGGGGGAAGAGTATTTGACAACGTTGTCAAATCCTTCCTATTTTCGCCCCGCGCCACCCATGGGGTTTTCCGGGCGCTTTCGCCGACGATTGAGTGCAAAGGGGATTTCGAGTGACAGCAACAGCCGACACAGGCGGTCGCCTCAGATGGGGCCAAAGGCTCGGTTATTCGTTCGGCGACCTGGGAATGAACCTCTTCTGGCAGTCCATCGGCCTGTTTCTCTATTATTTCTATACCGATGTCATGGGCATTTCGCCGATCTGGGCGGGCGTCGCCTATTCCGTCGCCTCCATCTGGGACGGCATTTCCGACCCGATCATGGGCGCCATCGCCGATCGCACCAGAACGAAGCTCGGGCGCTACCGACCTTATCTGCTGGCAGGCGCCGTTCCCTGCGCCATCTGCTTTGCGCTGGCTTTCTGGGCGCCGCCGCTCAAAGGCGCGGCGCTTGTCGCCTATGCGATTCTCACCCATGTCGCGCTGCGCACCGCCTATACGGTGATGTCGATCCCCTATTCCTCGTTATCGGCGCGCATCACCGACGACAGCAACGAACGCGCGGTCATCGCCGGTTGCCGCGTCTTCTTCGCGGCCATCGGCGGCCTTTCCGTCGCCATCGCCTTTCCGCTCCTCGTCGCCACGCTCGGCAAAGGCCGGGAGGATGTCGGCTATGCGCTTTCGGCGATCCTGCTCGGCACGCTTTCCGTCGTCATCATCACCATCACGTTTTTCACGACGCACGAACCGCCCGAAGAGCCATCGTCGGAACCGCGCCTTTCCGTCTCGGCAGCGGCGGTCGCGTTCTTTTACGACATCGGAAAATTCTGGAACATGCTGCGCCACAATCCGCCGCTGGCGCAGGTCTTCGGCGCGATCACCGTCGTTTCCATTGCGCTCACCATGTTCGGAAAGTGCATCCTTTACTGGTTCAAATACGGCCTCAACGACATGGCCT
>DASYEM010000119.1:0-3317 GCA_036499025.1 Parvibaculum sp. | reverse complement strand
CTCGTTAATGAGTGGGCTAGGGACCGCTCTCTCTTTTCCGTCATGCTCGCGAAAGCAGGCATCCAGCGGTACCCCTGGATCCCCGCTTTCGCGGGGAAGACGGTTGTTTGTTAGAGCGGTGTCCGTTGGCGGCCGTGCTGTGTTGCAGGGCCTCATCGGCGCCTATCAGCTTTTGATCTCGCCGCTGCTGCTGCCGTCCTGCCGCTTCGAGCCGAGTTGTTCGCATTACGCGCAGGAAGCCATCACCGAGCATGGCGCGCTGCACGGCCTTGTTTTGACGCTGAAACGGTTGTTGCGTTGTCACCCCTGGGGCGGCAGCGGCTATGACCCGGTTCCGCCGCATACGGATCACTGATCGATGGACAATCAGAAAAACCTCATTCTCGCGATCATCGTTTCTTGCGTGATCCTCTTCGGCTCCCAGTATTTCTTCTCGCCGAAGCAGGCACCGGAACCGGTCAGCACCCAGACCAGCCAGCAAACCGGTGCGCCGCAAGCGCCGGGCGGAAGCCCGCCGACGGTGCCGGGCATCGCCCCACCCAATCAGGGCGGCACAACGCCGGCCACGCTGGCACCGGCCTCGCGCGAGAGCGTCCTGGCCAAGACACCGCGCGTCCAAATCGAGACGCCGCGCCTCAAAGGCTCAATCAATCTCGTCGGCGCGCGGATCGACGATCTGACGCTGCTCGACTATCGCGAAGAGCCCAATCCGAACTCGCCGCAGATCGTGCTGCTCGCGCCCGATGGCTCGACCAATCCCTATTTCGCGGAATTCGGCTGGGTTGCCGGCGACGCGAATGTCAAAGTCCCGAACAGCGACACGCAATGGACGAGCTCGGGCGGCACATTGACCCCCGATCATCCGATCGATCTCACCTGGGATAACGGCGCCGGGCTGCACTTCACGCGGCATTACGCGATCGACAAAGACTATGCGTTCTCGTTGACCCAGAGCGTCACCAACAGCTCGGGCGCGAAGGTCACGCTTTATCCCTATGGCTTCGTCGCGCGCAAAGGCGAGGTGCCCGTCTCGTCAACGTATCTCCTCCATGAGGGGCCGGTCGGCGTTATCGACGGAACGCTTCATGACGGCTCGTTCAGCGACAAATTCAATTATTCCGATTTGGAAAAGGGCACAAAGCCGGAATACACGACCACGGGCGGTTGGATCGGGTTTACCGACAAGTATTGGCTGACTGCGCTGATCCCCGCGCAAAACGAGCAGACGAAAGTCCGCCTGCAATATTCGAACGCCAACCAGACGAAGGTCTATCAGGCCGACTACACCGGCGCCGTTCATACGATCGAACCCGGCGCCAGCACGTCGGACGAGGCGCATTTTTTCGCCGGCGCAAAAGAAGTCGCCGTATTGAACCACTACGAAGAAGCGCTTGGCGTTCCCCGCTTCGATCGCGCCATCGATTTCGGCTTGTTCTATTGGATCACCAAGCCGATCTTCCTGACGCTCGACATCTTCTATAAGTGGATCGGGAATTTCGGCCTGGCGATCATGCTGCTGACCGTGATCATCAAGGCGATCTTCTTCCCGCTCGCCAACAAATCCTATCGCGCGATGAGCAAGATGCGCGTATTGCAGCCCGAGCTGAAGATACTGCGCGAGCGTTACCCCGACGACAAGGTGAAGCTGAACCAGGAGATGATGGCGCTCTACAAGCGCGTCGGTGCCAATCCGATGGCCGGCTGCTTGCCGATCGCGATCCAGATCCCCGTGTTCTTCTCGCTCTATAAAGTGCTCTACGTCACGATCGAGATGCGCCAGGCGCCGTTCTACGGCTGGATCCACGATCTCTCGGCGCCCGATCCGACGAGCTTCATCAATCTCTTCGGCCTGCTGCCGTTCACGCCGCCGGACATCACGCTGCTGCATATCGGCGCGTGGCCGATCATCATGGGCATCACCATGTTCCTGCAGCAGAAGCTGAACCCGCAGCCGCCCGATCCGATGCAGGCGAAGATGTTCATGGCCCTGCCCTTCGTCTTCACCTACATGCTGGCGCAATTCGCGTCGGGTCTGGTGATCTATTGGGCGTGGAACAATCTGCTCTCGATCACGCAGCAATGGCTGATCATGCGCAGCGCCGGCGTCAGCCGCGCGAACCCGCCGGGCGGCAACAAGACGCCCGTCAAAGCCGCCAAGACTTAGAGCCAGGCGCGATGCCAGACGCCGTCTATCCCGCTGACGCGGCGCCTGACCCGGAAGCGGAGGAGCAGGGCCGCCTGCTCTTTGCCGCACCTTGCAGCTTCGTCGCCGGTGCGACGAATGACGAGGCGATTCCGCCCGACACGCTGCCCGAGATTGCGTTCGTCGGCCGCTCCAACGTCGGCAAATCGAGTCTCGTCAACGCGCTGACCGGACAGAACGCCCTCGCCCGCGTCTCGCGCACGCCGGGCCGCACCCGGCAGATCAATTTCTTCGATCTCGGCGAGCGGCTGATGCTCGTCGACCTTCCCGGCTACGGCTACGCCGAAGCGTCGAAAAAAGAGATTTCGCGCTGGACCGGGCTGATCGCGCGCTATGTCAAAGGCCGCGCCAGTCTGCGCCGCGTCCTGCTGCTGATCGATGCGCGCTTCGGCATCAAGGAAACCGACAAGCCGTTCATGAAGCAGCTCAACGAGGCGGCGGTGTCGTTCCAGATCGTCCTCACCAAGGCCGACCTCGTCCCGTCGAACGAGCTTCACAAAAGAGTCACGGCGATCGCCCAGAGCCTCACCAAGCAAGTCGCCGCCCATCCGGTCATCCATCTGACCAGCGCGCATAACAGCATGGGCGTCGCCGCCCTGCGCGGCTCTTTGGTCGCGCTCGCCGAGCCCCGTCTAGCCGTAAAGGACCTTGCGCGGTAAATTCCGCGCATGAGCGACACACCGGACAAACAAGCTGAAGCCGCGAAGAAAGCGGCAACCCTCTCGGCAGCCCTTCCCTACTTCCGGCGCTATTCCGGCAAAACCATCGTCGTGAAATATGGCGGCCACGCCATGGGCGACGATGCAATCGCACGCCAATTCGCCGACGACATCGTGCTGCTGAAGCAAGTCGGGATGAACCCGATCGTCGTCCATGGCGGCGGCCCGCAGATCGGCGACATGCTGAAACGGCTGCAGATCAAGAGCTCGTTCGTCGATGGGCTGCGCGTCACCGATCAAGCGACGGTCGAGATCGTCGAGATGGTGTTGTCGGGCTCGGTCAACAAAGAGCTCGTCGCGCTGATCAACAAAGCCGGCGGGCTCGCCGTCGGGCTTTCAGGCAAGGATGCCGATCTCATCCGCGCCAAGAAGCTCGCGCATCCCGCCTCGCATAA
>DASYEM010000118.1:0-10569 GCA_036499025.1 Parvibaculum sp. | reverse complement strand
TAGTGAAAGCACGTGTTGAGCGGGAACTGGAACATCTTCGGGATATTCGGGTTATCAAACATATTCGCGATTTGCTCATTGAATCCTTGCCGGTGATCCGTGGCTGGGACTATGGCGAACCAGAAGAGCAATACACGTGTTGGACGGTACTGGCTGAAAAAGGGGGAACTACCGGAATCGCTTATTGTGAAAAGGGATTTGGACCTAGTCATCCATGGGGGTTAGTGAGTCTGACAACCAATAAGGACGTGCCTGCTTCGATGGGTATGGATTCATCTTGGTACCAAACATTTCTGAGTGCGTATTTTGAATCCGCTGCCGCCGATCTTCACATATGGCGCGTCTTTAAAGTCGATCCGTCGGGTGTTCGTGAACCCATAACTGCTGAAAGTTCGTGGGAGGCGACGTGGAATCAAGTGTACGATCTGCGGAAATTGGACACTGTGTCGCGCTATGACTGCGGTCATAGTATCGTTTAGAACAGCCAAAGAGCAGATGCGATAGCTGCGGTATTTCGAATGCATTTTCGGTTCGTCATTGCGAGCGAAGCGAAGCAATCCAGTAGCCGCAGGCTGAAGACTGGATTGCCACGCCGCCTGCGGCGGCTCGCAATGACGATGATTGATGACTTGCATTGGCTGGTTGAGAAATCCCCGCTTGTTCCGACCAAACAAATTCCATTTCCCCTTCATCGTCTCCCATGAAGGGATTGTCAGGAGCGGCCTGACGGTGGGAAGCGAGTGGTATCCGGGCTTCTGGACATAATGCATCCAACGGCTACGGACGCATCCGCGTCACGCGTCGGAACGCGTGCGCTGAATGCCTGCCCCGCGCCCCTTCGTTTGAAGGTCTGTGAGTTGCATATCAAACCCTCGGGAGCATCGCTCCGCGAGGCTTTCCGCGCATCACGCCTTGTCGAGATAAGCCCTGATATCTCTGAATACGGCGCGGAACATTTCCGGCGTCAGGCGGCGCGTGTTGGTGTTGTAGCGCGAGCAATGATAGCTGTCGAAGAGCCGCACGCCTTCGCCAATGTCGTGGCTCGCCTGATGGCCGAAGGCGAATTTTGCCTTCCTCAGATCATGCGCGGTAATCACGCTTTCATGCGCGATGCGGCCAAGCGCCAGCACAGCTTTCAGTTTAGGCAGAGCGGCGAAACGGCCGTTCAGGAATTGCATGCAGGTCTTCGCTTCGAGCGGCGTCGGCTTGTTTTGCGGCGGGACGCAGCGCACTGCATTCGAGATGATCGCATCGACGAGCTGGAGCCCGTCGTCGGCGCGCGCGTCGAACTTGCCCTTCGAGAAGCCGAATTCATGCAGCGTCGAATAGAGAAGATCGCCTGCGAAGTCACCCGTGAAAGGGCGTCCTGTGCGGTTTGCGCCTTGCACGCCTGGTGCAAGGCCGACAATCAGCAGGCGCGCATCGTCCGTGCCGAATGACGGCACGGGTCCGTTGAACCAATCGGGATGCGCCGCCTGATTGGCGTGGCGATAAGCGACGAGACGCGGGCAGAGCGGGCAGTCGCGCGGCGGCTCAGCGGCGGAGGCTTCCAATGGAGGCATGTCGCTCAGGCGCGCGCGGGCAGGTCGTCGTCTTCGTCCTCGTCGTCATATTCATACTCTTCGTCATCGTCTTCATCGATGGCGGTTGGCTGTGGCGCGGCCTGCTGTCGCGGATTGTGGTTGTGATTGCCGTCCTGATTGCGACCGATGGCGGCGCGCATGGTGTCGAGATCGACGAACTGGTCGGCCTGACGACGCAGCTCATCGGCAATCATCGGCGGCGAGGAGCGCGTCGTGGAGATGACCGTGACGCGTTTTCCCTTGCGCTGGATTGCATCGACCATGCGGCGGAAATCGCCATCACCGGAAAAGAGGATCAGGTGATCGATATTGGGCGCCATCTCCATCGCGTCGATGGCAAGTTCGATATCCATATTGCCTTTGATGCGGCGGCGGCCTTGCGCGTCGGTGAATTCCTTGGCGGGCTTCGTCACCACGGAGTAGCCGTTGTAATCGAGCCAGTCGATCAGTGGGCGCAACGGCGAATAATCCTGCTCTTCCAGCAACGCGGTGTAATAGAAGGCGCGGATCAGCGTGCCTTTGCTGCGAAAATGTTCGAGGAGGCGCTTGTAGTCGATATCGAAGTTGAGGCCACGCGCGGCCGAGTAAAGATTGGCGCCGTCGATGAAAAGCGCGATCCGTTCTTGCGGATAAAAATTCATGGAGATTGCCTGTAGACCGGGTTGGAAATGGAAGACGCCTCGGCGTCCGTTCTCTTTATGCCGCACAGGCTATAGAAGGGATGCGGGTTTTGAAAAGGGTTTTGGACAAGTGCCAGGTGTTTGAATGATCCTGATCGGAATGGGTGCGAACTTGCCGACCGTATTCGGCGAACCGCGCGCGATGCTTGAAACTGCGCTTTCAGTCATGCCGTCTTTCGGCATTACCGTTCGCCGCTGCTCCTCCTTCTATCGCACGCCGGCCATCGCGCATTACGTGCAGCCGCCTTACGTGAACGCGGTCGCTTCGATCGAGACGGCTTTGCCCGCCGCCGACCTGCTTCAGGCGTTGCATCGGATCGAGGCGCTCTTCGGGCGGGTGCGGCTTGCCCGTTGGGCGGCGCGGACGCTTGATCTCGACCTGCTGGACTATCAGGGGCAAATCGTCACGGCGCGGGGGCCTCGCGGCCCCGAGGCGGGAGTGGGGCCGCTGCCCATGGCGCTTCCTCATCCAGGCGTCGCCGATCGCGGTTTTGTCCTTGTTCCCCTTATGGAAATTGCCCCGGAATGGCGCCATCCCGTGCTGGGGGAGGGCGCGGCCCGGTTGATCGAACGGGTCAAGGCGGCGCAAGGCCTTGGCGCAATAGCCGAAATCAAGCGAATCCGCCCGTGAACGGCGCTAAATCAGGCCCCTAACAGCCTGTTTCTGCTTGCCTTCTTGTGGCCAAGCCCCTACATACCCGGTAACCCATTCTCACCCGGAGTCCGACTTATGGCGCGTGTTACCGTTGAAGATTGCGTCGACAAGGTGCCGAACCGCTTCGAGCTGGTTCTGCTCTCGGCGCATCGCGCCCGCGCAATGTCGGCCGGCGCCGAACTGACCATCGAGCGCGACAACGACAAGAACCCCGTCGTGGCGCTGCGCGAAATCGCCGAAAAGACCATCATCCCGGTCGATCTGCGCGAAGACCTGATCGGCAGCATGCAGAAGCGTGTGGAAACCGAAGAGACCGAAGCGGAAGCCCAGCAGCTTCTGACCTCGGGCGAGTCCAGCGAAGCCCCCGACACGTTCGGCGCGGCCGTCGGCTCGAGCGACCGGATGAGCGAAGAAGAACTTCTTCGCGCCATCCAGAGCCAGATTGACTCGCCGCAGCAGAAATCTGCAGACGCGGACGACATGGACGGGGAAGACTGAGCGAAGGGACGGAGAGGAATTTTCACTCCCGAACGCCGATCGAATTTTTAAGCGCCGCCCCGGCCGGAAGGTAGGGCGGCGCTTTTCTTTTGCGGGTACGATGTCCCGTGGAGACGATTGAGGATGTTGCGGCAGTACGAGCTGGTTGATCGCGTTCTAGGCTACGATCCGCGCGCGGACGAGGCCCTGATCAACCGCGCCTATGTCTATGCCATGAAGAAGCATGGCAGCCAGATGCGGGCGAGCGGCGACCCCTATTTTTCTCATCCCATCGAAGTCGCGGGCATTCTCACCGATCTGAAGCTCGACACAGCCACCATCGTCACCGCCATTCTTCACGACACGATTGAAGATACGGGCGCGACGGTCGATGAGCTTGCCGATCTTTTCGGCGTCGAGATCGCCAACCTTGTCGATGGCGTGACGAAGCTCACGCGCCTCGAGCTGACGTCGGAGCGTTCCAAGCAGGCGGAGAACTTCCGCAAATTCCTGCTCGCCATGTCGAATGACATTCGCGTGCTGCTGGTGAAGCTCGCCGACCGCCTGCACAACATGCGGACGCTGCACTTCATCAAGTCCGCCGAAAAGCGCCAGCGCATCGCGCAGGAAACGATGGACATCTATGCGCCGCTTGCGGGCCGCATGGGCATCCAGGAAATCCGCGAGGAGCTTGAAGACCTCGCTTTCAAGGAACTCAACCCGGAAGCGCGCGAGACGCTGCTGAAGCGGCTCAATGAATTCAGCGCCGAAAGCGGCGACATCGTTGAAAACATTGCCGACGGTTTGCGCGCCAAGCTGCTGGCGGGCGGCCTCGCCTGCGAAGTCGACGGGCGGCAGAAGCGGCCCTATTCGGTCTGGCGCAAGATGGAGCGCCGGGCGATTTCGCTTGAGCAACTCTCCGATATTTTCGGCTTCCGCATCATGGTCGACGACATACCGGATTGTTATCGCGCGCTCGGCATTCTGCACATGAACTGGCCGATGGTGCCGGGGCGTTTCAAGGACTACATCTCGACACCGAAGAACAACGGCTACCGCTCCATCCATACGACGATGATCGGACCGAAGCAGAAGCGCGTCGAAATCCAGATCCGCACGCACAAGATGCACGAGGTCGCAGAACTCGGTATCGCCGCGCATTGGCTCTACAAGGAAGGCTCCAGTGACGCGGAGCGTTCGGAAGAATTCGCGGGCACGTTCAGCTGGCTGCGTCAGCTGATTGAAATGCTGGAGCATGGCGGTTCGCCGGAGGAGTTTCTGGAGCATACGAAGCTCCAGATGTTCTCCGACCAGGTGTTCTGCTTCACGCCGAAGGGCACACTCATTACGTTGCCGCGTGGCGCGACGCCCATCGATTTTGCTTATGCAGTGCATACCGATGTCGGCGACAGCTGCGTCGGCTGCAAGATCAACGGGCGGCACATGCCGTTGCGGTCCGTGCTGGTCAATGGCGACGAGGTCGAGATCATCCGCTCGCAGGCGCAACGTCCGTCGCCCGCATGGGAGGCTTTTGTCATCACCGGCAAGGCGCGGTCCGCCATCCGCCGTTCGATCCGTTCCGCCAAGGAGGCGGAATTCGGACGCCTTGGCCGCCAGATTCTCAAAGGCGTTTTCGAAGCGGCGGGCAAGGACGCAAGCGACGTGGTTCTGCAACGCGCGCTTCATGCATTGCATCAGGACGATCTCGAGGAGCTTCTTGCCTCCGTCGGCGACGGCACATTGACGGCGCAGCAGGTACTCGACACGGTCTATCCCGAATTGCCGACGAAAAAAGGCGGCCGGCGCAAGGCGACCAAGAACAATGGAGCGGGCGATCAGCGTGGCGTCGTGCGCATTACCGGCGCGGGGCGCGGTCTTGCGATCCGCATGGCGGCCAATAGCTTTCCGCTGCCGGGCGAGCGCATCGTCGGCATCATCACGCCGGGCGAGGGCGTCACCATCTATCCGATCGACGCTCCGGCGCTTGAGGAATTCGATGGCGAGACGACACGCTGGCTCGACGTGGCCTGGGACATCGACCCGGAACATCCGCAGGTTTTTCCGGCGCGATTGAATGTGACGGCGCGTAACGAGGTCGGTGCGCTTGGTCACATCACGTCGCTCGTCGCCGATTATGGCAGCAACATCACGAACCTGACGATGACGCAGCGCGACGCCGATTTTTACGATATGCAACTCGATCTCGAGGTGCGCGACTTCAAGCATCTGACGCGGATCATGTCGGCGCTGAACGGCGTATCGGTTGTCAGCCAGGTCGTGCGTCCAAGGCGGTAATTCCGGTGCGGTAGGACGTGCGGCCCTCCTCGAAATCTGCTATCCCGATGCGCGATCTCAATATGCGGTGAACAGGGGCACTATGAAGAAAGAGAAAGTCCTCAAGGAATTCGAGAAGGTCGGAGCGCTCCTTAACGGGCATTTCGTCCTGTCATCGGGCCTTCACAGTCCCATGTTCCTGCAGAAGGCATTGGTCTTCATGCACCCCAAGAGCACGTCGAAGCTCTGCAAGGCGCTGGCCAAGAAAGTCGCTGAAGAGATCGACATCGACAAGATCGACGCCATCGTCTCGCCAGCTGTGGGCGGCATCATTCCGGGTTATGAGACGGCGCGCCATCTCGGTGTGCCCGCCATGTATGTCGAGCGCGAGAATGGCGAATTCGTTGTGCGGCGCGGCTTTCCGCTGACCAAGGGTATGCGCGTTCTGATGGTTGAGGATATCGTGACGACCGGCGTCTCGTCGCGCGAATGCATCGCGACGATCAAGGCGACCGGCGCGCGGGTTATCGCGGCGGCCTGCCTCATCGACCGTTCCGGCGGCAAGGCGAAGGTCGGCGTCAAACTCATCTCGCTCGCGCAGGTCGATATTCCAACCTATCCGGCGGACAAGCTGCCGCCCGAACTCGCGGCGCTTCCGGCCACCAAGCCCGGCAGCCGGGGGCTCGCCTAGGTGACGAGAAGGAAAGTCCTTCGTGTTCCAGCGTAGGGTCGCGCTTCGTCCTCTGCAAAGATTGCGGGAGTCGCTCTGGCCCAGCATCGGCTGGAGGCGTGCGACTATCTACGTGTGGCGTCGCGTCTGGCGGCTTACGGGCACGCCGCATGTGATCGCGCTCGGCGTCGCCGCCGGGGTCTTCATGTCGTTCACGCCATTTCTCGGATTTCACATCGTCGTGGCGATGCTGATCGCCTGGGTGCTTCGCGGCAATCTTCTCGCCGCCGTCTTCGGCACCATGATGGGCAACCCCGTCACCTATCCGCCGATCTGGCTTGGGACTTACGATCTCGGAAACTGGCTGATCGGCGCTCATGCACGCGCCGATATCGATCTCACATCGACGCTGATGGGGCCGCGGGCCTTCGATATGATCCTGCCGGTTCTGGTGCCGATGGCGGTCGGTTCCGTGCCGCTCGGATTGGTGGCGGCGCTGATATCCTATTTCGTCATCAAGAGCACGGTCGCGGCTTATCAGTTGCGCCGCCGTGAACAGCTTGAGGCGCGCGTCATCGCGCGCGCGGCACCGCAGAAGGCGGAGACCAAGGAATGAGCGGAGCGAAAGCGGCGCACCTGCGCCTCGGCGTCAATATCGACCACGTCGCGACCATCCGAAACGCGCGCGGCGGCGATCATCCAGATCCGGTGCGCGCGGCGGAAGCGGCGGCGGCGGCGGGCGCCGACGGCATCACCGCGCATTTGCGCGAGGACCGGCGCCACATCCGCGATAACGACATCGAGCGTTTGATGGGCGAAATCCGCCTGCCGCTCAATCTCGAAATGGCGGCGACCGAAGAGATGCTGGCGATTGCCCTCCGCCACAAACCCCATGCCGTCTGCATCGTGCCGGAGCGGCGCGAAGAAGTGACGACCGAGGGCGGGCTCGATGCAGCAGGTCAGCACAATCATCTTGCGCCTTTCATCACGCGACTTGCCGATGCGGGCATCCGCGTTTCGCTTTTCATCAATCCCGACCGGCGTCAACTCGAGGCGGCACGGTCGCTTGGCGCACCCGTCGTGGAACTTCATACCGGTGCCTATGCTCACGCGATGGATAGCGGCGACGGCGCCCGCTATGACGCGGAACTTGCCCGCATCGTCAGCGGCGCGCGCGAGGGCGCTGGCCTCGGTCTTGAGGTTCATGCGGGTCATGGCCTGACCTTCGACAATGTCGCGCCCATCGCCGGGCTCGCAGATGTCCGCGAACTCAACATCGGCCATTTTCTTGTCGGCGAGGCCATTTTTGGCGGGCTCGACAGTACCATCCGGCGTATGCGGGCGCTGATGGACAAGGCGAGGGCGGATGCGCTCGGGTCGCGTAGCGCATGATTATCGGCATCGGTAACGACATCATCGATATCCGCCGCGTCGAGAAGACGCTGGAGCGGTTCGGCGACCGCTTCACCGACCGTATTTTCACCGACATCGAGAAGGCGAAATCCGACAAGCGCCGCAACCGCGCCGCCTCCTACGCCAAGCGCTATGCCGCCAAGGAAGCCTGTTCGAAGGCGCTCGGAACCGGCCTTAACCGGGGGGTGTTCTGGAGAGATATGGGGGTCGTTAACCTTCGGGGCGGCCAACCGACCATGGTCCTGACCGGTGGGGCGCTGAAGCGTCTGGGGGAGATCACGCCACCCGGCATGGAGGCGGTCATCCACCTGACGATCACCGATGATGGCCCCATGGCTCAGGCTTTCGTCATTATTTCGGCGGTATCCATCCCTAAAGAGGGGAATGGCTGACGAAGCCATTCATTATGCTATGGTCCCGGCAGTTTCACTGGTCGCGGCCGGGGCAAGTCGGTACGGAGCCTGGATTTATGTCGATGTCTGAAAAAGTAAATAACGTGCGCACAAGCGCTTTTGCGGAGAATTTCCGCACCATCGGCTACGCCCTTCTGATCGCGTTGGTGATCCGGGCGTTGTTCTTCCAGCCCTTCAACATTCCATCCGGCTCGATGATCCCGACGCTTCTGATCGGCGATTATCTTTTCGTCGCAAAGTACAGTTACGGCTATTCGAAACACTCGCTGCCATTCAGTCCGCCCATTTTCGATGGCCGCATTCTCGCCCGCCAGCCGCATCGCGGCGACGTCGTGGTCTTCAAAGTGCCGACAGACAACCGCACGGATTTCATCAAGCGGCTGATCGGCCTGCCCGGCGACAAGATCCAGATGAAGCATGGGGTGCTCTACATCAACGCCACCGCCGTGCCGCGCGTCCGCATCGAGGACTTCGTTCGCCGCGACGAGTTCGGCAATGTGCAGCGCATTCCGCAATATCGCGAGACGCTGCCCGGCGGCGTGTCCTACGCAACGCTCGATCTGATCGATGAGAGCGTGACGGACAATACGGGCGTCTATGTCGTGCCGCCGGATCACTATTTTATGATGGGCGATAACCGCGATAACTCCAACGACAGCCGCGTGCAAAGCGTTGTCGGCTATGTGCCGTTCGAAAATCTAGTCGGCAAGGCCGAGACGATCTTCTTCTCGACCGATGGTAGCGCGCGCGTCTGGGAAGTCTGGCGCTGGCCGTCGGCCATCCGCTGGAACCGTATCTTCAGTTGGGTTGATTGAGCTCGGCCCGGCCCAATCTCCGCGCTCTCGAAACGCGGCTCAATCATCGCTTCGCCGATCCTTCGCTGTTGACGCGGGCGCTCAGCCATTCGAGCGCGCTCGATCGCGGCGGCGTTTCGCGCAGCAATGAGCGCCTCGAATTCATGGGCGACCGTGTGCTTGGCCTCGTCATCGCCGAATGGCTGTTGCGGGAGTTTCCCAACGCCGATGAAGGTGAGCTTGCGGTGCGCTATAACACGCTGGTGCGCAAGGAAGCCTGCGCGACGGCTGCCGAACGGATCGATCTCGGGAAATATCTGGTCCTCGGGCCCGGTGAGGACCGGGCAGGCGGGCGCGAGAAGATCGCCATATTGGCGGATGCCTGCGAAGCGGTGATCGCTGCGCTTTATCTCGATGGCGGGCTTGCTGCGGCGCATGCCTTTATCGAAGCCGAGTGGGCCCCGCTCCTGGCGGAACCGACACGGCAAACCGATGCAAAAACGTCCTTGCAGGAATGGACGCAAGGCGAGGGCCGAGGCATTCCGTCTTACAAGGCGGTCGAGCGTTTCGGCCCCGATCACGCGCCGATCTTCAAGGTCGAGGTGCAGATCAACGGCATCGCGCCGATGACCGGCACGGGCGGCTCGAAACGGGTCGCGGAACAGGCGGCGGCACGTGCGGTGCTCGTGCGCGAAAAAGTTTGGAATGAGAATGACTGAGACGAAAGCAGCACAGACGAGGTCCGGCTTCGCCGCGATTATCGGCGCGCCCAATGCCGGAAAATCGACGCTGCTGAACAGCCTTGTGGGCTCCAAGATCGCCATCGTCACGCACAAGGTGCAGACGACCCGCTCGCGCATTCGCGGCATCGCCATCGAGGGCGACACACAGATCGTCTTCGTCGATACGCCCGGCATCTTCAAACCCAAGCGCCGTCTCGACAGGGCGATGGTCGATGCTGCATGGGGCGGGGCGGGCGATGCCGACGCCATCGTGGCGATGGTCGATGCCGAGCGCGGCCGCGACGGTGATGTCGAACGCGTTCTCGACGGTTTGAAGGGTCAGGGCCGCAAGGCCGTTCTGGCGCTCAACAAGGTCGATGTGTTGGCCGAGAGGGGCCGCGAGAAGATGCTGAAACTCGCGACGGACCTGAACGAGACCGGCCTCTTCACCGAGACCTTCATGATTTCGGCGATGAACGGCTCGGGTGTCTCCGACCTGAAGCGCCACATTGCCGGGCTGATGCCGCCGGGCCCGTGGCACTATCCCGAAGACCAGCTGGCCGATGTGCCTCTGCGCTCGCTTGCCGCTGAAGTCACGCGCGAAAAGCTGTTTCTCCGTCTTCATGATGAGCTGCCTTATTCGCTCACGGTCGAAACCGAATCCTACGAGACGAAGAAGGACGGCTCGATCCGCATCCAGCAGATCATTTTCGTTCAGCGCGAGAGCCAGCGGAAGATCGCGCTCGGCGAAGGAGGCCAGACCATCAAGACGGTCGGCAGCCTTGCCCGTGAAGAGCTTCAGGAAATGCTCGGCACCAAGGTTCACCTCTTCCTGTTCGTGAAAGTGCGTGAAAATTGGGGCGACGACCGCGAGCGCTATCGCGAGAT
>DASYEM010000117.1:0-17176 GCA_036499025.1 Parvibaculum sp. | reverse complement strand
GCGAGGCCGCGTCCTCATCATCGCCGGGTCCGATAGCGGCGGCGGCGCCGGCATTCAGGCCGACATCAAAACCGTGACCGCCCTTGGCGGCTATGCGATGACGGCGGTGACGGCGATCACCGTGCAGGACACGCTCGGCGTTCACGCCATTCATGAAATTCCCCTCGACATCGTGCGCGGCCAGATCAAGGTCGTGCTCGATGATATCGGCACGGATGCGATCAAGACCGGCATGCTGCATTCGGTCGAGATCATCGAAGCCACGGCGGAAGAGATTTCCGCCCGCGCGCCCGACGCCGCGCTCATCGTCGATCCGGTGATGATCGCCAAAGGCGGTGCGGCGCTGTTGCGCAGCGATGCCGTCGATGCCTTCAAGCGTGCGTTGATGCCGCTTGCGACCCTCATCACGCCCAATGCGCCCGAAGCTGCCGCGCTCACGGGCCGCCGTGTCGAAACGCTCGATGAGCAGAAGGCGGCGGCGGATGCGCTGCTCGGCCTCGGCTGCGACGCCGTTCTGCTCAAGGGCGGGCATATTCCGGGCGCGACCATTTTCGATGTATTGGCGACGCATGAAACGCTTGAAGTCATGTCGAGCCCGCGCATCGAGACGCGGCACACGCACGGCACCGGCTGCACGCTGGCTTCCGCGATTGCCGCGCTGATGGCACAAGGCGCGGAGCTTCGCGAAGCCGTCGAGATCGCGCGCGACTATGTGCATGAGGCGATCCGCACCGCGCCGGGTTTCGGCAAGGGCCACGGCCCGCTCTACCACGCGCACACCTTGCGTCGGGACGAAGAGAACTAGTTTGTGGCTTTGCCCGCCGAGGCTAGAACCTGACTTCCATCAGCGGCAGCCTGCGACCGGGGATCGAGCCCGAGGCGACTTCGCCGCAGAGGCGAAAACCGACATGCTCATAAAAGGGCGCGGCGTTCGGGTCCGCCTCGACATGGACGAGGCGAATGCCGTGGCGGCGAGCATATTGCAGGAAATCATCGACCAGAATTTGTCCGATGCCTGTGCCGATGAAACTTGGGCTGACGAAGAGGTCTTCGACGCTGGTCCTTTCTTCATCGACCTTCATCGCCGCAAAACCCGCCAGCACGCCACCCGTCTCGGCGACGCGAATGCGTTCGCGTCCGATCCGTTCGCGGGTGATCGTCAACTCGTCGCGGCAGCTTTCCATGAAGTCGTCGTCATAGCCCCAGCGCGCCTTTGCATTCATGGCGAGCTCGGACAGCGCCGGGCCTTCGTCCGGCCAGGCGGGGCGAACAAGAACGGATTTCTTCGGCTTCGCGATCGATCCCATGGCGTCCTCCCGGCGCACGCTCCCATCAGGCAATAATCCCATCATCAAAGAGGCCGCGAATCAACGTCCGTATACGTTCATCCGTTCACACACTCAATAAAAGCCTGCTACAACACGTTTCCTTTGATTAAAGCCAAAGCCATCATCCGGCCGGAAGCCGCTGCGTTTCAAAGCGGCACGGTTTTTCGGTCCCGATGCCGCCTCGAAATATGGAGCTTGAGCCATGAAGACGACCCTCTATCAGGTCGACGCCTTTGCCGAACGCGCCTTCGAGGGCAATCCGGCGGCGGTTGTGCCGCTGGCCGAATGGTTGCCGGACGAGCTCATGCAGGCGATTGCGGCGGAGAACAATCTGGCCGAAACCGCCTTTTTCGTCGCCGAAGGGGAGGGCTATCGTCTTCGCTGGTTCACGCCGGCCGTCGAGGTGCCGCTCTGCGGCCACGCGACGCTCGCCTCCGCGCATGTGCTCTTTACGCATCTCGGCCATGCAGCGCCTGAAATCCATTTCGAGACCTTGAGCGGGCGGCTCACCGTCAAGCGCGAGGACGGACGGCTGGCGATGGATTTTCCCGCCGATCCGGCAAAGCCGACGATGGAGCCGGAAGGTCTTGCCCGCGCCATCGGCGCCAAGCCGCTTCTCATCGTGAAGGGCCGCATGCTGATGGCGCTCTTCGGCAGCGCCGCCGATGTCGCGGCGCTCGATCCCGAGATGACCGTGCTGAAGCGGTTTCAGCAATCGCTCGGCGGCATGAGCCTCATCTGCACAGCGGCGGGCGATGAAGGCTCGGGCTTCGATTTCGTCTCGCGCATGTTTGCGCCCGCCAAGGGCATAGACGAAGACCCGGTGACGGGCGGCGCGCATTGCCTGCTGATCCCCTATTGGGCAAAGAAGCTCGGCAAGAGCGACCTCGTCGCGCGGCAGATTTCAAAACGCGGCGGCACGCTCTGGTGTTCGGATGCGGGTGCGCGCGTCGTGATGCGTGGGCGTTGCGTCGATTATCTGAAGGGCGAGATAGAGGTTTAACCTCAAAGCCCCTCCCCCTCGTGGGGAGGGGTTGGGGTGGGGGGTGCCTTCCTAAGACTCGTGCGTTCTCATCTCTCGACCGTCCTGCCCCCCACCCGAAAAATCTGCGAGACGCAAATTTTTCGACCTCCCCACGAGGAGGAGGTGAAGAAATTCACGCCACCGCTCCACCCAGCTCAAACACCCCATCATGCAGCGGCTTCAGTGTGCTGCGATGCCCCACCGAAATCACGGTCGGCTTTTCCGGCATCGCCTCGATCAGCCGATAGAGCGCCGCTTCCGAAGCTTCATCGAGCGCCGACGTGCCTTCGTCGAGGAAGATCATGTCGGGCTTGTGGATCAGCACGCGGGCAAAAGCGAGGCGCTGCTGCTCGCCGACCGAAAGCCGCTGCGCCCAATTGTCTTCATGGTCGAGTTCATGCGCGAGCTTCGGCAGGCCCACCGCATTCAACGCCTCGACCAGCATCAGATTGGTCGCGCCGTCGGGCTTATAGGGATAGAGCACCGCCTCGCGCAAAGTGCCGAGCGGGATATAAGGCTTTTGCGGCAGGAAGAGCGGCTTCTTTGCCGACGTGGCGATGTGCCCGCGTCCGAAGGGCCAGAGACCCGAGATCGCGCGCAGCAGCGTCGATTTCCCCGCGCCCGTCGCGCCCATCACCAGCAGGCGCGCGCCCTTCGCCACATCGATATTGATGCCGCACTTCAGCGGCGACCCGTCCGGCAGCGCAAGGTCGAGATTGCTGACGGCAAGCCCGCCGCTTGCCGCGCTTGCGATTTCGATGCCCGGCGTCTCGTCGCGCACGGCGGCGGCGCGATGTTCAAATTGCGTCAGGCGGATCATCACCGCTTGCAGCTCGGCAATGTCGGAATAGGAATTGACGATGAAGGAGAGCGAGGTCTGCACCTGATCGAAGGCGGTGGCGATTTGCTGAATGCCGCCGAACTCGATCGCCTTGCCGAAATATTTCGGCGCCGCGACCACATAGGGCACGATCAGGGCAATCTGCGAATAGGTGCTGTTCAGCACATTCAATTTCATCTGGCGGATCAGAACCGCGATGAAGTTGCGATAGACATTGGCGAAGCGCCCGTTCAGCACGCGGGCTTCCTGCGCCTCGCCGCTATAGAAGGCGATGCTCTCGGCGTTCTCTCGCACGCGCACCAGGCTGTAGCGGAAATCGGCCTCGTAGCGTTGCTGGTTGAAGGTGAGCCCGATCAACGGGCGGCCGAGCTTCACCGTCGCCCATGTGCCGATCCCGGCGTAAAGGATCGCGCCGATGGCGGCATAGCCGGGAATGGTGACGCTGCCGAGACTGCCGAGCGGGATCGTCAGCGCGCCCGACAGCGCCCAGAGGATCGCGATGAAGGAGACGAAGGTGACGACCGAACTCATCAGCCCGATGGAGAGGTTCAGCACTTGCCCCGTGAAGAGCCGCAGATCGTCGGCGATGCGCTGGTCGGGGTTGTCGGTTTGCGCGCCCTCGATCTGCATCCGGTAATAGGCTTTGCGGTCGAGCCAGCCGTCGATGTATTGCGCCGTCATCCAGCGCCGCCAGCGGATTTGCAGAAGCTGCGTCCAATAAAAAGTCAGCAGGCCCGTCGCCAGCGAAATCGCGGCGAAACCGGAGAAGCGCCAGAGCTGATGGATGAAGACCGGCTTGTTGTAATCCTGTAGCGCGTCGAAAAAAATGCCGCGCCATTCGTTGAGCCAGACCGAGAGATAGACCTGAAACAGATTGAGCGCGACGATCCCGGCAAGCAGCCCCAGCGCCGTCCATCGTTCTTGCGATGTCCAGTAAGGTTTCGTCAGGTCCCAGGCGTCGCGGAAAAAGCGGCGTTCGATGCGCGGCATGAAGGCTCCCTCAAGCATGGCTCCGCCGTCGCGCGAAGCCCGTCGAAGCGTAAATCCCCTTGGGGCCGCAAAGCCGTTACATTTCAGTCATAAGGGGCGCCATCACGCAGATGTGAAAAGCATCGTCAGGCGTGGGCGATCCAGCCGCGCCAGGTCAGCGCCGCGAAAAACATCTCGGGGCCGGCAAAACCGCCGTCGCGCAGAATGGCTTCGTCCTCAGCCGGATCGAGCAGGCTCAAATTGGCGGCCACCGCGTCGCGCGCATTGGCGGCCTGTTCGGGATCGACGCCGGAGGCCACGGCATAGGCGGCGTAGCGCGCGAGCCAGACCGGCCTTGACGATGCGCCCTGCGGAAAGCTGCTATGTGCGGCCACGAAGGGTGCGCCGGGTTTGAGGCGGTCGTGGATGGCGCGCACTGTGCGCAGACGCGTCGGCGCATCGAGAAAATGCAATGTCAGCAGGCAGGTTGCTGCGTCGAAGGGCCCCTTCGGCGCGTCGTCGATATAGCCATGCACCAGTTCGACGCGATCCATCAGCGGCCCCAGCGTTCGCTCCGCCAGTTCGAGCATCGGCAGGGCAGGATCCACGCCGACGAAGCGCCAGCCGGGATGGGCCAGAGCCAGCACCTTCAACTCCATTCCGCCACCAGCACCCAGGACAAGCACGCGCGCATCGTCGGGCGTTCTTTCGGCGAGCAGGATCGACGTCATGCTGCGCAGCGCGTCGATGCCCGGCAGGAAGCGTGGCGGACCGTCGTGATAATTGGCGACGGCTGTGCGGTCGGAGAAAAACTTGATGAAATCCACGCGGTCTTGTTCTGTTTCAGTGCTCATGGACATGGTCTCGTTTGCGGCCTGCAAATGCGCCAAGGCGCGCGTGAAAATCGGTATGGAGCATCTTCAGGGTGATGTCGCCGAAGCGCGCCAGAAGCATCGCCTCGGCTTCCTGAAAACTTTCTGCGAGCGCTGCGTTGACCGCCTGTTCGACCAGACAGTCCGACGCTTGGCTCCGGTTGCCGACGGCGAGCAGCGCGGGACCGCCGATCGCGTCATGGACATCGCGCAAGCTGATCTCCGCCAGATCGCGGGCAAGCACCCAGCCGCCGCCGTGGCCTCTTTCGGATTGCACCAGACCGCGCTCGCGCAGCCCGCCCAATATCCGCCGGACGACGACCGGGTTCGTCTGCATCGCGCGGGCGAGGGCTTCGGATGTCGATGGTCCTTCATGCTCGGCCATGTGAAGCAGAACGTGGAGGATGCCTGATAAACGGCTGTCTCTTTTCATGTAACTATTGATGTTACATTATCGGCGGCAAGGCAAGTCCGCGATGCGAAAGCGTCATTTGACAGCCGCGCGGCGCGGGCCTATATCGGCGGCGGGCCACCTCCCCCCACCGGGAGGCATCTATCTGGAAGGGTAGGTTAGAGATGACCACTCAGACGACACGTCCCGAAGTACGTCCCGCCAATCCGTGCTTCTCCTCCGGTCCCTGCGCCAAACGGCCGGGCTGGGCCCTCAAGAACCTCGAAAAAGCACTTCTCGGCCGCAGCCATCGCGCGAAGCCGGGCAAGGCGCGTCTGCTCGACGCCATCGAGAAGACCCGCGCCGTTCTCGGCGTTCCCGCCGATTACAAGATCGGCATCGTTCCGGCGTCCGACACGGGCGCCGTCGAAATGGTGCTCTGGTCCGCGCTCGGTGCGCGCGGCGTCGATCTGCTCGCCTGGGAAAGCTTCGGCGAAGGCTGGATCACCGATGTGGTCAAACAGCTCAAGCTCAAGGATGCGCGTTCGCTCACCGCGCCCTATGGCAAGATTTCCGATCTCGCCGCCGTCAATTTCAAGAACGACGTCGTCTTCACCTGGAACGGCACCACGTCGGGTGTCCGCGCGCCCAACGGCGACTGGATTCCTGCCGACCGCGAAGGCCTGACGATCTGCGACGCGACGTCCGCCGCCTTCGCGCAGGATCTGCCCTGGGCCAAGCTCGACGTCACCACCTTCTCCTGGCAGAAGGCGTTGGGCGGCGAAGCCGCGCATGGCATGCTGATCCTGAGCCCCCGCGCCGTCGAACGGCTTGAGACCTACAAGCCCGAATGGCCGCTGCCGAAGATCTTCCGCATGACCAAGGGCGGCAAGCTCATCGACGGCATCTTCAAGGGCGAAACGATCAACACGCCCTCCATGCTCTGCGTCGAGGACTATCTCGATGCGCTGAACTGGGCCGAAAGCATCGGCGGATTGAAGTCGCTGATTTCCCGCGCCGACGGCAACGCCGCCGTCATCGCCGATTGGGTCGAAAACACGGGCTGGGTCGATTTCCTCGCCGAAGACGTCAAGACGCGTTCCAACACGTCCGTCTGCCTCAAGGTCGTCGATCCGGCGATCACCGCATTGTCCGACGACGATCAGGCCGCGTTTGCCAAGAAGATCGCGGACCTGCTCGACAAGGAAGGCGTCGCCTATGACATAGGCGGCTATCGCGACGCGCCGGCCGGTCTTCGCATCTGGGCGGGCGCCACCATCGAGATGGACGATATGCGTGCGCTGATGCCCTGGCTCGACTGGGCCTTCGCCGAAGCCAAGGCGTCGCTGAAGACAGCGGCGTAAGCGTTCTCACGAAATGTCCTTCGAGACGCGAGCCGCCTTCCGGCGGCTCGCGTCTCAGGATGAGGTTCATAAATTTCCTCCTCATGCTGAGGAGCGCGCGCAAGGCGCGTGCGTCTCGAAGCATCAGGCCCCATTCAGGAGCATTCCATGCCCAAAGTTCTGATTTCCGATAGCCTGTCGCCCGCCGCCGTGCAGATCTTCAAGGATCGCGGCATTGACGTCGATGTGAATGTCGGCCTCAGCAAAGACGATCTCATCAAGATCATCGGCGACTATGACGGTCTCGCCATTCGCTCCAACACCAAGGTCACGCCGCCGGTCATCGAAGCGGCGAAGAAGCTCAAGGTCGTCGGCCGCGCCGGCATCGGCGTCGACAATGTCGATCTGCCCGCCGCCACCGCCAAGGGCATCATCGTGATGAACACGCCTTTCGGCAATTCGATCACGACGGCCGAACATGCGATTGCGATGATGTTCGCGCTCGCTCGCGACATTCCGCAGGCGAACGCCTCGACCCATGCGGGCAAGTGGGAAAAGTCGAAGTTCATGGGCGTCGAAGTGACGGCCAAGACGCTCGGCATCATCGGTTGCGGCAATATCGGTTCGATCGTCGCCGAACGCGGCCTCGGCCTCAAGATGAAGGTCATCGCCTTCGACCCGTTCCTCACGCCCGAACGCGCCGCCGATATCGGCGTTGAAAAGGTCGAGCTTGACGATCTTCTTGCCCGCGCCGATTTCATCACGCTGCACACGCCGATGACGCCGCAGACCAAGAACATTCTGAACGCCGCCAATCTCGCCAAGACCAGGAAGGGCGTCCGCATCATCAATTGCGCGCGCGGCGGTCTCATCGTCGAAGCCGATCTCAAGGCGGCCATCGAAAGCGGCCATGTCGCGGGCGCGGCGCTCGACGTGTTCGAGGAAGAGCCTGCCAAGACCAATATCCTCTTCGGCATGGAGCAGATCATCGCGACGCCGCATCTCGGCGCCTCGACCAATGAAGCGCAGGAGAACGTCGCGCTTCAGGTTGCCGAACAGATGGCCGATTATCTTCTCTCCGGCGCCATCACCAATTCGATCAACGTGCCGTCGATCTCGGCGGAAGAAGCGCCCAAGCTCACGCCCTATGCGGTTCTCGCCCAGCAGCTCGGCGCTTTCGCCGGTCAGCTCACCGAGGAAGGCATTGTCGAAGTCACGCTCGAATATGAAGGCGACGTCGCCAACATGAACACGCGCGTCCTCACCAACGCGGCGCTGACGGGCCTCCTCAAGCCGCAGCTCGAAGACGTCAACACCGTCTCCGCGCCGGTCATCGCCAAGGAACGCGGCATTCAGGTCTCGGAAGTGAAGCGCGAGCAGCGCGGCGCTTATGAAACTTATATCCGCCTCACCGTGAAGACGGGCCAGCGCGAGCGTTCGGTCGCGGGCACGGTCTTCTCGGGCGGCAAACCGCGCCTCATCCAGATCAAGGGCGTCAACATGGAAGCCGCGCTTAGCGGTCACATGCTCTACGTCACCAATCAGGACAAGCCGGGCTTCATCGGCGCGCTGGGTTCGATCCTCGCCAAGGCGAATATCAACATCGCCAACTTCAACCTCGGCCGCGAAAAAGCCGGCGGCGACGCGATCTGCCTCGTCGAAGTCGATGGCGTCGTGCCGGAAACGGTTGTGAAGGAAATTCAGGCTCTGCCGCATGTCGTGCAGGCGAAGGCGCTGAATTTCTGAGATTGAATTTTTGCAGATGATGCGGGGCGGAAGAAATTCCGCCCCGTTTTTATTTGGTCTTTCGGCCAGGAAGGCCCTCACCCAACCCTCTCCCAGAGGGAGAGGGTTAGAAAGAACTTACTTGCCCCTCTCCCTCTGGGAGAGGGAGGGACCCGCGCCGAAGGCGTGGGAGGGTGAGGGCCTCACTCCGCCTTCTTGCACATCGGAATCTTCAACCCATCCGGCAGCTTCGTCTTCTCGTCCCCGCAAGCCAGCGCCAGTTGCTCATTGCTCAACCCAAACGCCCGCGTGAAATCCGCGCCCGAAAGGTTCGCGCCGCGAAAATCGACGCCGCGCAGGAAGGCGTAGCGGAAGCTTGCATCGGTCAGGTCCGCGTCGCGGAATCTCAGGCCCTTCACCAGTTCGATGGCGCGGAAATCCGCGCCGACGAGTTTCGCGCCGGTGAAATCCGTGTCCATCAGCATGGCCGCATCGACGCGGGCATAGGAGAGGTCGGCACCTTTGAGGTTCGCGCCGCGCATATCGGCGCCCGCCGCATTCGCGCCCCGCATATCCGCGCCTTCGAGATTGGCGTAGGTGAGCAAGGTGCCGCTGAGTTCCGCGCCCACGAGTTTTATCTTGCGCAGGTCCGCATGTTGCAGGCTTGCGAGCCTCAGAAACGAGCCGTTGAAATTCGCGCCCGCCAGCGTGCAGCCGCGGCAGGTGAGCAGCGTCTTGAAGGCGTCGGCCTTCAGCGAGCTGACGAGTTTGCCGTCGACGGGCGGCAGCTTTTCCTCCGCCTTTTTCATGGCCTCGCCAATGGCCTCGGCGGGCTGCGGCGGCGGCACAAGCTCAGCCTCGATGGCGGGCAGGTCGCGGGCGCGCTGCCATTGCGGCGGCGGTTCGGCGAAACGGTAAGCGCCGACAAGCGTCAGCAGCACATGCAGGCAGAGCGAAAACGCTACCGTCGTGATGAAGGCGTCGAGATGCTGGCTCCCATCTTCCGCGGCGATCAGCGGGGCGGGTGCATGAAGGGGGAGAGCGAGCGACATCTGGGTCTCGGATCAAGGGCTCAAGCGAACCGGATACACCCCGTCTAGCCGCTTTTGGCCCTCTTATCCACTTTCCTTCCGCCGTCCGATCCGGTAGACAATGCGAAAGCTCCCTGCCTTTCGGCACGGGGGCTTTTGGCTTGTTTAGGGTGCCGCGCACCCGCAGTCTAAGGCATTGAAATCATGGCGAATGTGGCGGTTGTCGGCTCTCAGTGGGGTGACGAGGGCAAGGGCAAGATTGTGGATTGGCTCTCGGAGCGCGCCAATGTGGTGGTGCGATTCCAGGGCGGGCACAATGCCGGGCATACGCTCGTCATCGACGGCGTGACCTACAAGCTTTCGCTGCTGCCCTCGGGCATCGTGCGTCCCGGCAAGCGCTCCATGCTCGGCAATGGCGTGGTGCTCGATCCCTGGGCTTTCGTCCGGGAAGTCGAGGCGATCGCCTCCAAGGGCGTCAACGTCACGCCGGACAATCTCTGCATCGCCGAAAATGCCTGCCTGATCCTGCCCGTTCATCGCGAACTCGACGAGACGCGCGAGAGCGCCAATTCGGGCGTCAAGATCGGCACGACCAAGCGCGGCATCGGCCCCGCTTACGAAGACAAGGCGGGCCGTCGCGCGATCCGCGTCATCGATCTTGCCGATCCTGACACGCTGACCGCCAAGGTCGAGGGATTGCTCGCGCATCACAATGCGTTGCGCCGCGGCAACCGGCTTGAAGAGTTTGAAGTCGCCCCGCTTGTCGAGGCGCTGAAGGAAATCGCGCCGCGCATTCTTCCCTTCGCCGCGCCCGTCTGGCGTCTGCTGGATGAAGCCAAGCGCCACGGCGAACGTATTCTGTTCGAAGGCGCGCAGGGCACCATGCTCGACGTCGATCACGGCACCTATCCTTTCGTCACCTCGTCGAACACGGTCGCCGGTCAGGCGGCGGCAGGCTCGGGCGTCGGCCCCGCCGCCATCGGCTATGTGCTCGGCATCACCAAGGCCTATACGACGCGCGTCGGCGAAGGTCCGTTCCCGACTGAACTCACCGACGCGACGGGTCAGCGGCTCGGCGAGCGCGGCCACGAGTTCGGCACGGTCACGGGCCGCAAGCGCCGTTGCGGCTGGTTCGATGCCGTCATGGTGCGTCAGGCGATCAAGACCGGCGGCATCACGGGCATCGCGCTCACCAAGCTCGATGTGCTCGACGGGTTCGACGAGTTGAAGGTTTGCGTCGCCTATGACGTCGATGGCAAGCGTCTCGATCATTTTCCCGCCGGCATGGACGCGCAGCGCAAGGTAACGCCCATCTATGAAACGCTGGAAGGCTGGTCCGACAGCACGCAGGGCGCGCGTTCATGGGCGCAGCTTCCCGCCGCCGCCGTCAAATATGTGCGCTATCTGGAAGAGTTGATCGAAGCGCCGGTCGCGCTTTTGTCCACCTCGCCCGACCGCGAGGACACGATCCTGATGAAGGATCCGTTCGAGGATTGATGCCAATGGACGCCGAAGCGGATCGCGAAGCGGCGGCGTCCGCCGCGCCGGGCGAGAGCGCCTATCGTCTGCGCGATGCGGTCTTTCTGCTTGCGGCCTATATCGGCGCGCAGCTTGTCGCCGCCTTGGTCTATATGATGGTTCTCTTCTGGAGGTTCGGCACCGCTCAGGGCGCCGCGCTGATGAAGACGGGCGACGGCCTCAATCGCATCGTCGTCGTCAGCTGCGCGGCATGCAGCCTTGCCGTCATCGCGGCGTTCTGGCGGTTCGCGAGGCGCCGGGGCGTCACGTTGCGCGGTTTCGGTTTCGTGTGGCCTGCCCGCAGATGGTTGTGGATCACGCCCGTCATGTTCGTGGCGATCCAGGGCCTTCTCAGTCTCTTCTCCGTCATCGCGGGCGACGAGGTGGCAAGGCAGGGCCTCGAGACGATGAACGGCGTCCGCTCCAGCGATCCGCGCTGGAACGTCGCCTCGGCCTTTCTTTTCGTTCTCGTCATCCCCGTTCTCGAAGAGGCGATCTTTCGCGTCGTTCTTTTCCGGGCGCTGGCGCGGCGCATGCCCGCCATCGCGGCGGCCTGTCTCTCCGTCGCGGTGTTTGTCGCCATGCATGTGCAATATACGCTGGCGGGCGGCGCGGTCGCGGTGCTGATGACGGCGGAAGTCACGCTGCTCGGCGCGGCGCTGATGTGGCTCTATATGAAAAGCGGTTCGATATGGCCGTCCGTCGCCGTCCATGTCGCCAATAACGGCTTTGCCCTGTTGTCGCTGCTCATCGGATTTTGAGACGAGGGCTTTTAGAGCGAGGCGGGACTATTCCTTGCCTTCGGCTTTTTTCTCGACCTCGAGGATCGGCCCTTCGCTGAAGAGATAGGTCTTCAGTTGTTTGGCGAAGACCTCGTCATTGCGCCGCAGCCACTCGATGATCATCGAGGCGTGTTCGGCTTCTTCATTGGCATTGTGCAGAAGAACGGATTTCAGGGACGCGTCGTCCGTGTCGTCGGCGCGCTGGCGATACCAGTCGACGGCTTCCAGTTCCTCCATCAGCGAAGTGATCGCATAATGCAGATGCAGCGTCTTTTTGGACAGGCTTTCGCGGGGAACGTGGAGGCCTTCGCTCGACATGGGTATTCCTTCGGCTCGTGAAACGGTGCGGTGAAAATCCGCCTGAAAATTCGCGGGCGGAATGCGCGGCCTCCGCGCTCTTCCGCCCGCGAGATCGGTCTTACATCGGCGTCGCTGCGATCGCGGGCGCCGCCGTCAGGATCAACGTGCCCGACGTCACCACCGCATAGATGTAGATGCCGGTGCCGACGATGGCGACCAGCCAGACCAGCGTGCGGATCGAGATGAAGGTCCAGCCCACCAGATAGACGATGGCGTGCGCGACGCGGCCCGCGAGGAAAAGCTGGGCGGCGAGAACCGTCAGGCTCGAATGGATGCCTGCGGCATGGGCCGGAATGGCGATGGCGGCAAACACCACCAGCTGTTCCAGCAGGTTCATGTAGGCGCGTTTGGCGCGGCCCGAAAAGCCGGTGCTCGGCGGCGTGTCTTCGCGGTTGCCGATGCCCCAGGGCTGGCCCATGGCCCGCACATTGGCGAAGGCCGAAATCAGGATCAGTACGAACAGCAGCACGCCACTCCATACCAATGCGGTCAGTTCAACAGTCATTGCCTTTTCTCCCCTATGCCGGGCCTCGAATCGGACCCCGCGATCACGTTAGCCTGAAAAATAGGCAGAGGCATTAAGGGGTGTTCGGCGGCTCACGCCGTCTTGAGCGCCGCGAGCGTCAGCAGCCGGCTCACCAGCCGTGCCGCATAGTCTGCTTCATGCACAGGCCCGAAGAAGAGAACGTGGAAGTAGAGGGGCGCGAGCACCACTTCGAGGACATCGGCCAGGCTTGGCGTCGGCTCCCCACGCGCCTTTGCGCGCGCCAGTGCGAGTTCAAGCTCTTGCCCGCGCCGGGCGAGCGCCTCGACGCGTTCGCGCTGTCCGGGCTCGTTGCTGTGGATATTGGCCGCAAGGACACGCAGCAGCGGCGAGCCGCTCAGCCGCTGCGCGATCACGTCCGCCCAGCCCGAGAGGTCGCCCCTGAGCGAACCGGTATCGGGCACGGGAAAATCCCGCATGGCGAGTTCTATGGCCACATCGGTCGTCAAGACGCTGACATTGCCCCAGCGTCGATAGAGGCTCGTCGGGTTCACCTGCGCCCGGGCCGCGATTTCGGCCATCGAGGGCAACCTGTCTGGAACCTCGTCCATCAGGGCCTCCACGGCATCGAATACGGCGCTTTTCACAAGGGCGCTGCGGCCGCCGGGGCGGAGAGGGGGCTGCGGTTTCATGTGTTTTTTAAAGCAAATTTACTTGCTTTCGTCGAGCCGCATCTCTAAATGCAAAATCTATTGCTTTAGATGGAGGGAAACATGCCCCGTAAAAGATGGATTTTGACAGGCGCTGTCGTTGCCGTGGCGGCGCTTTGGGCCTTTTGGCCGAGGTCGACGGCAATGGGCAACGCCCGGTTCTTCGCGGACCAGACCTATAATTTCGAGACGATCCGTGTACTGACCGATACGGCCCCTGTCGGCGGCGATCTTGCCGAGGTCACATTGGCGGTGGCCAAGATCAAAACAGGCGATGCTCAAAGCTGGTATGCGGCCTGGAGCGAGCAGGGCGACCGAATTGCGGCGCTGGCGGCCAAGACGAAGGACGCCACAAGCAGAGGCGATGCGTTGCTTCGGGCGCATACTTATTATCGCGCGGCCGAATTCTTCCTCGACCCGCATGATCCAAAACGCGCCGCCATCTGGAAGAAAAATCTTGGCGCCTTTTATTCAGGCCTCGACACGCTGAGCGTGCAATACGAGCGCATCTCCGTTCCTTATGGTCCCGATCATCACCTCAACGCCATCTATTTTCCAGGCGGCGCCGGCGCTGAAGCAAAACCCCTGATTGTCGTGGTGGGCGGTTTCGACAGCACGATGGAAGAACTTTATTTCCATTTTGTCGCCGCCGCACATCGGCGCGGCTTCTCCGTTCTCATCTATGAGGGGCCGGGACAAGGGTCGGTGTTGCGGGATCAGGGTCTCACCTTCATCGCCGATTGGGAAAAGCCAAACAGCGCCGTCCTCGATACGTTTCTGGCAAGCCATCCCAAACCGAAAAAAATCGTCCTGATGGGCGAGAGCCTTGGCGGGTATCTTGCGCCGCGCGCCGCCGCATTCGATGCGCGCATCGACGGCGTCATCGCTTATGACGCCATGTACAATGCAGGCGAACTGGCAAAGCGCCAGGTTCCGCACTTCGTCTATTGGCTGCGCGATCACCATTATGACGGCGTTTTGAAACTTCTCGCGCATCGTCCCCAAAGTCCGGGCAGCGAATGGGCTGCAAAGAACGGCATGTGGACCTTTGGCCTGAGCAATCCGCTTGCCGTGCTGGATGCGTTTCAGACGCTCACCCTTGTGCCGGTAGCCGATCGCATTCATGCCGATGTGCTGCTGCTGGCGGGCGCGGACGATCATTTCACCCCCAACGGGGAGATCGACAAGGTCAAGGCCGCGCTCACTCAGGCCCGCAGCGTGACCAGCGTGGTCTTCGATCATGCGTCGGGTGGCGGCGAACATTGTCAGTTGGGTGCGCCGAGCTTGTGGCATGCGACCGTGTTTGACTGGCTTGCGAAAACTTACAACTGACTATCGCGACATCAGCGCTGCGGCTTCCTTCATAAGCCGCAGCGTTTTTTCCGCCGCCGGTTCGGGCCGCGACAGCGATGCCGCCTGTCCCGACCAGAGCTGCATGAATTCCGCCCGGTTGGCCTTGCCGCTCGCGCTCACCAGCGGGGCGACCATCGCGCGCTGAGTGGGAAAGGGTGCGGCCACGCCTTCCAGCGCATGAAGCCCTTCGGTCAGATGGTTGCGGATGGCGCGCGCCGGGCGGCCTGAAAAGAGCTTCGTCACCACCGTCGCATGGTCCGAGGCTTCGGCGAGCGCCTTGCGATGCAGCGGGTGCATCTGCGTTTCGGGACACATCAGATAAGCCGTGCCGAGCTGCACGGCCGATGCGCCGAGCATGGCGGCGGCCGCGATGCCGCGCGCATCGCCGATGCCGCCCGCCGCGATCACCGGCACTTTTACGGCGTCCACCACTTGCGGCACCAGCGCCATGGTCCCCACCGTGCCGAGATCGACATGATCGAGAAACGTGCCGCGATGTCCGCCCGCTTCGTGTCCCTGCGCGATGATCGCGTCCGCGCCGCCATGTTCCAGCGCGCGCGCCTCCGCGCTCGTCGTCGCGCAGCCCAGAATGACGATGCCTTTCTCGCGGATCGCTTTCACGGCGTCTGCGCCCGGCAGGCCGAAATGGAAGCTGACGATTTTCGGCGCAAGTTCCAGCAGCAGCTTCAGCGCCGCGTCGGTAAAGGCGGGCGCGGGCGAGGCGGGGCCGGGCACGTCGCCCAATCCGAATTCTTCATAGAAGGGCGTCAAGGCGCGTTTCATCGGGCCCGCGTCGAAGCTTTCGAGCTTCGGCTCCTGATGCACGAAATAATTGAGGTTGAACGGCTTGTTGGTGAGCCCGCGCAATTTGCCCACCGTCTCGCGCAGGGTCGCCTCGTTCATCATCGCGACGCCCAGCGAGCCGAGCCCGCCCGCATTGGCGACCGCCGCGGCCAGCTCCGCCGTCGCCGCGCCCGCCATCGGCGCCTGAATGATCGGCAGGTCGATGCCGAGACGTTTCGTCAGCGTGTCGGGGAAGGTCATGGGTCACCCATTTGCAGTTGTCATCCAGCCTTGTGCCGGGATCCAGGGCCACACCCACGGAGCGAGCCGCTACTGGACCCCGGCACAAGAGCCTGTCCTTGGGCGCGCGACCCGAGGGCCGGGGTGACATTTGTATATGATGGAGCGCCGTTCGCACCTCTTTACCTCAAACCGCCGAGGAGTCACACTCGCGCTCACTCCGAGGGGGGCCGGCGCAACCGGCTGAGATGAACCTGATGCCGGTTCACCACCCTTAGAACCTGATCCGGGTCATGCCGGCGATAGGGACGGGAAGCACCGCCATCCTCCGCTTAATCCCGGATTTCCGACACCTTCTGGACGGAGATCCAAGATGAATATCCAAACCCCCAAGCCGGCGCTGACCGACATCACCGTGGGCCCGCTGCCCGCCAGCACCAAGATTTTCACGACGCCGGACGGTTTTCCCGGCCTCAAGGTGCCGTTCCGCGAAATCGCCTTGCATGAAAGCGCCAAGGAGCCGCCGGTCCGCGTTTACGACACGTCGGGCCCCTACACGGACCCGACGGTCGGGATCGACGTCGAAGCCGGTCTGCCGCGCACGCGCGAGGCGTGGATCGAGGCGCGCGGCGACACGGAGGTTTATGTCGGTCGCGACGTGAGGCCGGAAGACAATGGCAATGTGTCGGACGCGAAACTCGCTCGCGCCTTTCCCATCGTCAATAATCCGCGCAAGGGCAAGCCGGGCCATCCCGTCACGCAATATGAATATGCGAAGGCCGGCATCGTCACGGCGGAAATGGCCTATATCGCCGAGCGCGAAAATATCGGCCGCAAGCAGGCGCTCGCCAATGCCGCACACAAGCTTGCGGAAGGCGAGAGCTTCGGCGCCGACATTCCCGAATTCATCACACCGGAATTCGTCCGCAACGAAATCGCGCTGGGCCGCGCCATCATCCCGGCCAACATCAATCATCCCGAAGTCGAGCCGATGATTATCGGCCGCAATTTCCTCGTGAAGATCAACGCCAATATCGGCAATTCCGCCGTCACCTCTTCGGTGGCCGAGGAAGTCGACAAGATGGTCTGGGCGATCCGCTGGGGCGCCGACAATGTCATGGACCTGTCGACGGGCCGCAACATTCACAACACGCGCGAATGGATCGTCCGCAATTCGCCGGTGCCCATCGGCACGGTGCCGATCTATCAGGCTCTGGAAAAAGTCGACGGCATCGCCGAAAACCTGACATGGGAAGTCTATCGCGACACGCTCATCGAACAGGCCGAGCAGGGCGTCGATTATTTCACCATTCATGCGGGCGTGCGTCTGGCTTACGTGCCGATGACGGCGAAACGTGTCACCGGCATCGTCTCGCGCGGCGGCTCGATCATGGCCAAGTGGTGCCTCTCGCATCACAAGGA
>DASYEM010000116.1:0-13742 GCA_036499025.1 Parvibaculum sp. | reverse complement strand
AAGGCCCTCACCCAACCCTCTCCCAGAGGGAGAGGGCTAAGCAGGAAAAAATCATGCGCGGGTTTTGGCCCGCGCATGATGTGTTTCGTTATTTGTTCAGGAAGGCGACGAGTTTCGGGATTACTTTTTCCGGAGCTTCTTCCATGAGCCAGTGGCCGGAGCCCATGATGATTTCGCCTTGGGCGGTGGGATCGACCATTTTGCCCTGGTCGATCAGGAACTGGCCGCCGGCCTTTTCGCCGGAGAGGACCAGCATCGGCATGGTGAGCGGGGTTTTGGCGAGGTCCGCGAAGTCCTTCGCGTCCTGCTCGAAGGCGCGGAAGACTTCAAAGCCCGCCGCCATGTGGCCGGGCTGGGCGTAGGCCTTGGCGTAGAAGACGCGGTCGGCTTCGGGCACGGAATGTTTCGGGTCGGCGGCGAAGTCGTTCCAGAAATGCTCCAGGTAGATGCGCTCGCGGCCTTTGACGAGGGCGAGCGGCGTCGGGCCGTAGAAATGGAAATGCCAAAGGTCGCGCAACAGCCAGACATGCGTCCAGTCGCCGACGCCGGGAAGGAAGGCGTCCATCAGCACGATGCGGTCGGTGTCGGCGGGATATTGCGCGGCATAGGCATAGGCGACCATCAGGCCGATGTCGTGGCCGACGATGCGGACGTGCTTGAGGCCGAGTTTTTCGGTGAGGGCGTGCATGTCCTGCGCCATCGCCTTCTTGGTGTAGCCGGTGGCGGGCGCGGCGCTGTCGCCGAAGCCGCGCAGGTCGGGCGCGATGACGGTGTGGGTTTTTTCAAGCTCGGCGATCAGCGGCAGCCACATGTGGCTCGTCTCGGCATAGCCGTGAAGGAGCAGGACGGGCGAGCCCTGTCCCGCGATGAGGTAGTGGATTTTGACGCCGTTCACCTCGGCGAATTTGCTGGCGGGCGCGGCGGAAGCGGGGGCGGCAAAGAGAATGGCGGCGAGCGCGAAAAGGCAGAAGACGGATCGATTGAGCAGGCGCATGGAATTCCCCTCGGAAATGAGATGGCTCACGCTCGCATGGGAAACGAAAGGAGTCATGAAAAAATTGAGTTACGCCAAGCTCAGAACAAATCCGCCTGCCGATCGTCGGCGGGCTTCTCTTTCTTTTTCAGCGGGGCGGCGTCCGGCGGGATCAGGAAGGGGTCGGTGAGATGCGGGCCGTCATTGGCGACGCGGTTGACGGACTGGCTGACCGGGACCGCCTCCATCAGATCGTCGGGGGCCGGGACCATCAGGGCGGCGAGTTCCTTTTGCGTGGCGGCGGGATCGAGCCAGAGGCCATAGGCGGCAGGCGCGAGGATCACCGGCATGCGGTGATGGATGGGCGTCAGAGTGGCGTTGGCTTCGGTGGTGACGATGGCGCAGGTTTCGATTTCGCTGCCGTCCGCGCTCATCCAGTTGTCCCAGATCGCGGCCATCGCAAATGAAGCGCGGTCGCGGCGGCGGATGAAGAAGGGTTGCTTGACGCCCTTCCCTATTTCTTTCCATTCATAAAAACCATCGGCCGGCATCAGCGCGCGGCGATGGCGGAAGGCGCCACGGAAGGACGGCTTGTCGGCAATCGTGTCGGCGCGGGCGTTGATGAGCAGCGATTGCGGCATCTCTTTTGCCCATGAGGGAATGAGGCCCCAGCGGACCAATGCGAATTCGCGCGCGCCCGCATTCAGGCGGACGATCGGCACGGGCTGCGTCGGCGCCACGTTGTAGCGCGGGGGAAAATTCGGCTGCGCCATATAAAGGTAGAGGTCGCGCATCGCCTGGGGCGGCGTGGTGATGGCGTAGCGTCCGCACATGAAGGGCTCTCGGATAAGCGGGGGCGACAAATCGGTTGTTATGTTGTATCATCTTGCCATGCCTGACCAGAGACCAGCGACAAGCAAAGCGACGGACCGTGAGCCGCATCCGCACGGCGCGCATAATCATGGCGATTGCGTCGATACGGCGATGGCGCGCGCACGGGCGCTTTGCACCGAACGCGCGGTGCAGCTGACGCCGATCCGCGAGAAGGTTCTGGCGATCGTCTGGCGGAGCCACAAGCCCGTCGGCGCTTACGATGTGCTCGACGCGCTGGCGCGGACGCATAAGGCGGCGCGGCCACCGACCGTTTATCGGGCGCTCGACTTTCTGATGGCCGAAGGGCTGATCCACAAGATCGAGAGCCTCAACGCCTATCTCGGCTGCGGAGAGGCCGGGCGGCCGCATACGAGCCAGTTCCTGATCTGCCGGGAGTGCGGGACGGCGCAAGAGATCGTCGATGGCGGTTTCGACAAGGCGCTGGAGGCGGCGACGAGGCGGGCGCGCTTCACGGTCGAGCGCAAGGTCGTCGAAATCTCCGGCATTTGCGCGCGCTGCGCCCATTAGGGCGGTTCGAGCCCGGCGCGGCCTGAGTTGAATGACCGCTCACATAGGTTAAGATCAACTCCGCTTCGCCTATCCTCCTGACCGGAACAGTATTTCATGACACGCCGCTTCGCGCGCCCCGCCCTTGTTGCCTGCGCATTTCTGATCGCGAGCCCGCTTGCCGCAGCGGAAGCAAAGGACCCTCTCGCGCCGGGGTCGCGTACCGGGCCTTTCGTCGTCTCGACGCGCTCGCTGGGCGGGCTGGCCAAGGACGGCTATGAAATCCGGGGCAATCTCGGCACGGCGCTGGTGCTGCAAAAGGCGGCGTCGATTTTCACCTGCTCGATCCCGCCCGATCCCGAGCATCTGAGCTATCGGTCCTATTTCGTTTGCTCGGAGTTGAAGGAGGATCGCTCGACGGCTTCCGCGCCGGCGATGACCATGCCGCCGATCCCGGAAGGCCAGCGCCTGAAGCTCGACAAGCCACACAAGTAAGACTGGGCCGCACAAGTAAGACTGGGCCGCACAAGTAAGGCTGGGGGCCTCGCCCTCGCCTCGCGGCGCGCCGGTGCTATAGTCCGGCCATAGACATTCCTATCAACAATGAAAAATCTTTCGGGGAGTGAAGATGGCTTACAAACCTTTCGATCTGAGCGGCAAAGTGGCGCTGGTCACCGGCGGCAATGGCGGCATCGGTCTCGGCATGGCCGATGCGCTCGCCCAATCGGGCGCGGGCGTCGCGATCTGGGGCACCAATGAAGAAAAGAACGCCAAGGCCGCAGCGCAGCTGAAAGCACATGGCGTGAAAGTCTATGCGCGCAAGGTGAACGTCGCCAATGAGCAGGAAGTGGTCGACGGCATCGTCGAAACCGTGAAGGCGCTTGGCCGCATCGACAGCGTGTTCGCCAATGCGGGCGTCGGCTTCGGCTCGCCGTCGTTCACGGAAATGAAGACGGAAACCTATCGCAAGACGCTGGCGGTCAATCTCGACGGCGTGTTCTTCACGCTGCGCGAGGCGACCAAGCACATGGTCGAGCGCGCGAAGAGCGGCGACACGGGCGGCTCGCTTGTCGGCGTTGCGAGCCTTGCGGCGATCGAGGGCGCGGCGCGCAACCAGGCCTATGCGGCGACCAAGGGCGCGGTCATCTCGATGATGAAAAGCTGCGCCGTCGAATTCGCGCGTTACGGCATTCGCGCCAACTCGATTTTGCCGGGCTGGATCGCCACCGACATGACGGCCAATGCGCAAGAGAGCAAAGCCTTTGCCGAAAAAGTGATCCCGCGCGTGCCGGCGCGGCGCTGGGGCGAGCCGGAGGATTTCGGCGGCGTCGCGGTTTATCTGGCGTCGAATGCGTCGAGCTATCATTCGGGCGACACGTTCGTCATCGACGGCGGCTACGCGATTTTCTGACATGAACGAGAGCGAGGACAGCACCATCGACCGGCGGCTCATTCTGATGGCCCGCACCGTCGTGGTGCTGTTCCGCGAATTCGAGACGATTGCGCGCGAACTCGACATCACCATTCCGCAATATCGCTTCCTGCTGTTCCTGAAGCGTGGGCCGAAGCGGGCGGGCGAACTCGCCGTCGAAGCGGCGATCACCAAGCCGACGGCGTCGGGGCTGATCGGCGACATGGAAAAGCGCGGGCTGATCTCGCGCGCGCCGGATGCCGAAGACGGGCGCAGCGTGATGCTGAAGCTGACGCCGAAGGGTTTGAAGAAGCACCGCGAATTCGAGCTGGCACTGACGCGCTTTCTGCCGTCGTTGCTGGAAAAGGGCGATGCGGAGCGGATGCTCGAAGCGTTTTCGGAACTCGCCTATATCATCGACGGGCGGCGCAGCGACGGGCCGGTGGATGCGGCGGCGCTGGAAGCGGATTAGAGGCCGAGCTCGGCGCGGATGGCGGCTTTCAATAGAGGAAGCCGTTCTGTTACTGCTTCCCACACAATCCTGGCGTCGATGCCGTGGTAGTCATGCCTGAGCACCGATCCGAATTTTCGAAGATCGGGGAAATTTACCTCGGGATATTTTTCGTCGAATACATCTCCGACTTTTCTCGACGCTTCGCAAATTCGCTCAAGGCAGCGTTCGACCGCATCTTGCGTGAGAGCGTCATCGCAAAACGTATCGAATGTCACGCTGGTGATGTGAGATTCGATACGTTCGATTTGTTCGAGAATTTCTTCCAGCCGAATCTCTCGATTCTCAGAAGACATGAATTTGGTCCTCAGCAATATTCTGAGCGAGCCGAGGTTTCATGTCCGGTCGACGACGTACTACATCTACCGGAGAACTCAGCACGTCCTGCGCAAGCCCAGCTATTCCTGCGAGATCGATAATGTCGAATTTGCGGGTGGGGTCGATGTCGGCGACCAGATCGACGTCGCTTTCCGGTCCGTCTTCCATGCGCGCGACGGAGCCGAAGATGGCGAGGCGGGTGACGCCTCTTGCGCGGAATTGCGGTTCGGCAGCTTGAAGCGAGCGCAGGACGCGGGCGAGGCGACTGCCCTGCCCCAACGCCGAACGGATCGCCGCGACGCTGGCGTTGAGGGGTTTGCCTTTTCCGGCTTCGAAATTGATGAGGGTGGCGCGGGAGATGCCTGCGCGCCGGGCGAGCGCTTGCTGGCTCAGACGCGCTCTTGCGCGGGCCATGCGACAGGCTTCAGGGGTGAAGGTTGGGGCGGTATTCATGGGGTTAGAATGTACAATATTCGACTTTTTGTCAAATATTTTACACCTCAAAGAAAAGACGTGGATGGCCCGGACGAGCCGGGCCATGACGGCCTTGACGGCGGGTCGGTTCTTGACGGACAGCGCCTAACTGATATTAGTTAGGTATCCGAACTAAATGGGCCGGAGAGCCCGCCGCAACAGGGAGATACCCCATGACCATCCGCACGCCGCTTTGCGATCTTCTGGGCGTCAAATATCCGATCATGCTGGCCGGTATGGGCGGCGTGTCTTATGCGGAACTCGCCGCAGCCGTTTCCAATGCGGGCGGGTTCGGGACGCTGGGCATGGCGGGGCACGACCCGGAATTCATCCGTGCAGAGATGAAAAAGGTGCGCGACCTGACCGACAAGCCGTTCGGCGTCGATCTGCTGGCCGCCGTGCCGGAAAGCCTTGAGCGCACCGCCGATGTGATGATCGAGGAAGGCGCGCATGCCTTCATCTCGGGTCTGGGCGTGCCTACCAATATTCTCGATAAGCTGCACAAGGCAGGCATGAAGGTGATGAATGTCTGCGGCACCGTCAAACATGCGGTCTCGGGCGAGAAGGCCGGCCTTGACGGCGTGATCGCGCAGGGCACGGAGGGCGGCGGGCACACGGGCAAGGTCGCGGGCATGGCGCTCATTCCGCAGATCGTGGACGCGGTGAAGACGGTTCCGGTGGTCGCGGCGGGATCCATCGTCGACGGGCGCGGCCTTGCGGCGGCGCTGGCTTTCGGCGCGCAGGGCGTCTGGATGGGCACGCGCTTCATCGCGGCGAAGGAATCTCATGCGGGCGACATGTATCGCCAGGTGATCCTGGAAGCGAAGGACACCGACACGATCGTGACGCGCTGCTATTCGGGCAAGACGATGCGCGTCTTCAACAATCCCTACGTGCAGGATTGGGAGAGCCGCCCGCAGGACATTCAGGCCTTCCCGCAGCAGGCGATCCTTTCGACCAAGGCGAATGTGATGGGCGGCATCGGCGGCCAGATCGAGGGGCTCGAGCGCGACCGCAGCTGCTTTGCCATGGGCCAGGGCGCGGGCGGCATTCACTCCATTCTGTCGGCCAAGGACATCGTCGAAAAGACGATGGCGGAAGCCGAAGAGGTTCTCGAACGGCTGCGCAAGTTCGGCTGATCCTTCGAGACGCCGCTTCGCGGCTCCTCAGGATGAGGGCAACGGTGTGGCTCGGCTCCTGCAACGGCTTTCTTCTGACCGGCCATCGCCGGCGGAAGGACGCCCATGCGGAGCGGAATGGCACGCAGATTGTATGGATTCGGGACGCGCAGCATTATCGGCGTGGCGCTGGCGCTTGTTCTGATGGGCGCCGCCACGCCGTCGCGTGCCGGCGATCTCGATAGCGGGCTCGATAAGGGGCTCGTTCGGCTCGCCGAAATACTCGGTTCCGTTCACCATCTGCGCGAAGTCTGCGGGGCGAATGAAGGCGCGCTCTGGCGCAACAAGATGATCGACATGCTGAATGCCGCGACGCTCGGCGCGGAAGAGCGGCAATTGATGATCTCGCATTTCAATGACGCTTATTATCAAGCGCAGAAAGCCTTTCCCGATTGCTCGGACGGCGCAGCGCAGGCATCGAACTCGCTGTTCGACGAAGCGCACAAGCTGGCGGCGCGGCTTGCCGGAACCGATCGAAGCGCAGCGGCGGGCTTCTGACGAGTTCCATTCGATCGAGTTCGAGGTTCCATGTTAACCTCTCTTACACGAAGCACGCGACTTTCCCCGCAGATATGCTACAAACGCTCGCAGGTGGGCGAGTTTGGGCGTTTGGCGAGCAGGTTTCGATCTTGCGCGTTCCGCGCCTTCGGAAGTCTCCCATTGGAGACAAAGCAGAGGGCGTGATGGCCGATTCCGATATGCCGGGCGATACGAGTTTCAATACGGTCGATGAAGACGGGCTGGACCAACTGTCCCCCACGGAAACCGACCAACGCCGGATGGCGCTTCAGAACATTCTCGACGCCTGGGATGAAGCGCTGAGCGACGGCGTTTCCGCCGACATTCTCGCCACCACCGCGATTTTCGCCGCCTTGTCCGACATGGTCGAGGCTTACGGCGAAGAAGCCGTGGCCGAGATGGCAGCCGGCCTTGCCGACCGCGTGCGCCAAGGTGAATTCACGCTCAACCGCGTGATGAACTGAGCTTCTTCGGCTCCAGATATTCCTCATCTCAAATGACATCATCCTGAGGGACGAACCGCAGGTTCGTGTCTCGAAGGATGGCGGCGGGCGGGGCCTCGCCCTTCGAGACGCGGCTTCCGCCGCTCCCCAGGGTGAGGATTACTTTCGGAATAATTTTCGCGGCGCTTGACAGCGCCGTCTTGCATCCTCACACTTAACCATATGGTTAAGTTTAAAAATGTACATCTCGACCGCACCTTCGCCGCGCTCGCCGATCCGACGCGGCGGGCGCTGCTGGCGCGGCTCGACCGGGACAAGACCCTTTCGGTGAGCGAACTCGCGCGGCCCTTTGCGATGTCGCTGCCCGCCGTGATGAAACATCTCGACGTGCTGGCGGATGCCGGATTGATCACGCGAACAAAAACCGGACGCAGCGTGGCTTGCGAATTGAGCGCCACGCCGATGGAGCAAGCCATGGCATGGCTCAATCACTATCAGCACTACTGGTCCGACCAACTCGACCGTCTCACCGCTTTCGTGGAGGAAGAAAAATGTCCGCCCAACCAAGCCTCGCCGTCATCAACCAGAAACCGAGCCTTACGCTTCGACGCCGCATCAACGCGCGGCCGGAAAAAATCTACGCCGCCTGGACCGACCCGCAAAAAATGATGCAATGGTGGGGGCCGAAGGGGCACACGGCCACGGAGATCGAAACGGATGTGCGCGTCGGCGGACACTTTCGCGCGGTCATGTTCGGCGACGGCGACCGGCACGAGGTGAACGGCGTCTATAAGGAAGTCGTGGAGAACCGGAAACTCGTCTTCAGTTGGGCATGGGTTTCGACGCCGGAGCGGGAATCGCAAGTGACGATTTCGCTGAAGGCCGACGGCGAGGCGACCTGGCTGACGCTGACGCATGAGCAGTTCTTCGACGAGGCGGCGCGCGACGGGCACAATCACGGTTGGACCGGCGCGCTCGACAAGCTCGAAGCGGTTTACGCCTGAGAGAACGTTCCGATGCGGACGAACGCAGGCGCCGCCCGTTGTTTTCAATGCCGGGCTTCAGCGCGACGAAAGGCTTTAGCCTTTTTCAAGCGTATCCCCCACCCAACCCTCCCCCTCAAGGGGGAGGGCTACGATTGTCGCCAACCGCTTTTTAAAGCATCACTTCGATGAGGCGCGGGCCCTTGGCCTTGACGGCTGAGGAGAAAGCGTCGGCGAATTCTTCCGCCGTTTCGACGCGCACCGCTTCCATGCCCATGCCGTTGGCAAGATTGACCCAGTTGAGCGACGGGTTGTGCAGGTCGAGCATGGAGAGCGCCTTGGGGCCGGGATTTTCGGCGCCGACGCGCATCAGCTCGATGTTCAGGATCGCGTAGGACTGGTTGGCGAAGATGACGTTGACGACGTCGAGCTTTTCGCGCCCTTGCGTCCAGAGAGATTGCAGCGTGTACATCGCGCCGCCGTCGCCATGCAGGCAGACGACCTTGCGATCCGGGCAGGCGACCGCCGCGCCGGTGGCGACGGGGAGACCCTGACCGATGGCGCCGCCGGTGAGCGAGAGATGATCGTGTGGCTTTGCGGTAGCCGTCGCGATCTGCGAGCCGATGCCGGAGGTCGCAGCCTCATCGGAGATGATGGCGTTTTCAGGCAGGAAGTGCGCGATGATCTGACCGGCGGAAAACTGGTCTAGCTTGCCCTTTGGCAGGCCGGGAATTTGCAGCGGCGCGACGTGGGCTGGATCTTTCGGCGCGCCGAGCGCTTCGGCGACGGCTTCGAGCGCGGCGACGCCGTCTTCATGCGCCTGCGCCAGATAGTGAATGTTCGCGGTGTCGGGCGTGCACCAGCTCGCCTTGCCGGGATAGGCGAAGAAGGAAACGGGCGGCTTGGTGCCGACGAGGATCAGCTCTTGCGTATCCTTGAAGGTGTCGACCATCTGTTCGGCGAAATAGGGAATGCGCTCGACGGCGACGAGACCGGCGCCGCGTTCGAGACGGGGCGCGAAGGTGTCGCACATGATGCGCGCGCCGGTTTTCGCGGCGATGCGGCCCGCCGCGATGAGGCCGCGTTTCTTCAGTGCCTGCCCGCGCAGGATGATCGTGGATTTGCGGCCCGACTTCAGCGCCTGCGTCGTGATGTCGACGGCGCTTTGCGAGACGGGCGCGTAACCCGGCAGCGGCAGCGCGGGCGCGGCGCCATCGGCGTCGAGCCATGCCGTGTCGGCGGGAAGAATGAGCGTCGCGATCTGGCCCGGCGCGGACATGGCGGCCTGCACGGCGCGCGCGCCATCGGCGGCGACCGTCTTGGGGCTCGGGCTTGAATGCACCCAGCCGGAGACGGGGCGCGCGAAACCCGGAATGTCGGAGGACAACGGCGCGTCGAATTGCGCGTGATAGGTCGCATGATCGCCGACGATGTTGACGAGCGGCGTCTGGGCGCGGCGCGCGTTGTGAAGATTGGCGAGACCGTTGGCGAGGCCGGGTCCGAGATGGAGCAACGTGCAGGCAGGCTTTTCCGCCATGCGGCCATAACCGTCGGCCATGCCCGTTACCGCGCCTTCAAAGAGGCCGAGAATGGCGCGCATGCCGTCGACCTTGTCGAGTGCGGCGACGAAATGCATTTCGGAGGTGCCGGGATTGGTGAAGCAGACATCGACTTTCGAGGCCACCAGCGTGCGGACCAGACTTTCCGCGCCATTCATCTTCGACATTGCCGTCTCCCGGTTTCGTTTATTTGTTGAGGGGGACATTAGAGGGTGGGTGCGGGGGCGACAAGGTTGGGCTTGCTCCTACATTCCAGGTGTCATCCCGGGCTCGTCCCGGGATCCAGGGACGTCAAATTCCGAGCAAGCGGCCCCTGGACCCCGGCACAAGGCCGGGGTGACATCATTACAAATTTTTCAGCCGAAAAATTTCCAGACCACGCGGGCGAGGACCAGCACACCGAAAACGGCGATGAGGCCGCCGGAGACGCGGTTGACGATTTCGAGGACGTGATCGTTCATGCGCTGGCGGAAAAGACTGACGAATTGCGAGAGACCGAGCCACCAGACCATCGAGCCGACGATGACGGAGACGACGAGCGTCGCCGCGTGGCCATAGCCCTGCCCCGTCGAACTGAGACTGGCGACGCCGCCGAAAATGGCGATGAAGCCGAGCATGGTGGCCGGGTTCGTCACGGTGAGCGCGAAGGTGGCGAGGAAGACGCGGGCCAGCGCGCCTGAAAACGAGTCGGGTTCGCGGTCGTCGAGATGGGGATGCGTGGTCAAGGTGCGGATGCCGAGCACGATCAGGAAAATGCCGCCGATGAGTTGCAGCAGCAGCTCATATTTCAAAAAGAAATCGATGGCGGCGGTGAGGCTGAAGGCGGCCATGGCGGCGAAGACGCCGTCGCCCAGCGCCGCGCCCGCACCGGAGATCAGACCGTTCAGCGCGCCGAAGCGCAGCGTACGCCGGATGACGACGAGATTGACGGGGCCAATCGGCGCCGCCACCGCAAGGCCGATCGCCACGCCACTCGCTACAAGACCAAAATCCAGCATATGCCCTTTTCCGATCAGGCCAGATCAAGCAACGACGATGTCATTGCCCGGCGGATCGGCATAGAGCTTTTCCACGAGGCCAGCGCGACGCCCGAGTGCGACAGCCTGATTGATGTAGCCCTTATCAGTCAACTCGCCCGCATCGACGCTTGGCGGCTCGACCATCAGCAACGCGCGCTCGATGCGCGTGCTCGATCCGGGATTGGTTTTGTTGTAGAGGCGCAGGCCCTCGGCCAGACGCTCCAGCACGGCGGGATGACGCACGAGCTCCTCGTCGGCAAGGCCCTGATCGCCCGCGATGAGACGGCAGGCGGGCATGTTCGGGAAACCGAGCAGGCCGATGTAAGAGCGGTCGAGACCGGCGACCAGCGCATCTTGCAACACACCGTTCGAGGCGGCCAGCGCATCGACGCGGAGCTTGCCGGCGCTGACCCATGTGCCGGTCGAGAGTTTGAAATCTTCAGCCACGCGCCCGTCGAAGACGAGACCTTCGAGCGGATTTTCGGGATCGACGAAACGCGCGCCGTCGCCGAGGCGGTAGAAGCCCTCTTCGTCGTAAGCGTCGCGCGTCTTTTCCGGGTTCTTGTAATAGCCCGGCGTGATGCAACGTCCGCGCACGCGGACTTCCATTTTACGGCCGACGGGGGCGAGCTTCAGCTCGATGCCGGGGAGCGGCAGGCCGATGAGGCCCATGCGCTCGGTCTCCCAATGCACATTCATGATGGTCGGCGCGGTTTCCGTCGCGCCATAGCCCGAACCGAAAACAATGCGCTCGCCCACGACGCGCATGGCGACCTCCTGAATGCGGTCATAAAGCGTCTGGCTCATTGCCGCGCCGCCATAGGCGAGCGTTTTCAGGCGCGAGAAGAAATTGGCGGCGAGCGCGTCGTCCTTTTCGAGTTCCTCGACCAGCATCGTGTAGGCCGAAGGGACGCTCGAATAAGCCGTCGGGGCGATTTCGCGCAGGTTCTGCACGGTTTCGGCGAAAGCGCCGGGGACCGGACGCCCGCCGTCGATATAAAGCGTGCCGCCCGCCGTGGTCAGATTGTTGAGGATCGAGTTGCCGCCGAAGCAATGGTTCCAGGGGAGCCAGTTCAACAATACCGGCGGCTCTTCAAAGGCTGCGGGCAAGGTCACGCTTTTCGGCATGACGGAATTCACGCACATCATGCCAACCGTCAGGATGACGGCCTTGGGCATGCCGGTGGAGCCGGAGGTGAAGAGATATTTCGCCACCATGTCGTGATTGAGCGCGGCGTAATTTTTCTCGACCGCATCGGTCACGGACGTGGCGACGAGATCGGCGTAAGGCGTGCCGAGCGAGGCGTCGGCGGTAACGAGTTCGACGCCGGCAAGATCGAGCGCCGCGAGGCCGCGCGTGAAGGGCGCCACGCCTTGCATGAAGATCATTTTCGGTTCGATGAGCGCGACGACATATTTCAGCTTGTCGAAGTCGGTGCTCATCGTGCTGTAGGCTGGAGACACGGGAACGACGGGGACGCCAGCGAGCAAGGCGCCATAGGCCATCAGCGCGTGTTCGATGGAATTGCCGCTGAGGATCATCAGCGGCGTCTGCTGGTTCATGCCGCGATCGAGAAGCGCCTGCGCTATGGCGCTTATGCGCTTATAGGCTTCGCCATAGCTGAGCTTTTCCCATTCGCCGAAGACGCCTTTTTCGCCGGAGGGTTTGCGCATGGCGAGCCATGTGCGATCCGGCGCTTCCGCCGCCCATTTGCGGATCGGCGCGGCGAGGTTTTCCGGCACGTCATGCAAGGGATGCGGATTGCGCATCAGGATCGAACCATCGGGGCGATGCTCGACCTCGATTTTGCGTTCGACGTAATGCGCCTTGCGATAAGGCGGCTTTGCGATGTCCGCGGGCATGTTCATGGTCCGGCTCCCCCTGCCCGCTCAGGCGTTCACATCGACGACGACGCGGCCGCGCACCTGACCGCCGAGAATTTTCGGGCCGAGGTCGATGACGTCTTTCAACGCGACGCGCGTGGTCATGGCGTCGAGCTTCTTCAGGTCGAGGTCTTTGGCGAGGCGCGCCCAGGCGGCGACGCGCTTTGCCATCGGAGCCTGCACGCTGTCGATGCCCGCGAGCGTCACGCCGCGCAGAATGAAGGGCGCGACGGAGGCCGGAAGGTCCATGCCTTGCGCAAGGCCGCAGGCGGCGACCGTGCCGCCATAACGCGTCTGAGCCAATGCGTTGGCGAGCGTGTGGCTGCCGACGGCATCGACGACACCGGCCCAGCGTTCCTTGCCGATGGGCTTGCCGGGAGCGGACAACTCATTGCGGTCGATGATGTCGGCGGCGCCGAGCGATTTCAGATAATCGGCTTCGGAAGCGCGACCGGTCGAGGCGAGGACGCGGTAGCCGAGTTTGGCGAGAAGCGCGATGGCGACGGAGCCGACGCCGCCCGCCGCGCCGGTGACGAGAACGTCCCCCTTGTCCGGCGTCACGCCGCCATGCTCAAGCGCGAGGACGCAGAGCATCGCGGTGTAACCCGCCGTGCCGATGGCCATGGCATGGGCATTGGAAATGCCATCGGGGAGTTTCACAAGCCAGTCGCCCTTGACGCGCGCCTTCTGGGCGTAGCCGCCATTGTGGCCTTCGCCGACGCCGTAGCCGTTCAGCACGACGCGGTCACCCGCTTTGAAATTCGCGTTGGTGGAGCTTTCGACGCGCCCCGCGAAGTCGATGCCGGGGATGAGCGGGAAGCTGCGGATGATGGGGGCCTTGCCGGTGAGCGCGAGGCCATCCTTGTAATTGACGGTCGAATAATCGACGGCGACGGTGACGTCGCCTTCCGACAGATCGGCGAGTGTGAGATCGACGAGTTCTGCCGTCTGGCCGCTTTCGGCCTTGGACACGCGAATAGCCCGGAATTTGTCGGTCATTTGGCTCCCTGCCGGCCCTTTTCGGGCTCAACTTTTAATGATGCTGGGCACAAACGAACCCAAAACCGGGTTCGGGTCAAGGCTGGCGGTT
>DASYEM010000115.1:0-27650 GCA_036499025.1 Parvibaculum sp. | reverse complement strand
GAGCCGCCCGCTCTTTGAAGAGCAGGCACCGCCGGGCGAGATCGCCCCGCACTCGGCACCAAATTTCCACCAAGCGAATGCGGGTCTCCGCGACAGCTTTTGTTATGGCCCCGACGTGTCCGCATCCGCGCGACCGTTCGGTAAGTCAGTTCATCTACTGGTTGGGGAGTGGCGCGAATGCCCAAATCCAATGCCCTTCTTCAAGCCGATGTGCTTGAGTTTCCTGTCGACGCGCATGAAGTGAAAGCTTCGGCGCCCGGTCAATTCACGACCACCGACGAGCGCACCGATTTCTTCATCGAGCGCGACGGTGAGCGTTTTGCCGGCACGCATCTCATCATCGACCTGATCGGCGCGAGCCGTCTGGATGATCTTGAGCATATCGAAACGGCGTTGCGCCGTTGCGTCGAAGTGTCGAAGGCGACATTGCTGCACATTCACCTGCATCACTTCACGCCCAATGGCGGCGTGTCGGGCGTGGCCGTGCTGTCGGAAAGCCACATCTCGATCCACACCTGGCCGGAAGCGAACTACGCCGCTCTCGACGTTTTCATGTGCGGCATTGCCGAACCGCAGAACTCGATTGCCGTTCTGCAGGAAGCCTTCACGCCCACCGACATTCGCGTCGATGAGCATCGTCGCGGCCGGGGTATGGTATGAGCTCTCGGTGGATCACGGAGACCCTCTATGAAAAAGAGGGTCTCACCACCGCCTACCGCGCCGAGAAAGTTCTCTATGAAGAGAACACCGGCCAGCAGCATCTGGTGATTTTCGACAATCCCGTCTTCGGACGCATGATGGCGCTCGACGGCGCGACGCAGGTCACAGAGCGCGACGAATTCATCTATCACGAGATGATGACGCATGTGCCGATCCTCGCCCACGGATCGGCGAAGAAAGTGCTCATCATAGGCGGCGGCGATGGCGGCATCCTGCGTGAAGCCGCGCGTCACAAGGCGCTCGAAAAAATCACGATGGTCGAGATTGATCCTGCCGTGACCGATTTCTCAAAGCAGCATCTGGCGATGGTCTCGGACGGTGCTTTCGCCGATCCGCGCCTCGATCTCGTCTTCGCCGACGGCACGGTCTTCGTCGCCGAAAGGACAGAGAGCTACGACGTTATCATCGTCGACTCGACCGATCCCGTTGGTCCCGGCGCCGTGCTGTTTGAAGAGAGCTTCTACCGCAACGCCAAGGCGCGCCTCGCGCCGGGCGGCGTCATCGTCACGCAGAACGGCGTGCCGTTTCTCCAGCCGGACGAGTTGACGAGCACAATTGAAAAATTCCGCCGGCTCTTCGCCGTTGCAAGCTGCTATCTCGCAACGATCCCGACCTATGTCGGCGGGCCGATGGCGATGGGCTGGGGCACCGACAATGCCTCGTTGACCGAGGTGCCGGTTGAAACGCTGCGCACACGCTTCGCGGCGACGGGCTTTGAGACGCGCTACTACACGCCCGAAGTCCACCAGGCTGCCTTCGCCCTGCCGCGCTACGTGCAGAAAGCCTTCCCGGCCTGATCTGTATTCTCCGTCATTGCGAGCGCAAGCGAAGCAATCCAGAAGCCGCACGGGCAGGAAGATCTGGATTGCTTCGGGCTTTCAGCCCTCGCAATGACGATCAAGACAATGGGCCCCAGATTAAATCGAAGCATAAGTCGCCGCGATAATCGCGTTGGCGCGCGCGTCGCCTGCGAGATCCGGCCCCATCTGGTTCATCACATAGGCGATGGCGAGGCCGGTCTTTGGGTCCGCGATGCCGAACGATCCGCCCCAGCCCGAATGGCCGAACGTTTCGTCATTGGGCCCGTAAAGCCCGCCGGCATTCAGCAGAAATCCTGCACCCCAGCGCGCAGGCATGGCGAGCACTTCGTCATGTCCCTCGATCTGCACCGCCGTCATCTTGCCGATCGTGTCGGGCTTCACCAGCGGCTTGCCGTCGATCTTGCCGTCGGACGCCAGCGCGCCGTAAACGCGGGCGAGCGCCGAAGCCGTGCCTTGGCCGTTCGCCGATGAAAGCTCGGCGGCGCGCCAGCCGCGCTTGTTCGGAAACGCCGCATTGACCGCCGGATTGCCCATCGCGGCGATCTGCGATGCGTTGAGAGACGAGGGCGGCGGCATGTTGTTTGTCTTGGCCGGGATCATCTCCGCCGTGCGCGGCTCTTCCGATTGCGGCAGGCCGATGAAGAAATCGACGCCGAAGGGTTTCGCCACCTCATCGCGGAAGAACGTCCCGATGCTCTTGCCGCTGACGCGCTTGACGAGCTCGCCTGCCAGAATACCGACCGACAATGCGTGATAGCCGGACCGCGAACCCGGCGTCCAGATCGGCGCCTGCTCTGCAAGCCGTGTCGCCATCAGCGCCTGATCGTAATAATCCTCGACCGTCGTCGGCACGGTCGGCCCGCAAAGCCCCGCCTGATGCGAGAGCATCTGTCCCACCGTGATGTCCGCTTTGCCGTTGGCGGCAAATTCCGGCCAATGCTTCGAGACCTTGTCCTCGTAGGACATCAGCCCGCGCTCGACCAGCATCCCGCAAACAAGCGCGCCCATGCCCTTCGTCGTCGACCAGACATTGGCGAGCGTCTCGCGTTTCCACGCACGGCTGTGCGCCGCATCCGCGTAGCCGCCCCAGAGATCGACCACGACTTCGCCGTTGCGCACCACGCAGGCCGAAGCGCCCACCTCGCCGGGCGAGACGAAATTCGCGGCGAAGGCTTTGCGCACGCCTTCGAACCCCTTGGCGCAAGTGCCGTGAATCTCCGCGCTCGCAACGCTGGTGTCGGCCATGTCTCTCTCCCCGTTTGCGGCCCGCCGTGCCTCCCTCCCGGAAGCCCCCTCGTTGGGGCAAAGACGTCAGGTCAATTTTGTCGTTGAGAGGATGATGCCGTCAGCGTCGGCATAAAGCCAGTCGCCCGGCGTGAAGGTTGCCCCTGCGAAAGTGACAACCACGTCAATTTCTCCCGCTCCCGTCCGCGCGCTGCGTTTGGGGTGCGCCGCCAGCGCCTTGATGCCGACCTCGGCGTCGCAAAGCTCCCCCGTATCGCGGATGCAGCCATTGACAATGACGCCCGCCCAGCCGTTTTCCGCCGCCAACGCCGCAAGGTTTCCGCCGAAAAGCGCGCAATTCATCGAGCCGCCGCCATCGACCACCAGCACCCGGCCCAGCCCTTTGCCTTCGACCGCCGCGCGTACTTTCGCATTGTCTTCAAAGACCCTCAGCGTCGTCACCGGCCCTGAAAAAGCGAGCCTGCCGCCATAGTCGCGGAAGACGGGCGCGCAGTGGCGCACAAGCTCGGGATGATCGTCGGAGAGGTCGGTTGTCGCGGGAGAAGTCATGGTTTCATTCACGAAAATGGGGTGGGTGGGACGGGTGGGGTGTTCCCACGATCCCGAAAATATGTCTAGGCTTTCCCCAGTCATATCAAAAAGGCGGCCGGAGAGGTGTTGCTAATCGCCTCGGCCGGTCGGTCGGGGAGGAGAACACATGGCCCAAGCTCAAGTCGCAGCCATACCTGTGGGCGCACCATCCGTCGCCATTCTCGGCGCGGGCGTCGCGGGCATCTGCACGGCGATCAAATTGAAGGAGGCGGGCAACCGCAATTTCACGATTTACGAAAAGGCGTCTGCCATCGGCGGCACCTGGCGCGAGAACACCTATCCGGGTTGTTCCTGCGACGTGCCGCTGCACATGTATCAATACTCCTTCGAAATGCTGCCGGGCTGGACGAAAAAATTCGTCTTCGCCGCCGACATCAAGGCCTATCTCGAATTCGTCGTCGACAAATACGATCTGCGCAAACATATCCGCTTCAACACCGAAATAGAGGATGCGCATTTCGATGAGCAGAGCGGCACATGGCGGTTGCGTTCCGGCGCGGCATCGTTCGACGCCAACGTCCTCGTCGCCGGCACCGGTCAACTTCACCGCCCACTCTGGCCGACCATTCCGGGACGCGAAAACTTCAAGGGCACGAGCTGGCATTCGGCCCAGTGGAACCACGACTACGATATCAAGGGCAAGACGCTCGCCGTCATCGGCACAGGCGCCAGCGCCATCCAGTTCGTGCCTGAAATCGCAAAGGAAGCGGGCGACCTCACCATCTATCAGCGCACCGCAAGCTGGGTCGCGCCCCGTCCGCAGCGTGTATTCAAAGGGTGGGAAAAAGCGCTCTACAAGGCCGTGCCCTGGTTGATGAACCTGCAGCGTTACAAGGTCTATTGGCAGGGCGAGATGCTTTTCTATTCGTTTCATCACATGGGCGACGCGATCAAGAAAGCGGCGAACGACGAGATGGCGCTTCACGTCGGCGATCCCGTCAAGCGCGCGAAGCTGACGCCGGATTACGAGCCCGGCTGCAAGCGCGTGCTCTTTGCAAACGATTGGTTCCCGGCGATGGGCCGTGACAACGTCCATCTCGAAGCCGAAAAAATTACGCGCATCACCGAAGACGGCATCGAGACGGTGGACGGCAAGGTGCGGAAGGTCGATGCCATCGTTTACGGCACGGGCTTCGATACGACGCATTTCCTCGGGCCGATGAAGGTCACGGGCCTTGCGGGCCGCGATTTGAAAGACGTCTGGAGGGGCGGCGCCGAAGCCCATCACGGCATGACTGTTTCGGGTTTCCCGAATTTCTTCATGCTTTATGGGCCGAACACAAATCTCGGCCACAACTCGATCATCTTCATGATCGAATGTCAGGCGAACTACATCACGCAATGTGTCGAGAAACTCGCCCGCGACAATCTTCTTTATCTCGATGTGAAGCCCGATGCGCAGCGCGCCTCCAACGAGATGGTGCAGGACGACAACGCAAAGTCGGTCTATGCGTCGGGTGGTTGCACGAGCTGGTACAAGACGGCGGAAGGCAAGGTCACCAACAACTGGGCGAACTATACCTTCAAATATTGGTGGCGGACGCGCCGTCCCAATTTCGCGGAATTCAACATGCGCGCCCGCACCAGCGACGCATTGCCGAGCGGCGCGCACGGGCAGGGCGCGGCGGTCGCGGCGCAATAGGCTCATCGTATCTTGAAAAGGCCGCGGGGTCGCTCCCGCGGCCTTTGTCTTGCGGCTCGCCCCGAGAAATCCCCACTTAAATCTCGGACGGCGCGCGCCATCTTCCCCGTGTCGCCTGTATGTAAAAGAGGCATGTCCGGGAACGCCCCGGCCATGCGGCAGGCGAGCGGCACCCCGCGCTTGTGGCAGTAACGTGGCCATGATCCCGGGGAGACACGATGCAGTGAGGTCGGCCAATACGAGCCGTGGTTCGTCTGCGATCGTATGACAGGCGTTTGGCGAGGCCAGGCTTCGCATCTCCTTCGGGTGCGCAGGTCATACGTGAGTACGCAGGCGGGTCGGGAAAGGTGGAAGCGTCGTGATGCATGATTCTCGAAAATGTCGTATGCGGGGCGTCCACGGACGCTAACAAAACTAAACATCTTCGCGTTCGCGGTTGCCCCGCATCTCTTTGCCAAGCCCTCGGGAGACATCTCCGCGAGGCCAAAGCCGTTTCAGCTTTCCGCCGCCATTTTGCGGAGCGCCGCCGCCGTGTATTCGTCCGCCGGAAAAAACGACTCAATGGCAAGCTCCGAGAAAGTCAGATCGACCGCCGTACCGAAAACGGTCGTTGTCGTCAGAAAAGACAACACGCCCTCATCGGTTCTGACGCGCAACGGCACGATGATCTCGCCATAGCCGTGATCGTTCTTCGGCGCACGCCCGTCCGATGCGGGGCCGCACGGATAGCCCTCAAGCTCGGTGTAGAGCGCCATCAGCTCCGCATCGCCCGAGGCATCGATCTGTTTCTGCAAACGCTCCATTGCGTGGTCGCGCCATTGCCTGAGATCGACGATGCGCGGCGCGAGACCTCTCGGATGCAGGCTCAGCCGCAACACATTGACCGGCGGCTCCAGCAATTCCGGCGCGACGCCCGTCAGGAACAATCCGATGGCGCGATTGCCCGCGACCAGCGTCCAGTGCCGGTCGACGGCGAGCGCGGGCGACGGCTCATGCCCCGCCAGCAGAAATTCCACCGCGCGCCGTCCATCCGCCGCCTTCGGATTGTCGAGCGGCGTTTCGCTATGCAGCGGCGCGAAACCGGCGGCGAGCAGCAGCGAGTTCCGGTCGCGCGGCGGAATATCGAGAAGCTCTGCGAGATGCGTCAGCATCTGGCGGCTCGGCCGCGAGCGCCCGGTTTCGAGAAAGCTCAAATGCCGCGCCGAGACATCCGCATCGCAAGCGAGCGCCAATTGGCTGAGCCGCCTGCGTTGCCGCCACGTCCGCAACATATCCCCCACCTGTGCCGTCTGGTTCGTATTGAGCATGGCGTCAGTTTTCACGGGCGGGGGCATGGCGGCAATTACCTCCGATGTAATCGACTTCAAATCCGCATGAGCCAAGGATCGCGGCTTCTTCGATCGCATACCAATCAGGGAGATGATTATGACCGACGTAAATCGCGTTATCGACGGCTACTTCGCCATCTGGAACGAGACCGAAGCCGAGCGCCGCCGCGACCTGATCGCGAAAATATGGACGGCCAACGCCGCCTATCTCGATCCGATCATGGCGGGGGAGGGCCATGACGGCATCGACAAGATGATCGCGGGCGCGCAAGCGCAATTCCCCGGCCACGTCTTCCGCCAGATCGGAAAAGCCGACAATCACAATGACCGCATCCGCTTCAGTTGGGTCCTCGTCGGCCCCGACGGCAAGGAAGCGGGCGTGGCCGGAACTGACTTCGGCACGGTAACCAACGATGGTCGCCTCGCCGCCGTCACGGGCTTCCTCGATCAAATCCCCGGCGCCTGAGACATCGGGCAAAATCCGAATCTTGATGCTCACAAAAAGAAAAGGCCGCGAGGATTGCTCCTCGCGGCCTTTGTCCTGGAAGATCGCCGGATTAGTGAGCGGCGGCCTTGAACTGTGCGGCTTCTGTCGAGTCGCCGAGCGCCGTGGTGGACGATTCGCCGCCCGCCGCTGCGATTGACACGAGGTCGAAGTAGCCCGTGCCGACTTCGCGCTGATGGCGCGTCGCCGTGTAGCCCTTGGCTTCCGAAGCGAACTCGGCCTGCTGCAGCTCGGAGTAAGCCGCCATGCCGCGATCGCGGTAGCCGGAAGCGAGTTCGAACATGCCGTGGTTGAGCTGGTGGAAACCGGCCAGCGTCACGAACTGGTACTTGTAGCCCATCGCCGCGATTTCCTGCTGGAACTTCGCGATGGTCGCCTTGTCGAGCTTGGCTTCCCAGTTGAAGGAGGGCGAGCAGTTATAGGCGAGCAGCTGGTCGGGATATTCCTTGCGAACGGCCTCGGCGAAACGCTTCGCGTCGGCAAGGTTCGGAACCGAGGTTTCCCACCACAGCAAGTCGGCGTAAGGCGCGAAGGCCATGCCGCGTTTGATGCAATGATCGACGCCCGTGCCCGGCTTCAGGCGGTAGAAGCCTTCAACCGTACGGCCCTTGTCGAAATCGATGAACTCGTGATCGCGTTCGTCGATGTCGGACGTGATGAGGTTCGCGGACTCGGCGTCGGTACGCGCCATGATAAGTGTCGGCGTGCCCATGACGTCGGCGGCAAGGCGCGCGGCGTTGAGGTTGCGCTCATGCGCGCGCGTCGGGATCAGAACTTTGCCGCCGAGATGGCCGCACTTCTTTTCAGACGCGAGCTGGTCTTCGTAGTGGACGCCCGAAGCGCCGGCTTCGATATAGGCCTTCATGATTTCAAAGCAGTTCAGCGGGCCGCCGAAACCGGCTTCCGCGTCGGCGACGATCGGGAGGAACCAGTCGCGCTTGGCGCCGCCTTCCGAATGCTCGATCTCGTCGGCGCGCTTCAGGGCGCGGTTGATCTTCTTGGCGAGTTCCGGGCCGGCATTCGCGGGGTAGAGCGACTGGTCGGGATACATCGCGCCCGCCGTGTTGGCGTCGGCGGCAACCTGCCAACCGGAGAGGTAGATCGCCTTGAGACCGGCGCGCGCCATCTGCATGGCCTGGTTGCCGGACATTGCGCCGAGCGAGTGCACATATTCGCCGGAGTTCAGCATTTCCCAGAGCTTGTTCGCGCCGCGCGTGGCGAGCGTGTGCTCAATCGGGAAAGAGCCGCGCAGTTTTTCAACGTCGGCGACGGAATAGTTGCGCTTCACATTGTCGAAGCGGCCCTTCGGCGCGGTCGGGATAAGATCGTAAAAGGTCTTGGCCATGGTTTTGATCCTTGGGTCAGGGTCGGTGCGGGGTTGGTCTCAGGCTTCGTGGCTGACGAGCAGCCGGTAGGCCGGAAGGGTCAGGAATTCTTCGCAGTCTTCGGCGGTCGCCATCTCGGCGAAAAGACGGATCGCCTCGTCGAAATGGCCAGCAGTCCAGCGCGTCTCGCCGAGCGTGGCGCGCAAGGTCTTCATCTCGTCGTCGAGAACCTCGTGGAAGAGATCGGCGGTCACCTTGCGGCCGTCTTTCAACGCCGCTCCGTGATAGAGCCACTGCCATATCTGGGTGCGGCTGATCTCGGCGGTGGCCGCATCTTCCATCAGATTATAGAGCGGCACCGCGCCGCGTCCGCCGAGCCAGGCTTCAATGTACTGCACGCCGACGCGCACGCATTCGCGCATGCCCTCTTCCGTGCGCTCGCCCGTATGCGGCTCAAGCAGTTCCTTCTGACCGACATTCACGTCTTGACGCTGACGCGTGAGCTGGTTCGGGCCGGTCAGCTTGCCGAAAATCTCCATCGCGACGGGCACGAGATCGGGATGCGCGACCCATGTGCCGTCATGCCCGTTGGTCGCTTCGCGGTCCTTGTCGGCGCGCACCTTGTTAAAGGCCGCGTCGTTGGCCGCCTCGTCGCCCTTCACGGGGATCTGCGCCGCCATGCCGCCCATCGCGAAAGCGCCGCGCTCATGGCAGGTCTTCACCAGCAGCAGCGAATAGGCGTTCAGGAACGCCTTGCCCATGACGACCGAAGCGCGGTCGGGAAGCAGGTAGTTCGGATTTTTCCCCAGGCGCTTGATGTAGCTGAAGATGTAATCCCAGCGGCCGCAATTCAGGCCGACGATGTGATCCTTCAACTCGAACAGGATTTCATGCATCTCGAAAGCGGCGGGCAGCGTCTCGATCAGAACCGTGACCTTGATCGTGCCGTTGGGAATGCCGAGCGCCTTCTGCGCGAAAACGAAAGCGTCGTTCCAGAGCCGGGCTTCCTTGTGGCTTTCCATCTTCGGCAGATAGAAATAGGGGCCAGTGCCGTGGGTTTTGAACTTCTTGGCGTTGTGGAAGAAGTAGAGGCCGAAATCGAAAAGCGAGCCGGACATGGGCGCGCCATCGACCTCGACATGGGCTTCCTCAAGATGCCAGCCGCGCGGGCGGACATTCAGCACCGCGTGTTTCTCGGCGACATTGTAGGTCTTGCCGTTGCTCTCGTCGGTGAAGCCGATCTTGCCGTCCCAGTAATCGATGAGATTGAGCTGGCCGCCGATCATATTGTCCCAGGTCGGCGCCGCGGCGTCTTCAAAGTCGGTCATATAGGATTGCGCGCCGGAATTGAGCGCGTTGATGATCATCTTGCGGCTGTCGACCGGGCCGGTGATCTCGACGCGGCGGTCGAGCAGGTCTTTCGGGATCGGCGCGACCTTCCAGTCGCCTTCGCGCACCGACTTCGTTTCGGCCAGAAAGTCCGGCAGTTCGCCGGCATCGAAGCGCTTCTGGCGCTCGGCGCGGGCGGCGATGAGTTCGCGGCGGCGCGCACCGAACTTGCGCTCCAGCTCGCCGACAAAAGCCAGTGCTTCAGGTGTCAGCACGCGCTCATAGTCGGCTTTCACCGCGCCGCGAACCTTGATCCCGTCGGTGCTGTTCGTCGCTGTCGCCTGGCTCATCGGTCTTCTCCGCTTTAATTCTTGTCGAGGTCATACATGCGCGACAAGAAAATGTCCAAAACAATCCTAAGTCGTTGAAATTGTTAAAGTAAAGAACTTCACAGTTTAAGTCGTAAATTTTGTTGTGTGTGTAAATTTTGTAAATTATAGTGCCGCTTATCGGCCCAATTCATGGAATTTCGAGCATGGCATCGGACAAAAAAGTCTTTGCGGGTCCACGCGTTAGAAGGTTACGCCGCGAGCGGAACCTGACCCAGGCCCGCATGGCCTCGGATCTCGGCATCTCGGCGAGTTACCTCAATCTGATTGAGCGCAACCAACGCCCCATGTCGGCGCAGATCCTCCTGAAACTCGCCGAAGTCTATGACATTGAGCTTCGGAGCCTTGGCGGCGACGATGAAGCCCGGGCCCTGACGGCGCTGCGCGAGGTCTTTGCAGACCCCTTGTTCCGCGATGGCGGCCTTACCGCGCAGGACATGCAGGAGGTGGCCGCCGCGAGCCCGGCCAGCGCCGAGGCCATCGCCACGCTCTATCGGGCCTATCAGCAAGCCGTCGCCAATACCGGCCAGCTCGCCGAACGCCTGGCCGACCGCGACCTGCTCGACGGCGGCGGTGCGGTCAGCGCGCCGTTGGAAGAAGTCCGCGACTTCATCAATAGCCGCAATAATCACTTTCCTTCGCTCGATGAGACGGCGGAAGAGCTTTACCGGAACGCCGCGCTAGGGGCCGACGAACCTTATGTGAGCCTCCGCAATTATCTCCGCGCCGCTCATGGCGTGACGACCCGCGTCGTTCCCGCAGATCTGATGTCGGGCGAGCTGCGCCGCTACGACCGTCATCGCCAGACAATTTTTCTGTCGGAGCTACTCGACCAGCCGGGCCGCTCCTTCCAGCTCGCTTATCAGCTCGGCTATTTCGAGCAGTCGCGCGCCATGGAAGACATCGTCGAAAGCTCGGACCTCGCAGGCGACGAGACGCGCACGCTTTGCCGCGTCGCACTGGCCAACTATTTCGCCGCCGCGCTGCTGATGCCCTATGCGGCGTTTCTCAAGACAGCTGAAGAAACGCGTTACGATCTGCGTCTGCTTGGCCGCCGGTTCGGCACGAGCTTTGAGCAGGTCTGCCACCGCATCACGACCTTGCAACGTCCGGGCGCGCGCGGCATTCCGTTCTTTCTGATCCGCGTCGACAATGCGGGCAATGTCTCCAAGCGCTTCTCGGCGGCAGGTTTCCATTTCGCGCGCTTCGGCGGCACCTGCCCGCGCTGGAACGTGCACGACGCCTTCCGCGTGCCGGGCGACATTTATACGCAAGTCATCCAGATGGAAGACGGCACGCGTTATTTCTCGATTGCCCGCACGGTGAGCCGTGGCGGCTCGGGCATCGGCGTGCCTGGCGATCAATATGCCGTGGGCCTCGGCTGCGAAATCAGCCATGCGCGCAAGATCGTCTACAGTCAGGGTTATGATCTTGACGACGAGCGCGGCGCAACGCCCATCGGCGTCAATTGCCGTCTCTGCGAACGCCTCGATTGTTCACAGCGCGCCTTCCCGCCGTTGAAGCAGCGCCTCCGCGTCGAGGATCATGTGCGCGGCGTCTCGCCTTTCGGCGTGCCGTCATAGATGGCGGGCTGGGGCTAGATGGCGAGGATCGCCCGCAGCGCATAGGCAAAGACCGCCAGCGTCGCGACGCCGCCGAGCCACAGCCCCGCGAACCACAAAAGCCGTTTGCCGCCGTCACTCATCGCCATATCCGCCATGCGACGCGGCTTTGCCCTTGAACACGCTATAGGCGTACCAGGTGTAAAAGAGGATCATCGGCAACGTGATGCCGACGCCGACCAGCGCGAAGATGATCGTCTTGTCGGGCGCCGCCGCCGCTTCAATCGTCACGAAAGGCGGAACGATATGCGGCCAGAGGCTGATGCCGAGCCCAAGAAATCCGAGCAGGAAAAGCGAGATCGCGAAGACGAAGGGCAGGCGCTCGCGGCCCGAGATCAGCGCCCAATAGAGCGCGACAATCGCACCGAGCGTCAGGATCGGCACCGGCGCGAGGAAAAGCACCTGCGCCCCGCCGAACCAGCGTTCCTCGATCGCGGGCGACATCAGGGGCGTCAATACGCTGACCGCGCCCATGGCGACGATGACGCCGCCGCCCGTGATCATTGCCGCGCGCCGTGCCCATTCCTGCGTCTTCTCTTCCGTCTTCAACACGAGCCATGTCGAGCCGAGAAGCGCATAGCCGAAAACGACGCCAATGCCGGTCAGCACCGAGAAAGGCGAGAACCAGTCGAAGAGCCCGCCGGTGAAAATGCCTTTCTCGACCTTGACGCCCTGGATCAACCCGCCGAGCAGCAAGCCTTGCATGAAGGCGGACATGACCGAGCCGCCGAAGAAAGCGCGGTCCCATATGCGCTTGCTGGTATGTGCGCTATGTCGGAATTCGAAAGACACGCCGCGAAAAATCAGCGCGAAGAGCAGGCCCATGATTGGCAGATAGAAGGCGGGCAGCACGATCGCATAGGCCATCGGGAAGAACACCATCAACCCGCCGCCGCCGAGCACGAGCCACGTCTCGTTGCCGTCCCAGACAGGCGCGACCGAATTCATCATCGTCGAGCGCGCCGTATGGTCGGGTGCAAAGGGAAAGAGAATGCCGACGCCGAGATCGAAACCGTCGAGCACGACATAGAGCAGAATGCCGGTTGCGATCACGCCGGCCGCGATGAGTGGGAGGTCGATCATGTGCGTCCCTCCAGAAGGCCGGCATCTTCGGGCGGGATAACGAGCCCCGGACGCGCGCCTTGTATGGCGTCAGGATCGGCTTCGAGGGGCTTCGGGCCGACGCGGACGATCTTGGTGAAATAATAGAGATAGGCGCCGAAGAGGCCGCCATAAACGATCAGGAAAATGGCGAGGCTCGTCGTCACAGCGCTCGCATTGACGACGGGCGAGATGCTGTCCGCCGTGCGCAGATGTCCGTAGACGGTGAAGGGCTGCCGCCCGACTTCGGCGACGAACCAGCCCGCAAGAATGGCGATGAGCCCTGTCGGCGTTGCGGCGGCGGAGAGCCGCATCAGCCATTTGTCGGTGCCGAGCTTGCCGCGCCAGCGCGCCAATGCGCTCCAGCCGCCGATCAGCAGAAAGATCAGGCCGAGCGCCACCATGACGCGGAAGGACCAGAAGACGATGCCGACCGGCGGACGATCCGCCTTCGGCACATCCTTCAGCCCCGGCACGATGCCTTTCATGCTATGCGTAAGAATGAGGCTCGCTATACCCGGAACGGCGATCTCGAAATGATTCATTTCTTTCGCCGCATCGGGAATGGCGAAGAAGATGATCGGCGCGCCCGCCTGCCGTTCCCAGTTCGCCTCCATCGCCGCGACTTTCACCGGCTGATGCTCAAGCACATTGAGCCCGTGCTGGTCGCCGATGACGATTTGCAGCGGCGCAAGAACCAGGATCGCCCACATCGCAATCGAATAGCTCTTGCGTGCCAGCATCGTGTGCTTGCCGGCAAGCAGATAGATCGCCGAAATGCCCGCGATGAGGAGCGCCGACGACAGATAGGCCGCCACCACCATATGCGAGAGGCGATAGGGGAAGGATGGATTGAAGATAATGGCGATCCAGTCGTCCGGCACGAAATGCCCTGCGGCCAGATCGAAATGCGCGCCTTGCGGCGTCTGCATCCAGCTATTGGCGGCGATGATCCAGAAGGCCGAAACCGTGGTGCCCGCGCCGACGAGAGCCGTTGCCAGAAAGTGCAGGCGCGGCCCGACTTTGTCCCAGCCGAACAGCATGATGCCGAGGAAGCCGGCTTCCATGAAGAAGGCGGTGAGCACCTCATAGGCCATTAATGGCCCGATCACCGGCCCGACAAGGCGCGAGAATGTCGCCCAGTTCGTTCCGAATTGATAGGAGAGCACGATGCCGGACACGACGCCCATGCCGAAGGAAAGCGCAAAAAGCCGTACCCAGAACTGATAGAGCCGCCGCCAGGCTTCGTCGCCGGTCTTCAGCCACAAGGCCTCCACCAGAACGAGGAAGCCCGATATGCCGATCGTCAGCGCCGGGAATATGATGTGAAATGAGATCGTGAAAGCGAACTGAAGACGCGAAAGTACGACGACATCGATATCGGGCATGAGCCACCTCCAGTTGGCGCCAATATACACCAACTCGGGCGCTGCAACACGCGCACTATGACCCATGCGACGCGGCGACCCATGCGACCGCCCGTCGCGCGGGCGCATGACAGAAAATCAGTGAGCGTTAGCGGATGGTCCGTTCGGCGGGGAATGTCAGCGAGATGGAGATCGGCTGAGCCGAGCCTTGCGCGACGTTGAGTGAACCGCCGTGCAGCTCCATCACCTTCCGCGTGAGCGAAAGCGCAAGGCTCTCGCTGCGCGCCGCGCCACTGTTCTCGGTGCTCACGAACGGATCGTCGGCGAGATAGGGCAGACGATTCTGCGCCGATGTGTCGTCCGCCGACGGTGATGTCTCGCTGACGGTGACGACGATGCGGTCGGCTTCTTCGTGAACGCCAAGCGTCAGCGTTGCGCCGTGACGGGCGCTGTGAATGGCTTCGGCGATCATGCGGAAGAGACCCTGCCGCAGACGCCGCGCGTCGCCGCGCAGGCCGGGCAGCTTCGCCGGGCAGTCGATTTCAAGCTTCACGGCTTGTGCATTGGCGCGCGCCCGCTGGCTCGCCGCCGCGATTTCGAGAAGCTGGCCGAGATTGCAGATTTCGTTGGTGAGGTCGATCTGATCCGTCTCCGCTTCGGCGATGCCGAGCAGATCCTCGATCATGTCGAGCAGCATCGTGCCGCTCGAATGAATGTCGTTGGCATAGTCGCGATAGCGGTCCTGCCCGATGGGGCCGAACTGCTCGTTCTTCATCAACTCGGAGAAGCCGATGATATGCGTCAGTGGCGTGCGCAGGTCGTGATTGACGTTGGAAAAGAAGCTCTGGCTGCGCTTTTTCGTTTCTCGGCTCTGCGCTTCGGCAACCTGCATCGTCCGTTCGAGCTTGCGCCGCACGGTCACGTCGTTGAGCGCGGCGACGCGCGCGGGAAGTCCGCCCCAGCGCGTATCGACGATGCGCATTTCGGCATAGCGGTTGTCGCCGTCCGGACGCATCACCGCGACTTCGTGTTCGCCGACTTCCGACGGCAATCCGAAAGGCTGGCCGATCAACTCGCCGACGCCGCGGCCAAGCAGCTCTTCCGCCGCGCCGTTGGCAAAACGCACATGGCCCTGACTGTCGAGAATGACCATCGCCTCGGAGGTTTCCTGGATCAGCGTCACCTGCTGCGGCTCGGCCTGCGGCTTCACCGTTTCAGGGCGCCGGATCTCGCGCATGCCGCGTCGCGCGATGGCGCGGCGAATGGCGAGCACAAGAGCGCGAGGCGCTTCGAGGTCTGTGCCGAGGCAATCTTCCGCACCGGCGGAAATCGCCCGCATCTGCAAATTGGAATCTTCCGCGCCGACCGCGATCACGGGCGCATCGGGCCCGAGCGAAATGACGCGGCGCAGGAAGGCGAATTCGGCGGGCGCGCCGAAGCCGATATCGACGATCAATGCGTCGAGGCCCGGTTCGAGCAGCGGCTGCAATCCTTCGGAAGGCTGGGAAAAATTAAAGCAGACAGGCCCTGTCGCATGGCTGCGCGCAAGCTCCATCAATCCGTCGCGCAAGCCGACATTGTCGCTCACGACATGGATCGCGAGCATCTGGAGCGTCCGCGTGTCGTCGTCTGCCCGGCTGGAAAGCCCGGCGGCGACGTCAACCATTTGGGGTCGGCTTACCATCGGCGTAGCCCTTTGCCCTTGCCCCAGTCCCGGATGAACCTTGTGTTGCGTTGCCACTTCGAATCCAACTCCGCATCCCGTGCCGCCTCTCTTCTGTGGGCTGCAATCGGTTGCGCGTATTTAAGGCTGACGCATAACGGCGTCTTCAGTGCCAACGATCTGCTTCTTTGGTAAATTCTTCGTAAACAGATGGCTCATATTGTGGAAACTGTGTGAGCTGTCCACAAGGGAAGCGTTCTTGACCCATTTAAGAAAGCCCAAGAGAGTCAAGGCTCTGCGCCCCTTCACGCCCGAAAGTGAGGCATGAACAAGACCTTGACGCTTTACTTGCCGTTTACTTGCACCAATTGCCGCACCCGGTGCGATTTGAAGCGCCGAAAACGCCTCCCGTGACATTTGTCCGCCTATTGATTCGCACCGGAATCCGCGAGACGGGGCCCGCCGCGAGCCTTGTGACACGGGGGGCGATGGGCTAGGTATGCGCCCGCGCCGGTCCGTCGGCGTCAACGGTTCCAAGCCCGGTTCGAGGTCATGGCCAAACAGGAAAAGACATTCCGCCCCAAGGCCCGCGTGCCCAAGGGCTTGCGTGACGTCTCCGCGCCGCTGGTGCGCGCGGAAGCGGACATGCTCGCCCGCATCCGCGAAGTCTATGAGCGCTATGGCTTCGACCCTCTGGAAACCTCCGCCTTTGAATATGCCGACGCGCTGGGCAAGTTCCTGCCGGATGAAGACCGCCCGAATGAAGGCGTCTTTTCCTTTCAGGATGACGATGAACAGTGGCTCTCTCTGCGCTATGACCTGACCGCGCCGCTCGCCCGCTATGTGGCTGAGCACTATGACGGATTGGCGAAACCTTTCCGCCGCTATCAGGCCGGACCCGTCTGGCGCAATGAAAAGCCGGGGCCGGGCCGCTTCCGTCAGTTCACCCAATTCGATGCCGACACGGTCGGCGCGCCGGTCATCGCGGCCGATGCCGAGATGTGCATGATGGGTGCCGATGTGATGGAAGCGCTGGGCATTCCGCGCGGCCAATACCGCATCCGTGTCAATAACCGCAAGGTTCTGGACGGCCTCCTCGAAGAGATCGGCGTCGGTTCGGACGCGAACGATCGCACGCACATGACGGTGCTGCGCTCCATCGACAAGTTCGACAAGCTCGGCCGCCGTGGCGTCGAACTGCTGCTGGGCGCGGGCCGCAAGGACGAATCCGGCGACTTCACCAAGGGCGCGGGCCTTGCGCCGGAACAGATTTCCCGCGTGCTCGACTATGTCGAGTCCGGCCTGAGCGCGGCCAGCGGCGACCGCAAAGCCGTGCTTGAAGGCTGGCGCGCCGTCGTCGGCAAAAGCGCCATCGGCGCGCAGGGCATCGATGAGCTGATGGAGATGGACGCGCTGTTCACCTCCGCCGGCTACGGCCCCGACCGTATCGAGTTCAACTCGTGGATCGTGCGCGGCCTCGGCTATTACACAGGCCCCGTCTTCGAGGCCGAACTTCTCCTCGAAACGAAGGACGAAGCGGGCAATGCCGTGCGCTTCGGATCGGTCGGATCGGGCGGGCGTTACGATGGCCTCATCGAGCGCTTCAAGGGGATAAAGGTGCCCGCGACCGGCTTCTCGGTCGGCGTCAGCCGCCTGTTGGCTGCGTTGCAAATGTTGTCGCCAGACGCCTCCGTTGCCGAACCAGGCGTCGTCGTCGTGTTGACGCTCGATGCAGGCAACATGGCGGGCTATCAGGCGATGGTGACGGAGCTGCGTCAGGCGGGGATAAGGGCCGAAATGTATCTCGGCGGCTCGGGCATGAAGGCCCAGATGAAATATGCGGATAAGCGCGGCGCGCCCGTCGCGGTCATCGAAGGCGAGGACGAACGCGCCGGAGGCAATGTGACGCTGAAGGATCTTATCCTCGGCTCGGAAGTCTCGCGCGAAATCTCGGACAATACCGAGTGGCGTGAAAGCCAGGCCGCGCAGGTCACCGTGCCGCGCGCCCAACTGGTCGAGGCCGTGAAGGCCATCCTCGTCCGCCACGGGCTCCATCGGGCCTGACCCGATCCTTTCGCCCTCCTGTCATTTACCCAAATCATGCTAAACAGGGCGCGAACCGGCTGAACCGGAGCGCCCGAAAGGTCGATCATCATGGCACCCAGGACGCCAGTCCGAGAAGACGAAGCCCGGCGGACGCGTGACGCGCGGACGGCGGCGATGCGCGGCGTCTTTGAAAAAGCGAATTTCGCCGACATCGAGCCGCCACTTCTTCAGCCTGCGGATGTTTTTCTCGATCGCTCCGGCGAAGACATTCGCCGCCGCCTCTACGTGTTCACCGATCCGGGCGGGCAGGAACTGTGCCTGCGACCCGATCTCACCATCCCGACCTGCCGCCTCTATCTGGAAAAGAACGGCGGCGCGGGCGAGGCGCGTTTCTGTTATTCGGGCGCGGCCTTCCGCTTCGAGCCGCAGGGTTCGGGCAAGCCGACCGAGTTTCACCAGACGGGCGCGGAATTCTTCGGCGCGAAAGACGCTGAAGCCGCCGACGCCGAAATGCTGGCGCTGAGCGTCGCCGCCGTGCGCGCGGGCGGGCTCGACACATTCGACATCGAGATGGGCGACCTCGCGCTTTTCGACGCGCTGGTCGATGCGCTGGACATTCCGGCGGGCTGGCGCTCGCGATTGAAGCGTCATTTCTGGCGGCCTGCCTATTTCAAGGAACTTCTTGCGCGCCTTGCCACCAATGGCGGCGGCGAACGCGCCGACGAACGCACCGGGCTTCTCGCGGCGCTCGATGCGCTGGATGAGACGAACGCCCGCACCGTCATCGAAGACGTGCTCGACCTCGCAAAGATCGCGCCGGTCGGCGGACGCAGCGTTGCTGAAATCGCCGAGCGTTTTCTGGAACGCGCGGCGGATCGCAGCGCCGCGCCGCTGTCGAAGGAGACGGCGAAACTGATCGACACGTTTCTCGCTCTGTCGCTGAAACCGAAAGACGCCGCCAAACGCATTCGCGATCTGACGAAAGCGGCGGGCATCAAGATGGACAAACAGATCGGCGCGCTGGAACGCCGCTTTGAACTGATCGAGAAAAGAGGCGTCGATCTGTCCCGCGCCAAATTTGAAACGGGCTTTGGACGAACGCTGGAATATTACACCGGCTTCGTCTTCGAACTCCGCGCCAAAGGCGCTGGCGCCGAAGGCGCTGTCGCGGGCGGCGGACGTTACGATGGCCTGCTGCAAAGCCTCGGCGCGAAAACGCGCGTCCCCGCCGTCGGCTGCGCGATCACGCTGGAGCGCCTGACCTCGGCACTCGTGACCAAGGGGAGGGCCGCGAAATGAGCAAGCCAGCGAAAGACACGCTCATCATCGGCATCCCGTCCAAGGGCCGCTTGCAGGAAAACGCCAACGCCTTCTTCGCGCGGGCGGGTCTCAATGTGAAACAGGCGGCGGGCGGGCGCGAATATGTCGGACGCCTTTCCGGCGTTTCAGGCGTCGCGGTCGCTTTCCTCTCGGCATCGGAAATCGTCAGCCGCCTCGAAGACGGCTCGATCCATTTCGGCGTCACCGGCGAAGACCTGATCCGCGAGCAATTGCCCGACGCCGACAATATCGTTGAACTCGTTCTGCCACTGGGTTTCGGCTATGCCGACGTCATCGTCGCCGTGCCGCAAAGCTGGATCGACGTTGAAACGATGGCCGACCTCGACGATGTGGCGCTGGCCTTTCACCGCCGTCATGGGCGCAGGCTTCGCATCGCGACGAAATACCTCAATCTGACACGCGGCTTCTTCGCCGAACACGGCATTGCCGATTATCGCATTGTCGAGAGCGCCGGTGCGACCGAAGGCGCACCTGCGGCGGGAACGGCGGAAGCCATTGTCGATATCACGACGACGGGCTCGACGCTCGCCGCCAACAATCTGAAGATTCTCGACGACGGCGTCATGCTGAAAAGCCAGGCGAACCTCGTCGCCGGCCTGCGCGCCGACTGGAACGCGGGCGCGCTGAAGGCAGCCAGCGCCATGCTCGATCGCATCGACGCGAAACTCCGCGCCGAAGCGCAAGTGGTGGTGGCGGCGCGCGGTAAATTCAATCGCGCCAAACTCGTGAAGGAACTCGCCGCCGAATTCGGCTGCACGGCGGAGCCCGGCGACGGCGCTTTGTCGCTGCTCTGCCCGCGCGAGCATCTGCAAGCGGTGGCGACGAAGCTCCGCGACGGCGGCGCGGACGCGGTGACGGTCTCACCTGCGGAATATATTTTCCGCTCGCAGAACGAGCTGCTGGCGCGGCTGAAGAAGCGGCTGAAGGGTTGAATGGCGCCGGAAGCTTGATTTAATCTTGCCCTCTCCCTCAGGGAGAGGGTTGGGTGAGGGGCTTTCTTCCATGCCGGACAATTCCATCCAGCATGCGCGCAACCTGCGTGTCAATCAAACGGACGCGGAGAAACGCCTCTGGTCACATCTTCGTAATCGCGCATTCTTCGGTTTCAAGTTTCGCCGTCAGGCACCCATTGGACCGTTCATCGTTGATTTCTTGTGTGAAGAACGAAAGCTCATCGTGGAACTCGATGGCGGACAGCATGGCGAGCAAGCCGAGGCGGATGCGCGACGTTCGGGTTATCTGCAGGCCCAAGGTTATCGCGTCAATCGCTTCTGGAACAACGATACGCTGGCCAATACGGAAGGCGTCCTCACGCTCATTCTCGCGGCTTTAAGAGAAGCCCCTCACCCTCCCACCGCCTGACGGCGGCGGGTCCCTCCCTCTCCCGGAGGGAGAGGGGTTTCAGATGCGGCATCGGTTTTCCCCTCCTCCTCCAGCCACTTACAAAACGCCGCCACCGCCGGATCGCCCGCAAGCGCGTCCGGCGTCACCCAGCAATAGGCGCGCGACGGCAGCGCCGGGCCTTTGAGCGGCGCGACGAGCCTGCCGCTGGCGAGATCGTCGGCGATGATCGGCAGCGGACCGAGCGCGACGCCGAGGCCGTCGCTGGCCGCTTGCAAGGCCAGATAGAAATGATCGAAGCGTTGGCGGCTCGCGTTTTTTTCGGCGCTCGCCGCGCCCGCTGCGTCGAGCCAGCGTGTCCATGCGCCGGGGCGCGTGTCGGCATGGAGCAAGGTCGCACGCGCGAGATCGGCGGCGCTTTTGATTTTCAGCACCTTGGCGAGCTTGGGCGCGCAAACCGGAATTTCGCGTTCGGCGAGAAAAGGCTTGGCCATGAAGCCTTTCGGCCATGCCATCTCGCGGCGGATCGCGATGTGAAACGAACCTTGCGGCAGACGCGCGACCGTCTCGTCCGAGGTGACGAGCCGCAACTCGACGCCATATTCGCGCGCCTGAAACGAGGCGAGGCGCGGCAGCAGCCAGCGCATCGCCAGCGTCGGCAATGCGTTGACGGTAAGCAGCGTGGTCTTGCGCGCCGTTTCCTTCAGGCGCGCGGAGGCCGAGGCGATGCCGTCAAAGGCGACCGACAGCGCATCGCGATAGGCGCGGCCCGCATCGGTGAGCTTCAGCCGTTTGCCGATGCGATCGAAAAGCGCGACGCCCGCCCAGTCTTCGAGGCTGCGAATGTGACGGCTGACCGCGCCATGCGTCACGCATAATTCATCGGCCGCCGCCGTGACGCTGCCAAGCCGCCCGGCGGCCTCGAAGGCACGTAAAGCGCCCAGAGGCGGCAAGACGCGGCGGGTGTTCGGCTCTGTCATTATGTGATCCTAGATCACAAGAGATGGGAAGAATACTGCCTTGTTAAGCCGTTTCGGCAGGTAGATGTTGTGATTGAACGAAGCAAGGCGGCGGGCGGAACGGAGGCTTGAAATGGAAGACTGGTCGGCGACCCAATACAGGAAATTCGAAGATGAGCGGACGCGGCCCGCCCGCGATCTGCTGGCGCAGGTGCCGCTTGGCGCTCCACAACGCGTCGTCGATATCGGCTGCGGCCCCGGCAATTCCACCGAACTTCTGGCCGCGCGCTATCGGCAAGCGCGCGTCATCGGCATGGACTCATCGCCCGACATGCTCGTCGCGGCGCGCAAGCGCCTGCCGAAACTCGAATTCGTCGAAGGCGATGCGGCGAGCTGGAAACCGGAAGAGCCCGCCGATCTCATTTACGGCAACGCTGTCTTTCAGTGGCTGCCGGATCACGACGCGCTCTTCCCGCGCCTGATGGGCGAGTTGACGCCCGGCGGCGTGTTGGCCCTGCAGATGCCGGACAATCGCCGCGAGCCAAGCCATATCGCCATGGCGGAAGCGGCGCTCGCCGGTCCGTGGTCGCAAGCCTATCGCGGCAAGGAGCCCGGACGCGACACGCTGCCGCCGCCTTCGCATTATTACGATCTCCTCGCGCCGCTCACGGCCCGCGTCGAGATATGGCACACGATCTATTATCACCCGCTCGCCGATGCGGCGGCGATTGTCGAATGGGTGAAGGGCACGGGCCTGCGCCCCTATCTCGATCCGCTGTCTGAAACCGAACGCGCCGGTTTCCTTGCCGACTATCAGGCGCGGATCGCGCGCGCTTACCCGCCGCTCATCGACGGCAAGGTGTTGTTGCGCTTTCCGCGCCTCTTCATCGTCGCCATAAAAAACTGAACCCGCCATGAGCCTGCTTCTCGCCTTGTCCATCGCGGCCGTCGCCTTCGTCACCTCCGCCATTTCCGGCGTCTTCGGCATGTCGGGCGGCATGATCCTGATGGGTTATCTCGCTTTCGTGCTGCCGGTGAGCGCGGCGATGATGATGCACGGCGCGACGCAGGCGACGGCCAACGGCTATCGCGCTTTTCTCAACTGGCGCGACATCGACTGGAAAATCTTCTGGCGCTTTCTCATCGGCGCTTTGACGGGCCTCGCCCTGCTGACGGCTGTCGCTTACGTGCCCGGTAAAGTGACGATGTATCTGCTGCTCGGCACCGTGCCGTTTGTCGCCGCCGCCCTGCCGCAGAAATGGGCGCTCGATGTGAGGAAGCGCGGCGCCGCGGAAATCTGCGGGCTGCTGGTGACGCTTCTGAATTTGACGGCTGGCGTCGCGGGCGCGTTGCTCGACGTTTTCTTCGTCCGCACCAAGCTGACGCGGCATCAGGTCATCGCCACCAAGGCGGTGACGCAGACGCTGAGCCATGTTCAGAAACTTTTCTATTTCGGCATCATTGTGCGTCAGGTCGCCTCCGACACGCCCGGCGTCCATGCGGGCGCAAACCTGCCCTGGTGGATTTTCGTCGCGGTGATCCCGCTCTCCATGCTCGGCACGACGGCGGGCAAGCGCATGCTCGACGCGATGACGGACACGAATTTCCGCCTGTGGTCGCAGCGCATCACGCTGGCCATCGGCGCGGTGCTGCTGGCGCAGGGGCTGGTGTTGTTGGGGAGGTGAGGGCGACCCGAATGATGATGCGCGAAAACACATATCGAATGTCACCCCGGCTTTATGCCGGGGTCCAGGGGCCGCTCGTTCGGAGCTAACCGCTACTGGACCCCGGGACGAGCCCGGGGTGACAGCGGAATTTGGAGAAAGGACTCCGCCTTAAATCCCGCGCTCGGCCCGAAACTTCGCGCGGCCTTTTTCGCCTGACTTCTCGAACATCGGCAAAATCTTTTCAATCAGCCAGGGAAATGCGCCGACGAAACGCGATGTCAGGCTGTCGCCATAAGGTACATAGGTTTCGAGCTTGCCGCTGTCGAGCGCGCGCATGCAGGCGTCCGCGACTTCCGCCGCCGTGAAGACCTTGCCGACGAAGTTGAGCGCCGAGCCGCTGCTGTGCTGCGCCTCGTAACGCAGCATCGGCGTATCGACGCCGCTCGGGAAGACGCCCATGACGCGCACGCCATGCGGTGCGAGTTCAGAGCGGATCGAGGTCTGAAATCCGCGCAGTCCGAATTTCGAGGCGGCATAGGCGGCGCTGCCTTTCAGCGCGATGATGCCACCCATCGAGACGATGGAGAGAATGTCGCCGCTTTTGCGCGCCCGCATGAGGCGCGCCGCGACGCTTGCAAGTTGCATCGGTGCGACGAGGTTGATGGCGATATGGCGTTCGAGGACGTCGGGTTTAAGGTCGGCGGCGTCGCCGGGCTCGACATAGCCCGCATTGTTGACGAGAAGCGCGAGATCGGAATGCTCGGCCTCGATGAGAGAGGCGAGCGCCGCGACGCCCTCGCGCGTCGAAAGATCGGCGCGGATCGTCACTGCCGGGCGCGAGAGGCTTTTAGCCACTTGCGCCATGCGCGCTTCATTGATGTCGGCGAGGATCAACGTATAGCCGCGCTTGTCGAGCCGTGTGGCGATTTCGGCGGCAATCGCGCCGCCGCCGCCGGTGATGAGAGCTTTCTTCATTCCGCCGCCGCCTTTGCCGCGCCGGTGCGCAGGCGACCGAAAATGCCGTCTTTGAGTTCCGCCCAGCCGAAACGCTTGCGTACCTTTGTCATCTGCCTGCGGTAAGCGTCGATCTCGACATAGGTCGCATGGCGATCCGAGCCGACGAAGTTGATGCCGCCTGTGAGATCGGGGCGATCGGTGGCGATCAGCGCGTCGACGCCCTTCGCCGCCTCGCCGCCTTTGGCGCGGGCGAGGATGACCTGCGAGATGAGATCGGCCATCTCGTCGAAAAGCTTGTAGGCGCCGCCATTGGTTTCCATGTAGCCCAGCGCATAAAGCCCCGGCGTCTTGCGCGCGAAGAGGTTCATGTAGAGATCGGGCTTGCCGCCTTTCCATTCGAAGAGGGCGGCGTCGATATAAGGCACCTTCCATGTGTAGCCGGTGGCGCAGAGCACGAGGTCGATTTCTTCCGACGTGCCGTCCTTGAAATGCACGGTCTTGCCGTCAAAGCGCGCGACGTCGCGCTTCGCCTTGATGTCGCCATGGCCGAGGAAATGCAGAAGCTGCGTGTTGAGGATCGGATGGGTTTCGAAAATCCTGTGATCGGGTTTCTGCAATCCGAGCCGCGTCACGTCGCCGTTCAGCAGCCGCAGCATCGGCCCGAAAATGCGCTGCGTCAGCCACATCGGCAGTTGCGGGCCGTTATGCGCGAAGACGTCGGCGGGAATACCGAAAATGTGCTTCGGGATAAAGTGATAGCCGCGCCGGAGACTGATGAAAGCCTTGTCGGCGGATTGCGCGGCGTCGCAGGCGATGTCGCAACCGGAATTGCCCGCGCCGATGATGAGAACGCGCTTGCCCTTGAATTCGTCCATCGAGCGATAGGTGCTGGCGTGGCGCATCTCGCCGGTGAACGTGCCGGGATAGGAGGGCATGGAGGGATGCCAATTGGTGCCGGTCGCGCAGACGAGGGCGGCATAGCGTTTCGTTTCGCCGGTCGCCAGCGTCACGTTCCAGCCCGCACCGTCGCGCGCCGCCGTCTCGACGGCGGTGTTGAAGCGGATGTGTTCGCGCAAACCGTAAGCATCGGCAAAGCCGCGCATGTAAGCGTGGATCTGCTTGTTCGACGGATAATCCGGGTAGTCTTCCGGCATGTCGTAGTCGATGTAATGCGACTGGGTTTTCGACGAGATGAAATGCGCCGAGTTGTAGACGGGCGAGCCGGGATTGGACTGGTCCCAAAGCCCGCCGACATCGGAATGGCGCTCATAGATGTCAAAGGGAATGCCCAGCGCCTTGAAGCTGCGCGCCAGCGCCAGGCCCGCCGGGCCTCCGCCGACGACGCAAACCGGACCCGCATTCGTCGCCATGTCTCGCTCTCCAATAAATGAGTAATCCTCACATTTGAAATATGTGATAAACCTCCCTCGATTTCGCCGCAAGAGGATTCTGAAAATCGCATGACCGCCGCCCGCCGCCAGCCGACGCAGGAACGCGCCAAAGCCCGCGTCGAGCGCATTCTCGCCGCCGCCACCGAACTCATCGCCGAGACCGGCAGCGACACGGTGCGCATGACCGAAGTGGCCTCGCGGGCGGGTATTCCCATCGGCTCGCTCTATCAGTATTTCCCGGACAAGGCGGCGATCCTGCGCATGCTGGCCTTGCGCTTCATGGAGCGGGTGCGCGAGGGGCTGCGTGAAGGTTTCGCGGGCGTCGAGAGCGGCGCCGATGCGCTCATCCGCGTCGACGCGATCCTCGAAGGCTATTACGCGACCTTCATCAATGAGCCCGTGGTGCGCGACATCTGGTCGGGCACGCAATCGGACAAGGCGTTGCAGGAAATCGACATCGAGGACAGCCGCGAAAACGGCCGCATCGTTTTCGAGGCGTTGAAATTTCTGGTAGAGCCCGCCAACCATGCGCGCGCCGAAACGGCATGCTTTCTGCTGATGCAATTGTCCGGCGCGGCGGTGCGTCTCGCCATCGCGGTCGAGCGCGAAGAGGGCGACCGGCTGATGATCGAATATCGCCGGATGATGCAGACCGAGTTGCGGAGCGTCCTCGGCGGCTAGTCCTTGAGGCCCGCGCGACGATGCGCGACCTCGGCGATGGAGGCCCAGTCCTTGTCGGGATTGCCCTGCGCCAGCGCATCGAGAAAACTATCGCGCAACACGCCTGCGAAGGGCATGGGCACATGCGCCTCCTCACTCGCCTTCAGCGCGAGGCCGACATCCTTGAAGCCGAGCGGCAGCGGAAAGCCCGCAGGCTCGTAACGCTTCTCCGAAATGATCGCGCCATAGCCCTTGAAGACCGGCGAGGCGAAAAGCGTATTGGTGAGAATGTCGAGAAACGCCTCCGTCTCGACGCCGTAGCTGCGGCAAAGCGCGGTCGCCTCGCCCATCGTCTCGATGGCGGCGGCGATCATGAAATTGCCCGCGATCTTGACGACATTGGCGCGCACCGGATCGTCGCCCACGGCCCATGTCTTCTGTCCCATCGCATCGAGCAAGGGCTGCACGCGGGCCAGCGCATCTGGCGCACCGGCGGCGACGATGTTGAGCTTCCCGGCCTCGGCCACATCGGGCCGCCCGAAGACGGGCGCGGCGATGTAACCGACACCCGCCGCCTTATGCAGCGCCGTCAGCTCCTTCGATAAGGCCGCCGAAATCGTCGCGGCGTTGACATGCACCGTGCCGCGCGCGGCGTCGAGCAATCCGCCATCGATCAGCGTCGCGCGCACGGCCTCGTCATTGGCGAGCATGGTGATGACGGCATCGCCGCGAAACGCTTCCGCCGCCGTGGCGACGCGGGTCGCGCCGAGCTTTGCCATCTCGTCGGCCGCAGCGGGCGAACGGTTCCAGACGCGCACTTCGTGGCCGGCTTTCAAAAGATTGGCGGCCATTGCCCGCCCCATCAAACCCAATCCGATAAAGCCGATGTCCATGATCTGTCTCCTGATGCGCAACGCGTCTGCTGGTGCGTTATATAAGGAAGGTCCCTTCAAATACAGAATGTCATCCCGGGCTTGTCCCGGGATCCAGGGCGTCAAATTCCGAACGTGCAGCTCCTGGACCCCGGCACAAGGCCGGGGTGACAGCTTCTCTTTGGAAGCTAAAGCCCAGGCACTGGAAATCTTGACGTTAACGCCAGCGTCCGCGCCGCCAGTGCCGCCTCCGTGCCCGCATCGCCCTGCGCGCCAAGCGTCTCGGCGATGATCGCCGCGATCTCCTCCATCTCCGCGAGGCCCATGCCGCGCGCCGTCGCCGCGGGCGTGCCGAGCCGCACGCCCGAAGGCCGCATCGGCGGCAGCGGATCGTCGGGGATCACCTGCTTGTTGGTGGTAAGGCCGACACGGTCGAGCGCGTCCTGCGCGTGTCCGCCATCGATGCCGAAACTCTGCATCGTGTCGAGCACAAGAAGATGATTGTCGGTGCCGCCGGTGACGAGCTTCACCTGCCGCGCGGTGAGCGCGGCGGCAAGCGCCCTGGCGTTGGCGAGAACCTGCGCGGCGTAACTGCGGAAAGCGGGCAGGGCGGCGAGCCGGAACGTCGTCGCGGCGGCGGCGACCTGGTTCATATGCGGCCCGCCCTGCAATCCGGGAAAGACCGACGCGTCGATCTTCTTGGCGAAACGCTCGCGGCAAAGAATGAGCCCGCCCCGCGGGCCGCGCAGCGACTTGTGCGTCGTCGTC